>JAAFHV010000012.1 GCA_013297655.1 Myxococcales bacterium | reverse complement strand
GCGGGCTCGACGCGTGGCTCGCGGAGGGCAAAGCTCCGTGTCCGGCGGGACCACGGAGGCCGGTCGCGCCCTCGCCGTTCGATCCGTCCGGCACGCCGTATCCCGTCCAACGCTGACGATCGTGTACCTTACACGCATGTCCGACGGCCCCGTCGTCCCCGTCCTCGTCGTTGTCGCGTCGCACGAGACCCATGCCCTCCGTGGGTCCGTGCTCCGGCCAGGCCGTCCGCTCGCGGAGTGCGCGTTCGAGGGCGACGACGCGCCCGACACGGTGCACTTCGCGGTCAAAATCTCCGGTGAGATCGTGGGGATAGCGTCGCTCTATGGCGAGCCTTTTCCAGCAGCGTCGGGGCGGCCCGGGTTTCGTCTGCGCGGCATGGCCACGTCTCCTGCGGTGCGCGGAAGCGGCCACGGGAAGTCCCTCGTTCGCGCCTGCCTTGCGCACGTCGCGCGAGCGGGCGGAGGAATCTTTTGGTGCAACGCGCGTACGACCGCGGCAGCGTTCTACGAGAGCCTCGGCCTCGTGGTCTCGGGTCCTCCGTTCGATTTGCCCGGAATAGGACCCCACGTCCGCATGCTGCGCGACGTTCCTGCGTTCGACCTCCCGCGAGATCCATGAGCCACGAACACCCACGCCTCGCCCTCGTCTTGGGGGCCCTCTCCAGCGCGACCGATCTCGGGGCCGGCGTGCCCGTAGGCACCTCTCTCCGAACGTGCCTCGTCGCGACCCGCCTCGGGCGCACGCTCGGCCTCGGAGGCGCCGCGCTCCGGGCCACCTATTTCACCGCGCTCTTGCGCCACCTCGGGTGCACGAGCTTCTCTCACGAGGCGGCGTGGTTCGGCGCTGGCGACGATCACGACGTCCTCCGCACGTTCGAGGGCCTCGACCCGCGCGCGCGTGCTTCTGTCGCGGGGCGGGCGCTCGGGCGGCTCTCGGCGGGGCGCGGCTTCGGCACGCGCGTGCGCGCGATCACCCGCACGCTCTCCGCGCCGAACAACGGAGCGGAGCTCGCGAAGGCGCAGTGCGATCAGGCCTCCGCGCTCGCGAAGGACCTCGGCATGACCGACGACGTCGTGCTCGCGCTCGGCCAAATCTTCGAGCGTTACGCGGGGTTCGGTGCGCCTTCGGGTCTCCGCGGGGAGGAGATCGAGCTCCCCGCCCGCGTCCTCCACGCCGCGAGCGTGCTCGAGATCCATCACCGCCAAGGGGGTCGCGAGCGTGCCCTCGCCGCCCTCCGCGAGCAGTCCGGGGCCACGCTCGATCCCGCGCTCGTCGTTGCGCTCGAGGCCTCCGTCGAGGAGCACTGGCCGTCGCTCGAGGGCACCTCCTCGTGGGACGACTTCCTCGCCGCGGAGCCGGCACCCGAAGCCGCCGTCGCGTGCGATCTCGACGCCGTGGCGCTCGCGTTCGCGCGCTACACGGACCTGAAGACCCCCGTCTTCCTCGGCCACTCCACGGCCGTCGCCGATCTCTGCGCCCTCGCCGGCGCGGAAGGCGGGCTCGCCCCGCACGAGGTCACGAAGCTGCGGCGCGCGGGCCTCTTCCACGACCTCGGGATCGTCGCCGTCCCGAACGGCATATGGGAAAAACAAGGTCCGTTCGACGACGCGGAGCGCGATCACGCCCACTCCCACGCGTTCCACGGCGCGCGCGTGCTCGGCCGGATCGGCGCCTACGCCGATGAGGCGCGGATGGTGGGGCTCCACCACGAGCGGTGCGACGGGAGCGGCTACCCGATGGGCGCGGCGGTGACCTCCAACGAACGGGGAGCCCGCGTCCTCGCGTGCGCCGACGCCTTCCGCGCACGAACCGAGGCGCGTCCGCACCGCCACGCGGCGACGCCGTCCGAGGCCGCCGACGAGCTCCGCCGCGAGGTGATCGAGGGCAAGCTCTGCGGCCGCGCGCTCGACCTCGTGCTCGCGGTGGCGGGGGTCCGCTCGAAGACACCCTCGCGGCCACCCTCGGGCCTCACCGATCGTGAGGTCGACGTCTTGTCGCACCTCGCCCGCGGGCTCACGAACAAAGAAATCGCGGTCGCCCTCGGGATCGCGACCAAGACGGCGCAGCACCACGTGGAGCACATTTACGCGAAGATCGCGGTGTCGACGCGCGCCGCAGCGGCCCTCTTCGCCGTGCGCCACGACCTCGTCCGCGCGGCCTCCGAGCCGTCGTCGAAGCCTCCTCGGAGCTGACAATCGCGCTCGTATAGGGCATTCGCCCCATGGGCTGCCGCGCCCCCGAATCGTAGGGTCGAGCCTCACGAAAGGGGAACGCCGATGGGGCTCGATCCGATGTCCACGTGCGCCGCCGCGCCGAAGCGAATGAACCGTGCACGCGAAGGACGAAAGACGGTCCACGTCGCGCTCTTTGGCGCCGCGCTCGCCTTCGTCGCGTCTGCGGCGCCCACGTTCGCCGCCGATCACAACGATCCGGTGCGCGTGCAAGCGACGGGGACCACGACCGGCGATCCGGCGGCGGACATCGCGGACATCTTTGCTTATTACCGCGGCCCCACCGGCAAGCCCGACTCCATCGTATTGGCGCTCACCTGGCGCGTCGACCCGCTCTACGAGGTCACCTTCGATCCGAGCATTCGTTATGGCATTCACGTCGACAACGACGCGTCGTTCGCGAACCTCGCCGAGGCGCGCGGCGTGGGAATGGGGGCCGAGTACGATATTTGGATATGGTTCGGAAAGAAGCGCGGAACTACCAACGAGTGGGGCGTTTATCTCGAGAACGTGCCCGGACTCGGCGGCAGGAAGGTCGCCGGCGACGTAGGCAAGGTCCTGAGGCCCGCGCCCGGCGTGCGGATCATGGCGGGCCTCGCCGACGATCCGTTCTTCTTCGACCTCGACGGCTTCTTCGCCGGGCTCTCCGTCGCCCTCGGCAACCCGGCCGGTGATCCGGCGCTCCCCGACGCGGCGCGCCGCAGGGTGACCGCGTTCGATCCCACTCAGGTCGCGCGGCCCTTCGGCTTCGTGAACCGTAACGACGGCTTCGGCCGCACGAACGTGCACTTCGTCGAGATCGAGATCCCGGCCTCGTCGGTGCTCCGTGGCACCGAAGGTCGGCACCGCGATCTCCATGTTTGGGCCACCGCCGACGGCAAAGTCGGCCGCCGCACCTCGGGAAGGCCGGTGTCGCCATGAAGCGCCGATCCCTCGCTTTTTCTGCGCTCGTGGTCGCGCTCTTCACCGGAAGCGCGTGCAGCGCGGAGACCCCCGCCGACGACGAAGGCGACGAGTCGACCGACGCGCAGACCATCGCCGGCTTCGACTTCCAGCTCCCCGGCCCGTACGAACGCATCGACGCGATGGGCGTCGCGCTCACGTCGACCGCGCTCGCGAACCGCGACCGAAGGCAGCTCTTCAGTCAAAACGGTCCCGGCGACGACAACGGCAATCGTCTCCAGAAAGACTCCCCCGTCGCCGACGTCTCCGACGCGGCCTATCACCTCCTCACGTTTCGGCACTACCTCGCCAAGATGCACGGCGGTTGGGCCGCGCAGCTCCGCGCGAAGGGGTTCGAGCCCTGCTCGCGCCACGTTCCGCTGCTCGACATCGAGTCCGTCATTCCGTGCACCACCCAGAAGATCCGGCGCAACAAAGATCCGAACGGGCCCATCGTGCTCGACGTCGCGATCCCCGATTGGGTCACTCTTAGCGTGGACAAGCCGCTCGGGTTCCCGAACGGGCGCGTCCTCGACGAACAAGTGAACGACGCCGTGCTCGCGATGGGCTTCTTGAAGATGGGCGGCGAGTGCCCGGGCGACACCTCGGGGCGGGCCGATCGCAACGCGGCGGGAGTGCCACTTTGCAACGTGGAGACATTCCGCAATATCGCGCTCAACCCGCCGAAGAACGATCGCGAGTTTTCACCCAGCTTTCCTTACTTCGCGACACCCTGGTTCTACGACGTCGAGCCCGGCTTCGAGTATTGGCCTACCCGTCCGCGACAGGCCGCGCGGTGAGGGCGGCGCGGGCCTCGGCGTGGGCGCTCGGGTGTCTGCTCGTCGGCGCGCTCGGCGCCGCGTTCGTCGCGCGGTCTCCGTGCTCCTCTCCCGCGCGCGCGCTCGCCGCCGAGCCCCACGCGCACGGGGCGATGCCGAGCCTCGGCGCGGGCGCCACCTACGAGAGCGCGAAGGCCGAGCTCCTCGCGCGGACCACGAACGCGGAGATGCTCGCGAAGGGCTCCCCGGAGAGCTTCAATCGCCTCGCGGACGCGGCGGGGTATCGCCTCGACTACGCACGCCTCAGCGGCGATTACGCCTCCTACAGCCTCGCGGAGGCTCACCTCGCCGCGGCGTTCGTCGCGGTCGACCTGCGCGGCGTGCGGAGCGGAGAGACCAAGACAGGCCCGTTCCTCTTGAAGGCGCAGCTCGACTACACGCTGCACCGGTCGAAGGCCGCGATCGCCGATCTCGAGGGCCCCGAGCGCGACGCGCGCCTCGCCGACGATCACGGTCTCTTGGCCGACGTCCTCGCCCTCCGCGGCGCGGCGACCTTCGCCCTCGGGGATTACGAAGCGGGCCTCGCCTCGTTGCGTGAGGCCGTGCTCCTCGCGCCCCGTGCAGGCCACCACGAGCGGCTCGCGATCGCCCTCGCCAAGGTCGGCGAGGACGACGAAGCGCTCCGGCTCCTCTCGCAGACCCCGGGCCCCACGCCGCGCGCACGCGCATGGCTCGCCCTCCAGCGCGCCGAGATCCATCACGAGCGGGGCCGCCTGACCGAGGCGCGTCGCGAGCTCGAGACCGCCCGCGACGCGTTCCCCGGCGATTGGCACACCGACGAGCACCTCGCCGAGCTCGACGCCGAAGAGGGCAAACACGACGCCGCGCGCCGCGCCTACGAGAGCCTCGTCGCGCGCACGGAGGACCCCGAATTCCTGGATGCGCTCGCCGCCCTCGTGGACGCGACCGCGAAGGACCGAGCCGCAGATCTCCGCCGCCGGGCCCATGCGATCTACATGGATCGCCTCACGAAGCTCCCCGAGGCGACGTACGGGCACGCCCTCGAGCACGCCCTCCGCGAGGTCGACGACCCCGCCTTTGCCGTTACGATCGCAGAGAAAAATAGGGATCTACGGCCAAACGGTGAGGCCTATACGCGCCTCGCGCAGGCCTACCACCGGGCGGGTCGAACGCGCGACGCTGCCGCCGCGATCCGGCTCGTGCTCGCCTCCCGATGGACGAGCGGCGAGAGCTACGCGACGGCGGCGGTGGTGCTCGCGGCGGAAGGAGACACGAAGGGCGCGCACGCCGCGGCCGCGAAGGCACATGCCCGCGATCCGCACGCTCGAACGCGGCTCGCGTGGCTCACGCGCTAAGCCACGCCGTCGCGCGGTAGGCGAGGGTCACGAAGGCACGCGGGTGCGGGCCTCGGCCTCGTACGCGAACGCGGCGGTCACGAGGAACACGATCGTGCGAATCGACATGACGAGCGCGGGGTTCGTCTGCGCGAGCAAGATCTGCGACAGGCCGCGACGCAGCTCGAGAACACGAACGCGCACCAGCCGAAGAGGCCCGCCCACACGCTCTCGACCGACGGAAGGATGCCGCGCGGGTCGGGGCGCTTCTCGATCCGGTCGAGGGCGCCCTTCGTCGTGTGATGCGCGATCGTGAGCGCGATCCCGGGCGAGAGCACGAGCAGCAGCGCGACGAACGCGCCGACCCGCGGGTGCGCGCGCCACAGCTCCAGGAACGCGGGCATCACGAGCCCGACGCCGACGAGCACGACGCTCGTGAACACGAACAGAACGACGGCGCTAATCCACGACGCGGGTCCGGGCAACGGGAGCTTCTTGGGCATGCCTCGACGCTAGCCCACCGCGGACCGCGCGAGAAACGCTGCCCCCGTCGTCGCGACCGATCTTTCCGCGACCAGGGTAACTATAGGAAACTAAAGGAAAATTGGGCGTCCTCGGCGGCGCGCCGGGCGCCACATGGGGGAGGGCTCGTGCCCCCGCTTGATTTCGGCAAGGCGCCCGCATATCTCCCGCGCCATGCTTTCCGAGACGCGCGACACCCTCCAAGACCTCCAAAGGCGCCTCATGACGCTAAGGGGGCATCTTTGACCTCCCCAAGCTGAAACGGGAGCTCGAAGCGCTGAACCAGGAGACGATGGCTCCCGGGTTCTGGGAAGATCAGAAGAAGGCCCAAGCTTCCACGAAGAAGCGGGGCAACATCGAGGTCAAGATCGAGGCCTTCGAGAAGCTCGATCGTGACGTCGTCGACGCCGCCGAGATGCTCGAGCTCGGGGCCTCCGAGAACGACGAGGGCATCGTGAACGAGGTCACCGCGCAGGTGGCCGATCTGGGCGCGCGCGTTCGAAGCGCCGAGCTCCAGCGCATGCTCTCCGGCCCGGTAGACCACTCGAACGCGATCGTCGCGATCCACCCCGGCACCGGCGGCACCGACGCCAAAGACTGGGCGCTCATGCTCCTCCGCATGTACCGCCGCTGGTGCGATCGACGCGGCTTCAAGTGCGAGCTGCTCGACTACCAAGAGGGCGACGAGGCCGGCATCGACGGCGCGTCGATCGCGGTCAGCGGCCCGAACGCCTATGGCTATCTCCGCGCCGAGCACGGCGTGCACCGGCTCGTCCGCATCTCGCCGTTCGACGCGAACGCGCGGAGGCAGACCGCCTTCGCCGCGGTCGAGGTCACGCCCGATATCGAAGACGAGATCGACATCGTCGTGAAGGACACCGATCTCGAGACCACGACCATGCGCGCCGGCGGCAAGGGTGGTCAGAACGTCAACAAGGTCGAGACCGCGGTGCGCATGAAGCACCTCCCGAGCGGCATCGTCATCGTGTGCCGCGCCGAGCGCTCGCAGCATCAAAACCGCGCCCTTGCCCTCAAGATGTTGAAGGCCAAGCTCTACGAGCAGGAGATGAAGCGGCGCGAGGAAGTGCACGACGCTTACCAAGCGACCAAGACACAAATCGCCTGGGGAAATCAGATCCGCAGCTACGTGCTCGCGCCCTATCGCCTCGTGAAGGACCTTCGAACCTCCTACGAGATGGGCAACGTCGACGCGGTGCTCGACGGCAGCCTCGACGACTTCATCGAGGCCTACTTGCTCGCCGCGGCCGGCGGCACCCTCAAAAAGGGTGGCGCCCTCGACGAAGCGGACTGAGGGCGGCGCGGGGCATGCGGGCGCGAGAGCGCCCGTGGCTCCGCGAGGTCACGTGCCCGGCCAGCGGCCACCATCGAGCACGACGAGCACGTCGCGGGCTTCGGCGCCCACGGCGTGGCCTTCGACAGTCGTTCCCTCGTCGTTGGCGCACGCCGCCACCGCGTCGCGGAGCGAGTCGAGGGCGAGCGCGCCGATCGCGTAGAGCGCCCCGTAGCGCACGTCGGGAGACGGATCGCGGGTCGCCGCACCGAGCACGGACGTCGCTTCGGCGAGCCCCCGTGCCGACCGCGCGACGACGGCGGGGCCGAGGTACCCGATGCCGTCGCTCGCTTCGGCACGCACCCGCGCCGGAGCACCCGTGTCGGCGAGAACTGCGAGCAGGACGCGGGCCGCGCGGCCCTCGAAGAGGCCGCGGAGGCCGTAGAGCGCCGCGATCCGCGCGTCGTCCGAGGCGCGTGGGCTCTCCGCGAACCAAGCGAGCCGCTCGAACACCCGATCGATCTGCGGTCGCGGCCAACCTCCTGGAGCCCGTGCACGGTGTGCGTGGCGCTCGAGCGAAAGGAGCGCGGCGAGCGGATCGTCCGGCGCGGCGAGCCGAGCCGTCGCAGCGTCGACGCGGTTCCTCCGGCGTCTCACTGGCAGCGGATCGTACAGTGCTTCAGGCGGCAGCCTCGCGGGACACGGCTGTTCGCGTCGCGCTGGGCGTCCTGGCGCGAGCCGCCGGTGCCCGAGACGAACCCCGAGCACTGCCCACCGCTGCCGACTCCGCCCGACGAGCTCGCCTCGACGAGCGCGCAGTGGGCGTTGCACGTCTGCCCGCGCCGCTGGGCCGCAAACCAGTCGTTGGCGGCGCGCTGCGCGATGCGGAGCCCCTCCCCCGAGAGCTGAGAGATGCTGTAGACGGCGTACCCGAGAGCAGCCGCTACGGCGGTGGCGCAGGCGGGGTTGGCAAGGCAGCTCGCGATCGGGATCGCCGGGGCGAGGCCATCCTCGGACTCCCCGACCGCGTCGCCGTTAGTGTCGACCTCGTCGTCGATCTCCGCGGAGCAGCCGGTCGTGAAGGCGGGAGCGGCAAGCGAGAGCACCATGATGCACGAGAGTGCGGAGAGGGGCGTCTTCATGACGTTTGCCTACAGCACCGATCATGCCACCGCGGAATTGAGCGATTTCCGCAAGAAAACCAGGGTGCGCGAGGCCTTCGCGAGCTTCCAGGATCCACCGAAGGAACGCTCCGAGCCTCGCGTCGCTCTGGAGGCGCGAGCCTCACGTCGCGTCGCTCCGGAGGCGTGAGCGTCACGTCGCTCTGGAGGCGCGAGCCTCACGTCGCGTCGCGTCGCTCCGGAGGCGTGAGCGTCTCGTCGCTCTGGAGGCGCGAGCCTCACGTCGCTCTGGAGGCGCGAGCCTCACGTCGCTCTGGAGGCGCGAGCGTCGCGTCGCTCTGGAGGCGCGAGCGTCGCGTCGCTCTGGAGGCGCGAGCGTCGCGTCGCTCTGGAGGCGCGAGCGTCGCGTCGCTCTGGAGGCGCGAGCCTCGCGTCGCTCTGGAGTGGGCGGAGTGTGGCCAGCCATCACCCGGGGTGCTGCGAGAAGTAGCCCCCGGTGAGCGCGTCGAGCGCCGCCTCGAGCTCTGCCGCCGTGACGCGCGCCTCTTCGCGATCGGGCCCTTGCTCGCGCGCGATCACCTTCGCACGGTGGTGCTTGTAGAGGAGCTCGAGCACCTTCTGCGCGAGCTTGGTGCGATACGATTGCACGTCGAGGCGCGCGCGCTCGAGGCCTGGCTCTTCGTCTGCGAACGCGAGGCGATCGAGGCGGAACGTGAGGCGCGCCTCGAGGCCGAGGTTCTGCGCGCTCGAGTCGGTGAGACGGCTCTGATCGGCGAGCGCGTCGACGCTCGCGCGGTCGTCCACGAAGCGGGTCGCGCGGAGGCGTAGCTCGGGCAAGAGCGCGCTTTTTCTCGCCCGCGACGCGAGATCGTCGAGACGCCCGAGCCCTTCCCCCACGCCGTTCGCGCGGTACGCTGCGGCGACGATCGTGCGCGCGTACGCCGACGAGGGCGGCGGCATGTCGGGGCGCTGCGGATCGTTGTCGAGGTTCACGTACGACTGGCTCACGCGCGTGAAGAGGGCGCCGTCGTCCGCGGCGAGCATGTGGCTCTCCGGCCGCACCGAACGTGGACGCGGATCGAAGATCGCGTCGAGCGGGAGCCCCACCACGACGAAAGCGCCGCGCTCCTCGCGGAGGTCGGACCGGTTCAGGTGCGCGCCCAACGTCAGCGAAAATCCCCCATAACGAGGTGATGCACCGCCTGCGCGCGGAGGGCCGGTCCGGAGCGCGTCGAAGGCGTCCACGTCGCCGTCGGTGAACCGGTCCGCGAGGGCGGACGACGATCGTGCGGGCTGCGCGCGGGCGACCGAGGGCGTCGCGAAGGCGAACGTGGCGGTGCACGCGCACGTGACGAGGGCGAGGAGCGGTGACGAGGGACGAGAGAGGGCGCGGGAAGAGCGTCGTTCGATCATGACGCGGGCAATTCACGACGCGTGCCAGCGGCACACCCCAAGAACGCTGCGGGTTTCGTGCTCACGGGGGTGTCCACGGACGATCTTGCGGCTGGCACGGGCCGACGAGCGCGTCGACGTTCGTGCGCTCCGAGATAGTGCGCGCGGGCCCCGTCGGTCCGCGCCGGCGCGCGCTCGGATACCCACGGATTTCCCAATCGCAGAGCGTGTTTGGCGCGGTGTCGCCCGAAGGCAGACGGCCCGCGCTTCTTCCCCGCGGCGAGGGTCGGCGTGGTAAAACCGTGGGCCTGGAGCGAGCGTGTCACTGAAACCCGGGGGAATCGTCGGCGGCAAATTCCGCGTGGACCGAGTCCTCGGCGAAGGCGGCATGGGGATCGTCGTGGCCGCGACCCACCTCCAGCTCGGGCAGACGGTCGCGCTCAAGTGCATGCGCCCCGAGGTGGTGAGCCCCTCCTACACCAAGCGTTTCATGCGCGAGGCGCGCGCGAGCGTGAAGCTAAAGAGCCAGCACGCCGCCCGGGTGCTCGACGTCGGCGCCTTCGAGGACGGCACGCCCTACATCGTCATGGAATACCTAGAGGGCTCCGATCTCTCGGATCTCCTCAAGCAGCGCGGCCGGCTCCCCGTCCAAGAAGCTGTAGAGTACATTCTTCAGGCGTGCGAGGCGCTCGGCGAGGCGCACTCGTACGGCATCGTCCATCGCGACATCAAGCCGGCGAACCTGTTCCTCGCGCAGGGCCCGGGCGGCGCGCCCACCATCAAGGTGCTCGACTTCGGGGTGTCCAAGTTCCTCGACACCGAAGCGCAGACCGACGCGACCAACCCCGGCGGTCGCCTCCGCGAAGATCGCCCGCGCGCGCCGCTTCGCGCGAACGACAGCGTGGTCACGCGCGCCACCGATCTCCTCGGATCGCCGAGCTACATGGCGCCCGAGCAAATCCTGAACGCGAGCGCGGCCGATACACGGAGCGACATCTGGTCGCTCGGGGTCATCTTGTTCAAGCTCGTCTGCGGGCGCGGCCCGTTCACCGCGGAGTCGCTCGGCGAGCTCGTGCAGCAGGTGATGAAGAACCGCATCCCCACCGTGGGCGAGCTCCTCCCGGAGTGTCCTCCCGGCTTCAGCGAGGTCGTCGCGAAGTGCCTCGAGCGCGATCGTCTCAAGCGCTTCACCGACGTGCCGGAGCTCGCGCGTGCCCTCGCTCCGTTCGCTCCGAACGCGAACGCGCCCTCCCTCGAGCGCGCCGCGATCCTCGGGAAGAGCTTCGCTTACACCCCCGCGCCGCCGCGCGCGATGTCCCACGCGCCTATCGCTCCCACGCTCCTCGGCGTCGCAGGCGCGCAGCTCCCCACCCAAAACCCCGCCCCGCCCGGCCAGCATCCCCAGGCGATGCGCGGGTCGATGCCATCGATGCCGTCGATGCCGAACGCGCAGCCGCAAGAGCCGCCGCGTTATGGCCTCGTCATCGCGACGGGGGTGCTCGCGGTGCTCGCGTTCTTCGCCGCGGCCTACCTCGCGCGGCGCACGCCTCCTCCGGCGACACCTCCGCGCAGCGCGGCTTCGGCGCACCCGAGCGTGAAGCCACATCCGCTCACGCCGACTCCGACTCCGACCGCCACCGTCGTGCCTCCGCGCTCCACCACGCCGGTGCTGCTCTCCCCACCGCCGGGGCCCGCTCCCGTCCTCGGCGACAGGTAAAATCCCTTGCGAATCGTCGAGGTCTACGAAGAGAACGGCAAGACGCTCACCCTCCGCGAGCGTGAGGGTCACCTCGATCTCGTCATGGGCAACGTGCCGCTCCTCACGAGCCGCGCCCTCGAGACCGAGCGCACCTTCGGCATGCTCGCGAAGGCGCCGATCGACGCGGGCCTGCGCACCGTGATCGTCGGCGGTCTCGGGTTCGGGTCCACGCTCCAGGGCGTGCTCGAGGTCGCGAGAGCAGAAACGCGGATCATCGTCGTGGAGAAGCTCGCCGCCGTCGTCACGGTGGGCGAGACCCACGCGCGCCACCTCCTCGGCGATTCATTGCAAGATGCACGTGTCACGTTGGAGCTCGCCGACGTCGCGGACGTGATCGCGCGCGAGGCGGAGGGCGGCGTCGGCGCGATCCTGCTCGACGTCGACAACGGTCCGGGTTGGGCAAGCTTCCGCAGCAACGCGCGCCTCTATGCGCCGGCGGGCCTCGAGAGCGCGCTCCGTTCGCTCGGGAGCGGTGGCCTCTTCGCGGTGTGGTCGGGCTACGAAGAAGCGAGCTTCGTGGCGTCGCTCCGCAAGGCGAAGTTTTTGCCGCGCGTCGTGCCGCTCCACGAGCGCGGCGTGCTCGCGGCGCGGGCATACGTGGGCGAGAAGCCCTGAGCGAGGGGGCCGCTCGTGGGCATCATGGGTTTCGCGCAGATGGAGCGACACCCGTGTGAACCCCTGGCAAACTCGAGGAACTTCCGCTTGACCCCCGTTCCGAGAATCGCCACGGTGGGCCGCAAGAATGGGCATCCAAGACGCCATCCGCTGGCTGGTCCCGAAGGAAGAGCAGTTCTTCGACATCCTCGAAGAGCAGGCCAAAACCGCGCGCGAGGCCATCGCCGCGTTCATGGCCGAGGACGACGTGAAGAAGGCCTCGGAGGTCATGCAGGACCACGAGCACGCCGGCGACCGCCTCGTGCACAAGATGGAAGAGGCCCTCGCGAAGACGTTCGTCACCCCGATCGATCGTGAGGACTTGCACCTGCTCTGTTCGGAGCTCGACGACATCTTGGATCTCGCGAACGGCGCCGCGCGCGCGGCGATGCTCTTCGGCGTCGAGGCGTGGACGCCGGCGATGCGCGAGCTCATGCGCGTGCTCCACGAGTGCACCATCGTCGTCGACAAGGCGATCCCGAAGCTCCGTAAGCACGGCTACGGCGAGGTGGTCGAGGCCGCGCGCGAGCTCCGCAAGCTGGAGAAGGAAGGCGACCGCATCTACAAGGCCGAGGTCTCGCGCCTCTTCAAGGACGGCACCGTCGACGCGAAGGTGCTCCTCCGCGAGAAGGCCGTCCTGGACGACCTCGAGAACGCGCTCGACCACTGCGACGAGCTCGCGAGCGTGCTCGCCAACCTCGCGGTCAAGCATGCTTAGCTTGCTCGTCGCGGTGGTCATCGCCGCCATCGTCTTCGACTACATCAACGGCTTCCACGACGCCGCGAACGCGATCGCGACCGTGGTCTCCACCGGCGTGCTCCCGGTTCGTACCGCGGTCATATGCGCGGGAATATTGAACTTTTTCGGTGCGATGGGCGGCACCGCGGTCGCCAAGACGATCGCCTCCGGGTTCGCGGATCCGGCGATCGTCACGCAGCAAGTGGTGCTCGCCGCCCTCGTCGGCGCGTGCGTGTGGAACCTCATTACGTGGTGGTTCGGGATCCCCTCCAGCTCGTCGCACGCGCTCATCGGCGCGCTCGCCGGCGCGGTCGTGGCGAAGGCGGGGGTGTCTGCGTTCAAGTGGTCGGCGCTCGTCCAGAAGGTGCTCGTCCCCCTCGTCGTGTCGCCCACCCTCGGCTTCGTCGTCGCGTTCTTCACGATGATCGCGGTGCTTTGGGTCATCTACTTTTTGAAGGCGCGCGTGGCGGCCGTAAACCGCACCTCCAAGAAGCTCCAGCTCTTCTCGGCCGCGCTCATGGCGTTCGCGCACGGCTCGAACGACGCGCAAAAGTCGATGGGCGTCATCACCCTCGCGCTGCTCTCGTACCAGCAGTCCGGCCACGTGCTCCCGGCCGCGATCGCGCCCAAGGGCGACGCGGTCCCGACCTGGGTCGTGCTCGTCTGCGCCTCTGCGATCGCGCTCGGCACGATGGCGGGGGGTCAGAAGATCATCAAGACGATGGGCTCCAAGATCATCCACATCGTTCCGGTGCAGGGCTTCGCGGCCGAAGCGGCGGGGGCGATGGTCATCCTCGGCGCGAGCCACCTCGGCGTTCCGGTCTCCACTACCCACGTCATCAACGCCTCCATCATGGGCGTCGGCGCGTCGAAGCGGCTCTCTGCCGTGCGCTGGGGCGTCGCCGGCAACATCGTGATCGCCTGGGTGCTCACGCTCCCCTTGAGCGCGCTCATGGCCTTCGTGTTCATGAAGATCTTCGCGGTCGTGCTCTGAGCTGCAGGCTCGCACGTGCTCGCTCCCTTGGCGCGGCGCGCCTCGTAGGCGGCACATTCCCTTTCCGGGCGCGGCTCGGCGCTTACGGAGCGCGCTCGACGACGAACACCGCGAAGCGGCCCACCGTGCGCCGTGACACCTTGCCGGGGCCCATGATTTCGCCCTTTGCGAGCGCCTCCGCGACCGCGTCCGGAGCCTCTCCGCTTCGAAGCGGATCGACGAGGTAGGCGACCTTCTTCTGCTTCTCGAACGCGTCGCGGTAGGGGCGGTAACGGTCCTGCTTCGCGTGCGTAGGCACCACCACGAGGCGCTCTTCCGTCACGTACGTGACGCGGTAGGCGGTCCAATAGTCGGCCATCGCGTGGGTCACGCCTTCTTGCGCGAGCGTCTCCACCACGCGCTCTTCGTCGGTTGGTCCCGGCGCGACATCGGCGACGAACGGGCCGCGCACGTCGGGCCCGAACGAGACCCACCCAGACACCCCCGCCGCGACGAGGGGCGCGGCGATCAGCGCCGCCACCTTCCGACTCCCGAACACCTTCACGAGCGGCACGAGCGCGAACGGCAAGAGCAGGGGAATGCTCGCCAAGTAGCGCATCGAGAAATGGTCCATCACCATCACCGAGGTGAGAAACCCGTAGAGCGTGAGTGGCAACGCGATGGCCCCGGTGAGCCCCGCCCGTCGCGTCGCGAACGGCATCTTGCGCGTGAAGAGCGACAAAAGCAGCGCCGCGGGGAAGAGCGCCAAGAAGATGCATACTGCACTCTTCGCGAAGAGGGCATATGCGCGCGGCATCTCCCATGGGCCGTAATCCATCATGTGGCGCGCGTAGAAGCTCGTCGCGCCGAACGCCCACGGTCCGCACGTCTCGCGGAGGAGCGCGAGGTTGTGCGCGACCCTCGAGCCGTCCATGTTCACGACCCCCATCTTCGCGGAGTGCGATCGCCAGAGCGCGAGCATCGGGAGCGCGCCCACGAGGGCACCCGCCGCCGCGATCGCGATCCGCAGGAGGGAGCCCCGCGCGGGGTGCACACCGTCGCGTCGCTTCCCGCGGAGGAGCTCGACCCGCGTCCCGAACGTGCTCTCGAACGCGGAGAGGAACGCGGAGCCGGCGGCGAGCGGCAAGAACACGAGCGCGTACGGATCGGCTGCACACGCGAGCGTCGCGAGCAGCGATCCCGCGAAGAGCCACGCCTCACGGCGCCGCGACACCGAGGCGCGGTCGATGCAAACGAGGCCCACGATCGCGAGCGTGATCGACGCTTGGCGTGGAGGGTAGAGCGCGTACGTGTGGATCGCCGCGGTGGTAAACACGAGCGGCAACGCGACGAGCGCTCCGACGAACGCCGGCTTCGGCAGCCGCGCGAGGCGGGCATGCCGCTCCCCCATCGACGCGACGGCGAGGGTCGCCACGACGTGGAGGCTGAGCGCCGAAAGAACGAGACATACCGCCGACTTACCGAAGAGCGCGAACACCCCCGCCGCGACGAAGGTGTCCGCCGAGCTTTGGTAGCCGCTGCCCCACAAGAACGCGGACCACTCGCCGCGCAGCACGTGCATCGCCTGGAGGCCCACGATCGCGGAGTCCGAGTTCACCTCCCGCGCGTGCACGATCTCGGGCAGGCGAAAGCCGAGGCTCAACGCCACGATCGCGACCCGCGCGAGGGCGCGATCACGTGCGGCCGGCGACATGCCCACGCTCATGCCGGTTCGAAACAGTCGCGGCAGAATCGACCGTTCGCGTTCGTGAACGCTTTGCGCTCCGCGACGTACGTCCCGCAGCGCGCACACGCGATCGTTCCTGGTGGCGCCGGCTCCCGCGGGACCGAGAGCGCGCGGTACGGGTGGGCCTCTGCGCCGATCCCGAGGCGGCGTGCGTTGGCGAGGCGTGCGCGCACCTCCACCTCGTCGAGGAGGCCTTTTTCCGCGAGCAATTCGACGAGCACGCGCACCGTACGCGACAGCTCGCGCACCTCCGCGCGGAGCGAGACCTCGGCCGTCTCCTCGGGAAACTCGGCCGAGGTGAGCGTGTCGTCGTCTTCGGTCACAGCCCGAGGCGCTTGTGCAGGTACTTCGCGAGGGCCTCGCCTCCCAGCCGCGCGGCGTTGCGGAGGCGGGTGCGTTTGGCCATGTCCGAAGACCTGGTCACGATCTCGATCTCGTCGACCAGCTTGCCCGTCTTGTCCATGATCTTGGCGCGGACGTGGATCTCGGCGGGCGCGGACGCGACGTAGGCGTAAAAACCGGGCTCGATGAAGCCGCAGTTCACCTGCACCACGAAGTCGCCGTTGTCTCCGGCCTGGAGCGGCGCTTGGTCCTCGGTGAAGCCGTGCGCGAAGGCCTCGCTCATCTCGACCTTGTCGCCCTCCCAGGCGTTGGCCGTTTTGTCCTCTTTCTCGCCGGCGTACTGTTTGTCGCTCTTTTCGCCCACTTGCAGGTTCTCGAAGGAGAGCTTCTGCACCGTGAACTTCGACTGCGGCTGCATCGGATTCGGGGCCGCTTGGCTGACCACGTTCCACGGCACGCCGCATCCCCCGAGCACGAGCGCGGTCGCGAGGACCAGCACGTACATCCCCACCGTACGCAAAATTCCCATGCCGCGGACGATAGCCCAGTTTGCCAAAGCCGTGCGAACCGCACCCCATCGAGAAGGCGTTGACCTGGAGCGCGTGGGTCGGCTAAGAGCTACGTCGTCGAGTGTAAGCCCGGCTGGGGCGTGGTAGCCAAGTGGTTAGGCAATGGTTTGCAAAACCATCATACGTGGGTTCGAATCCCATCCACGCCTCCGACATCTCTCTTCCCGTTTTCCTCCCTCCGCGAGCCGCGTGAAGCGCCGCGGGTAGGGGCACGGATCGGCTCGATTCTCGGGCGCCCGCGTCGACCGCTCGCGCATCCCGTCGGGCCCCGCGCGACGGAAGAAGAGGCACATCGCGGTTTGCTTGCTCGCTTCGTAGGCCACGCTGGCCGCGCGCGTCACGGGCCCTCGCGCCCCGTTTCGCGTACCGTCGTGCCATGTCGACGCGCAGCGCTGGGGTATCGGGGGAGAGGGTCTTCGTCACCGGAGGGGCGAGCGGCCTCGGACGCGCGATCGCCGAGCGCTTCGCCCGCGAGCGCGCGCGTGTGTGCATCGTCGACTTGAACGACGAGCGCGGCGAAGAGACCAAAAAGGCACTCGAGCGCCTCGGCGCGCGCGACACGATTTACGCCCACGTCGACGTACGCGACGAGGACGCGATCGAGGCCGCCGCGAAGAAGCTCGACGACACGTGGGGCGGTGTCGACGTGGTCGTGAACAACGCCGGCGTCGCGCAGGCGGGCGCGATCGACGCGGTCTCGATCGACGACTGGCGCTGGATCGTGGACATCAACTTGCTCGGCGTCGTGCGCGGCTGTCGTGTGTTCGTGCCGCGAATGAAGAAGCAGCGGAGCGGGCACATCGTGAACGTCTCGTCGATGGCGGGCCTCTTGGACGTGCCCTACATGAGCAGCTACAACGCGACCAAAGCGGCAGTCGTGTCGCTCTCCGAGACGCTCCAGAACGAGCTCCGCGAGCACGGTATCGGCGTGTCGGTCGCGTGCCCGTCGTTCTTCAAGACGAACCTCGGCGAGAGCATGCGTACCCCGGACCCCACGCTCCACGCGCGAATGCAAAAGCTGCTCGATCGCGGCACCTTGACGGCCGACGACGTCGCAGAAGAGATCCACGAGGCGGTCCGAAAGCGCTCGTTTTACGTGCTCCCCCACCGCGACGGGCGCGTCGCGTGGGCGCTCAAGAGGGCGCTCCCGAGGTCGGTGTATGCGGCCCTCGCCGCGCGGCAGATGCGCGCCGTCTCGGGCGCCAAGCGCTGAATCGAGTCGCTCCGAATCGCCACGATCGTCCTCCGGTCCATCGTCGAGCGCCCCCCTTAAGTACGAGTCGCGCCGCCGGGAGGCAAGACCGGCGGGTCACGGGTCTTCGTCGTCGTCGACCGCCCGATCGAGGCCGAGGAACACGAAGCCGTCCGCCACGACGAACGCGGTTCGTGCCTCGTTCGGTGTCCACCCGTCCGAGAGGGCCCGTCGAATCACGCGCGCCACGACCGAAGGCGCGTTGAGGTTCGCCTCCGCGTCGGGAGTCCACACGATCCCCGAAGACGGGTATCCCGCGCGCCGATGGGGTCCGTCGCGAAACACGACACGAAGCGGGCTCGCCTTCTTGCGATCGAGATAAGCCACGAAGCGCTCGCTGCATGCCTTGTCGCGCCCGCCTCCAGGCGCACGATCGTGAACGTGGCTCACGATCCATCGGTAAACGACGCCGTCGATCGTGATCCGGCGAAGCTTCGCGCGCATGGTTCGGAATGTACGCGACGCGAGCGTGGGCGTCAGGGCACGACGGTGCTCGAGATCACGCCCGGTCCCCGTCGCGCCAACGTGCCATTGCGACGTGCGCCCGGCTTCGCCGACGAGAGATAACCCCCTCCGACGCCGTACATCGTGCCCTCGGCATCGACGAACGTGCCGTGCAAATCGGTATATGGCTTCTGCGTCGCCTCGTCGATCCATGCATCTTGCACGAGACGGAGCTTGAGCCCCCCGAGGCCGACGAGCACCACGGTGCCGTCTTTCCCGCAGGCGCCGCCGTTCACGTCGTTGAAGAGGGGAGCGTCGGCGAGGCGGGTCCAGGTGCCGTCTTTTTTCCGGAGCACGTCGCGACCGCCGACCGCGAACACGCGCCCGTCGTCGCAGCCGAACACGGTGAGCAACGTGCCCGTCGCGATCACGGGTTGGTTCGCTTCGCGCGCCCAAGTGCCCTTGTTTTTGTGCCAGAGCGTCCCCGCTTCGCCGACCACGTACACGTCGTCGTCGCTCCGGCCCCACACCTTGAAGAGCGCGCGGCCTTCTTCGCTGGGGAGCGCCTCACGCTTCCAGCTCGTGCCGTCCCAGCGGAGGATCACGTCGTTTTGGGGGCCTTTGCCCGTCTCGGCGAGCCCTCCCACGGCATAAGCGCTCGTGGGGCTCGCCGGCCATACGCCATAAAGCGTGTAGTCGCCCGCCGCTTCGGGGTGGGGGCGAAAATTCGCGCCGTCGTAATGGGCAATACGGCCCTTCTCGCCCACCATCCATACGTCGGTCGCGCTCGTGCCCGCGACCCACCAAAACGAGCTCGTCCCGCCGGCGGGGAGCCGATTCCAGCGTGTTCCGTCGTAGCGAAGGACGAGCGCCTCGAAACCGCTGTTGCCGAGCGGGCCTCCCACCGCGAGCACCTCTTTCGTGCCGGGAGGGCTCCACACCGAGAGCAGCGCGCCGTCGAGGTTCTCCAGCACCACGCGCCACTCGAGGGCCACGCTCGTGTCGGGTCCCGCGTCGACGCCTGCGTCGAGCGGGGCGGGGACATCCGAAGAACAGGCCACGAGCCCCACGCACACGACCACCGCGCACGCGACGCTGGCGCGGATCGATTCTCGAGTCGTCACTGATCGCTCCCCGCTTCGAGCACGATCCCGGCGTCTTCCCCGCAGGGCTCGCCGAGCACGTATCCCTTTTTGCAAAAGCATTTGCACTGCGGCTCGCGCTCGGGCTCGGAGCACCGGGGGGTCACCGTGATTTTGGCGCCGCCACGGCGACCGCCCTTGTCCGTCACCACGACCTCGAGCTCGTACTCGTGATCGAAGATGGACTCGTCGGACCACTGGTTCGGGCAAAGTGGCACGTTGGAATAGGCCGCGATCGCGACGTCGGAGGTGACGTCGGTGTTGCCGAGGCCGGTCACCCCGTAGCCGTCGGCGGCGCGCTGGAGGTTCACCGTTCGCCCGTCGATGCGCACCTGTTGCGAGCGCGGATCACGGACGGCGCCGAGGAGGCGCACCCCGCACGGGTCCACGTTCATCGCGCGAATGCCCACGAACGACACGCGCCCGCCCTGAGGCGGGAACACGAGCGCCAAGTCGGAGCCGTTCTTCATCGCCACGTCGGCGCCCGTCGCGGTGAGCGCGCGAATCTCGATCTCCATCGGCTTCGCGGGGTCACCCAAGAAGGGCAACCCGCACTCCCCGATCGGCGGCGGCGCGGTGTCGCGGGTGTCGGCGTCCGGCGCGGGGGCGATCGGATCCGAGCTGCACGCGGCGAAAACCACGGCACCGAAGGCACAGCCCGAAGCCGCGATCCCAGCGAGGACCGCGGCGCGGAGGACGTGCGCATGAAGACCCGTTCGGCTCAAAGGAGGAGCGCCTCGGCGGGGTATCCCGCGCTCAGAAGCAGTTGATGTCGTCTTGCTTCGGATAATAATAAAGAAACGCGTTGCAGTGCTCGTTCTGCTCCACCACCGGGCCAAACGTATAACAGCAGTCTTGTTTGTCGGCCGGGGTCTTGAACTTCGTCTCGTCGTACTTGTTCACGCCCTCGCAGCCGATCTTCGGGTCCGGCGGCTGCCATTGGTAGCTGCATGTATAATACACGCCGCCGCCGGGCTGAACCACGACCTCGAGCTCCGGCGAGCGCGCCATCGGCGGGTCGTCCCAGCTCTCCGAGCGATAGAACCGCGCGCTGTCGGCGGGGGTGCCGATGCTCTTGCCATCCCACGAGTACATGTCGAAGCGCTTGCCGCGGCTGTGAAAGTGGCCATTCGCGCCGATGATCTTCACCGGCTCTTTGCCCTTGATCTGGCAGCTCCCCTCGTAGGTGGGGGTCTTGTTGCCGGCGCAGACGCGGATCGATTGTTTGGTCGCGAAGACGGTGCCCATCTCGTACTTCACTTCGGCCTTCGGGACCGTATAGAAGTTCACCGCGACCTCGCCGGTGCCGTCGGGGGACTTTTGGCTCGTCGCGTTGACGAAGTGGGTTTGCAGCATGATCCACTCGTCGGGCTGGAACACGTTGGCGACGCCCTCGGGGAACGTCCAGTCCACTTGCCCGTCTTGTTGGGTATTGGCGACGAGCGGCCAGTCGGCCCAGTTCGGGCTCTTGAAACATTCGCCGAGGCCGTTCTGCCCTCGCACGAGGGTGGCCTTGTTCGGGTCGAGGCCGAGGAGGCTCTTCACCCGGAAGAGGTTCATGTGGTGGGAGCCGTCGCGCTGCACCATCTGCACGCGGTGCAGGTTCACCGGCTCGTTCTCCGGCAGGCCGCCCGCCCGCGCCAAGTCGCGCACACGGTAGAAGTAACAGTCTTGCTGCTCGATCCCCGGCGCGACCGCGAAGGCCTCGGTCTTGAACTGGAAGCCCTGGCCCTTCGCGGGCGCAGGCAGCTTGCTCGGATCTTGCGCCGGCGTCGGCGCGACACCCGAGTCGGTCGTATCGACCGGGGTGCTCGAGCAGCCGGCGGCGAAGCTCGTCGCCATCACACACGAGAACCCGAGCACCGTCGCAGTCGCTAACAAGCCCTTCATGAGACCTCCCGAGGAACCTCAGAAGCCTAGCACGATGCGTTCCACGCTTGTTTTGGCGCGTTCAAAGGCGGGCGCGACCCTCGAGCCGGGCGACACCCGTGCCATGCGGGCGTGTTCTGGCACACCCGTAAGATAACTACTTGGTTATAGAATCCGTCGTGTGCGGCTTCGTCGGTGCGCTCGCGGCCGCGGTCTTCCCCCCTGGGCCCGGACGCGCAGGGCGGGCGGAGCTTTTGTCTTCGGCGGGGAGCGGATCGGGGAAGGGATCGCCGTCCCACGAGTCGCGGACGGGGGGCTGTCCACCGCGCCAATCCTCGTGCCTGCGGATCTGCTTCGGCGAGCGCGGATCGGTGGGTTTGCCGTCGGGCTCGGCGCAGCAACGGAAGCTCAAGTAGTAATAAGCGAAGCCCTCGTTGTGCGTGTAGATCTTGGGCCGGCACTGGTTGCGCACGCCGTAGCGCCACGGGCCGCCGGTCGTCACGTTGTCGTAGGGGCTGTCCTTCGTCTCCGAAGCGGCGAGCTCGTCGGCGTTGCCGGGCATGTCGTAGACGCCATAGTCGCTCACGCATTTGGGCTGCGAGCCGGAGGGCACTCCCTGGAATAGGCGCTCGAGCTCCGCGACGCGCACGTCTTTTTTCTTCGACGCGAATTTGTAGAACGGATCGCCGCGATCGTTCGTTCCTTCGGACTCCGGCTCTACCCCTTTTTGGTCGCCGCGGCATATCTCCGGATCACGCGAGTAGCCATAAGGGTACGGCTTGTACTCGGGGCCTTCGCACGCCATCGTCCACTCCGACTCGGTGCACACCTTCTTTCCCTGTTCGGCGCAGAGGCGCTGCGCTTGCGGAAAGTCGTTCATCACGGTGGGGCGAGCACCGGCTTTGTTCGGATACTCGAATTGATCGATGCAATACCGACGATGCTCTTTTTCGCCCACGCACTTCGCGGGGGCCTCGAACTCGAGGCAAATGGTCTTGTCGTTCCATTTGGCGTACCAGCTCTTCCCCGCTTTGCACTTGTGCTCCACCTGGGTGCAGTAGTCGCCCTCCACGAGCACCATCCCGGAAGGGCACGCTCCGTGGCTATCGGGCGGGGGCGGGAACGCGGATTTTGTCTCCGGCTTTGCGGCTTCGGGCGCAGGTGCTGGCGACGGCGCGGGCGTGGGCTCTCCGCTCGGGGCCGCCTTTTCGCCGTCGGTTTGGCTCTGGCCTTGGCTGCACGCGCTCGCGACGACGAAGAGCGAAAGCGCGACCGGAACGAGGGAGATGCGGGGGCTCACCCTTCGAGCACTAAAACGACTCTCCTAAGAGGCCCAAGTTCTCGGCGGTCTGCCGTCCCGCCGGCGCGACTCTTCACGACGAGAAGCACACGCAAACGACCACCGTCGCGGCGGTGAGCAGCCCGAGGCCGTCCGCATACACGTCGCACACGAACCCGAGATCACGGCCTGTCTTTCCGGCGCGCACGTACCAAAGGTCGAACGCGCCGTTCGCGATCACGCAGGCCGCCGCCGGCACGCGAAACGGGGAGAGCATCGCCGCGCCGAGGCCCACGAGCGTCGCCGATACCGCTGAAAATTCGAGGAGGCGAAACGTGCGCACCGCGCCGAGCACGACCGGGATCGTGCGCGTTCCGGCCGCCTCGTCGCCGACGATGTCGCCCACGTCGAAGAACACGGTGTTCACGAAGAAGCGCGCGAGCACCCACCCGAAGAGGGCGAGGTGCATCGTGATCGAGGGCGATTTACCGGTCGCGACGAGGGGCAAGGTCACGCACGTGAGCGCCCACGTCGCCGCGACGGTGAGGCTCTTTCCGCCCGTCACGTCCTTCAGGCGCCGGTAACGGAACCGCGCCGGCAGCACGTTCGTGCCGTAGGCGATCGCGATCGGGAACGGCACGACGAAGAGCGCGAGCGCCTTCGCGCCCCCGGGGGAGAGGAACGCGAACACACCTCCGAGGACTGCCCCGAGCGCCGCGAGGCCGAGCAAATACGGCCGGAACGTCGCGATGAACGCGCTCCGCGCAGGATCGTTCGCCGCGTCCGCGACCGGGTCCCACTGCACGACTTTGTCGAACGTGTACACTGCATACATCGATCCGACAGGCAACAAAACGCCGACGGCGAGCGGCCCCGTGAGGGAGCGCTCGCCGACGAAATACAGAGTGGCCATCGACAGCCCACCGGCTGTGAGCGAGAGCCAAACGTTGGCGTATGCGAGGGACTCGAGGAAGCGTCGAAGCCTCTCCATCGTCGCGAAATCTCGAATACGCTACGCTAGGAAGCGGAGATCAGAGGCGCTTCGAGTAGTACTCGACGACGAGCTGCACCTTCACGGGGAAGAGGACCGAGGTCTCGTCCGGGAGGGTGGTGACCTTGGCGGTCTTCTTGGCCTTGTCGACCTCGAGCCACGCGGTCTGGAAGGGCTCCGGCGTCGCGACGCTGTTCACGATGCTGGGGTGCTCCATGCTCTTCTCGCGGACCGAGATCACCTGCGCGAGGCCGACGCGGTACGACGCGATGTCGACGCGGTGACCATCGACGAGGATGTGACCGTGGTTCACGATCTGACGGGCTTCCGGGATCGTGCGGGCGAAGCCGGCGCGGAAGACGACGTTGTCGAGGCGGCGCTCGATGAGCGAGAGCAGGTTCGTGCCGGTGGGGCCCGAGGTGCGCTTCGCTTCGATCATGAGCGCGCGGAACTTGCGCTCCGAGAGGCCGTAGTTGAGGCGGATCTTCTGCTTTTCCTGCAGGCGAAGCGCGTACTCCGAGAGCTTCTTGCGCGCCTGGCCGTGCTGCCCCGGGGGGTACGGACGACGTTCGATCTTCTTCGGGGAGAGGCCCGGAAGATCGACTCCGAGGGCGCGCATGACTTTGACTCGGGGACCTGTGGCTCGGCTCATGACAGTGATTCTCTCTGCAGCAAAAAGGGAGGTGGGCTTCTTTACACCAAAACGAGGTGAGCGAAAGAGGGAACGAACCGACCGCGGAACAGGCGAGAAACGCCGTTCTGCCCTGCGATGGCTCGCTCGACCTCCGCGGGGTACGCGTTCTGACACACGAAACGGGCTCGTGGGAAGTAAGTCGATGCACCCGAGGGCGCAATCCGCTCGAGGCACCCCCGCCTGCCTTTCGACGGGCGCATCGGCGAGGTCGCGTCGTACGCCGCGATCCACGCGGTCTTTTCCGGCGCCCGCATGACGAGCTCCAAACGACACGGTCGAGCGCCGAAAACGCTGCATTTCCACGCGCAGCGCTCCTTCGTGTCGAGGCCGACCGAGGAGAAGCGCGTGCAAATACCTGGATTTATGGACAGTACGAGCCGCGCGACGGGGGAGGCCAGTTCGTCGGGGTGAAGTGGGACCTCGGTCACGAAGCGTCGCTGCTCGGTGGCCGCGTCGCGGTGGCAAGCACGTCGCGCCACTCCTCGCTCTCTCTCTGTCCCGGCTTCCGCTTGCCGACCACGTGGACGATGGTCTCGCCGTCTGCGGAGTAGACCTCCAGCGACGTGACGATGCCGTCCGCGGTGGGCTTCCGCACCACGTACGCGTGCGTGATCGCGCTCTCGACGACGTGCAAATCGAAGCCCGGGTCGAGCACGTTGATCCACGAGCCCATCGCGACGACCTTCTTCACTGCGCCGGTGTGAATCTGGATCATGCTCGGGTTACCGACGAAGATCATGAAGTCGATCGCGCGCTTCGCGGCCTCGTGGAGGAGGCGCGTGAACGCCCCTCCGTCGACCGACTCGCCGAAGTCTTTCCCGATGAGGCGAAGAGCCTGCGTGCGGGTCACGTCGTGTTTTCGGAGGAGCCCGAAGAACTGGTGCGTATCCGTCATTTTCTCCCACTCGGCGCGGAAGGCGGCGACGTCGACCTCGGCGTCGGGGCGTTCTACCGGCGGCGGGGGCTCGGGATCGATCTCCATCGCGGGGCTCTGATCGTCGGACAAGTGCTCGGCCACGAGCGCCTCGTAGGCGGCACGATCGCTGCCCTCCTTGAGGTACATCTTGTGGACCGCGCGTCCGTACGGGTCGAAGAACTGGATCCCCTCCGAAACGCCGCGTTTCGTCTCTTCGCGCACCGCGAAGGCTTGCCCGTACCGCGACGCGAAGATGCGCAAGTCGATGCTGCTCACGCTCTGTCCCATCATCCCGAAGAACTCGATCTTGTCGTAGGTACCGAGCACCTCGATCACCGCGTTCGGGTTGCGGGTCACGGTCTTCACGGTGCCGAGCGAGGGCATCTTCGCGAAGATCTCCTTGATGTGTCCTTTGAGCCGTCGCGCGCGCACGGGGCCGTCTTTTCCGCACGCCGAGGCGAGCATCTCTCCCTCCGAAACCTCGAGCTTCTTCGCGATGTCGAGGGCGTGAAGGCCCTTCTCATTCGACCTGAGTGTGGACCAATCGGCGTAGAGGCGTTCGGGCGTGGTGGTGGTCATAAAAGGGCTCCTGTGGCGAGGCGAGGGGGCTTTGTCTTCGAGAGCGGACCTCGAGGAACGACGACGGGGATCTCGGTGCCCTCTGGCACGAAGATCCGCGCGTCGACCTCGAACACGTCGGCGAGGAGGGCACGTGTGAGCACCTCGCGGGGCGTTCCTTCGGCGACCTTGCGGCCCTCTTGGAGCACCACCACCCGCGTGGCGTAGCGCGCGGCGAGGTTCAAATCATGCAAGATGCACACGACAGCGCAGCCTCGCTCGGCCATCGTCGTCGCGGTCTCGAGGAGCCCGTGCTGGTGGAGCAGATCGAGGCTCGAGGTGGGCTCGTCCAAGAGGAGCGCGCGGCCTTCTTCTCCCTCCCAAATCTGGGCGAGCACCCGCGCCGCCGTCACGCGTTGACGCTCGCCTCCGGAGAGAGACGAGAAGGTTCGATCCTCGTACGCGAGGGAGTCGGTCGCGGCCATCGCGGCGCGCGCGATCGCGCGGTCGGCCATCGTCTCGCCGGCGGTGGCGTGGGGCGTGCGGCCGAGCATCACCACCTCGAACGCGGTGAACGGAAACGAGAGCACCGACTCCTGCGGCATGACCGCGCGCATCGTCGCGAGGGTGTCCTTTGGGGTCGTCGTCACGTCGTGTCCGAGGAGCGTGACCTTGCCCGCTCGCGGCGCAATTTCGCCCGAAAGTAGGCGAAACAACGTCGATTTTCCGGCCCCGTTCGGCCCGAGCACGCAGACGATTTCGCCCGCCTCCGCTCGGATCGACACACGGTGGAGCGTTTGGATCCCGGAGACCACGTAGTCGAGATCGTGTCCTTCGATCATACGAGCCTCCTTCGCTCCTTGAGGAGGAGCGCGAGAAAAAACGGAGCGCCGAGGGCGGCCGTGATCACACCGAGGGGGAGCTCTGCTGGCTTCACCACGATGCGCGCGCTGGTGTCGGCGAGCACCACCAGCGCCGCGCCGAACAGCGCCGACGCGGGGAGCAACGTTTTGTGCGAGGCCCCCGCCCAGAGGCGGAGCACGTGCGGGATCACGAGCCCCACGAAACCGACGAGACCCGAGACCGCCACCTGCGCGCCGACGAGCAGCGCCGACACGACGATGACGAGCAGCTTCGTGCGCTCGACCGGGATTCCCAAGTGCCCCGCCTCTGCATCGCCCAGAACGAGCGCGTCGAGGGAGCGACCGAGGCGAGGGAGCGTGACGAGGCCGAGTGCAAAAATCGGCGCGACCCGGAGCACGGTGCCCCACGTCGCTCCGCCGAGGCTCCCGAAGGTCCAGAACGTGACGGTGACGACCTGCACGTCGGTCGCGGCGTAGAGCAAGACGCCGGTGAGCGCGCCGGCGACGGTGTTCACCGCGAGGCCGGAAAGAAGCAGCGCGGTGAGCGAGAGGCGGCCCTCCACCGTCGCGAGCCAGCGCACCGACAGCATCGCGACGAGGGCGCCGACGAACGCGGCGGCGCTGAGGAGGAGCGGCGCGCCGAGGGCGGTCCGCATCGTCGACACCGCGCCATGCCCGCCGAGCACCACCGCGACGACGGCGAAGAGCACCGCGCCGGTCGAGATCCCGAGGAAGCCCGGATCGACGATCGGGTTCCGAAAGACACCTTGCAGCGACGCGCCGGAGAGCCCGAGCCCGGAGCCCACCAAGAGCCCGAGGGCGACGCGCGGAAAACGGATCGACATCAGCATCTCGCGATGCGGCGTCTCGAGCCCGAGCATGCTCTGGAGCACCTCGAGAGGCGGCACGTGCACCGCGCCGACGGCGCACCCGAGCACGACGCTCAGCGCGACGACGAGGCACCCCGCCGCGAGCACGAAGCTCCGCGACGTGGCCCACGCGAACGGCCGCGCGACGGCGCGAGGTGTCGGCCGGCTCGTAGGCGCCTCCGCCATCGTCATGGCGACACGAGCTCGGGGTGGAGCTTCTTCGAGAGCGTCAGGACGCCTTCCCCCGCGCGCGGCCCGAGGCCGAACAAGAGGAGATCGTCGATCGCGACGAAGGCCTTCTTTTTTCCTGCTTTCGTCATCGCGAGGCCGGGGAGGGAGAACAGCGCGTCAGCGCCACCGAGGCTCTCGAGGCCGCGCGTGGACACGAGCACGAGGTCCGGATCGGCCGCCGCGAGTGATTCGGCCGTGATCGGCTTGGAGCCCTCGAAGCCCTTCATGACGTTCTCGCCGCCGGCGAGAGCGACGAGCGTGTCGGCCGCGTTCTTTTGCCCGAACGCCTGCGCGGATCCCGCCCCGCGCGCGTAGAGCGCGAGCACCTTGGGCCTCGACGTGGCCTTCTTCGTGAGCTCGTCGGCCGCCTTTAGGTCCCGATCGAGCTTCTCGAGCATCGGCTTCGGATCGGCGCCGAGCAACGTCGCGAGCTTGGTGATCCGCGCGCGTGTCCCCTCGATCGTAGGCTCCGAGTCGATCGTCTCGATCCGCACCTTCGACGCCTTGAGCTGGTCGAGCACTCCGGGCGGGCCCGCTTCCGCGCCGACGATGACCATCGTCGGGGTGAGCGAGAGGATGCCCTCCGCCGCGAGCGTGCGCTGGTAGCCGACCTTGGTCCGTTTCGTGGCCTCCTCCGGGAAGAGGCTCGAGGTGTCGACGCCGACGACCTTGTCGCCGAGCCCGAGCCCGAACACGATCTCGGTGTTGCCGGCCCCGACGGTGACGTACCGAGGCGCGGCGGGTTTGCTCACCTCTGCCGACGTCGCGCTCACCGGAGCCGGCTCGGGGCTCTTCCCCTTGTCGCACCCGAAGGCGAGCATCGTCGTGAAAAGACAGCAGAAAACCGTGGCGACGTTGGACCTTGATTTCATGATCGGGCTTTCTCGCGCCTTCGCGCGCGGCACACGGCGTAGAGCGCCGCACAAAGCGCGCCCACGAACGGCGTGATCGCCTCGTGGTCGTCGCCCGGCATTCCGTGCATTATGCACCCACCTGAAGCTTCGGCGTCCGCCGTGGCGGGGGGCTCGGGGGCCGGGGTCGGGGTGGTCGGCGAGGGGGAAACGACGATGGGATCGGCGAGCGTGATCGCGAAGCGCGCGTCGCTCTTCGCGGTCGTGAGCCCCGCGACGACGACGATCGCCTCGCCGCTCGCGAGGTCGTGCGGGAGCGGCTTGGCGTCCGCGAGCACGGCTCTTCCGTCGACGACCGGCACGAGGGTCGCTCCGACGCGCGCGGGATCGGCCTCGAGCTTCACGGACCGCGGCGCATCGACCGCCACGCGATAGTAAAACGCGCCGAGGCCCGAGAGCACGCCCGCTCCGCCTTCGGGGAGGTCGACGACCTTCACTTGTGGATACCTCGCGGCGTCGTCGTAGCCGCCAGTCGCGGCGCGTTTGCCGGTCGAGCTGTTCCATGTCGCGAACGTGAGGAACGCGGCGCCGAGGGAGCTCTCGTCCTCCGTGAGCACGCGCGCGGTCGCGTCGAGGACCGGTCCGCCCCCCGAAGCTTGCGCCTCGAGGACACGCCGCACGATCGGCTCACCGTAGGTCTTGGAGAGAAAGAGCGGCCACACCGCCGAGCCGTACAAAAAGCCCGCCGTGACGCCGCCGCCCGGGCTGTCGAGGGAGCGCGACGTCTCCGCGAAGAACTGCGGAAGGAAGCGCTCGAGATCGGGCAGCGCGGGGTAAATCCGCTTCGTCAGGAGCTGCGCTGTGCCCTCGGAGAAGAACCGATCGAGCTCCGCGTCGTATGCGTTTTGCACCGCGTGGAAGAGCTCGTGCGGCACGACGGTGCGGTAGCCCTCTCCCGCCGTCGCGTAGCGTTGATCCATCCGCGCCTCGACCATCATGAAGCTCGCGCACGCGTTGGCTTTTCCTGATCGTTGGCAACGCTCGGCCACGGTGGTCCCGTCTGCGGCGGCGAAATCGACGAGGTAGAGGTCGAGGCGGCCGTCCCCCCCGTTCGACCCGCACGCGAGATCGTCGTCGGCGAGGGGGGCGCGGAAGCCTGCTGCCGCGTACGAGGAGAGCGCTCCTTCCGCGATCGCGGAGACCTCGGCGACGTCGTCCGGCACCTCGTCGGGCCTCGTCGAAGCGACGCGCACCGCGTTGGGGCCGGTTCTCGTGTACCATACACGTATACGCGCCGAGTCGAACGAGCTCGCCGCGTCGGCGCCGTACGCGCGCCCGCCGTAGCCCGCCGGATCGGTGGGACGCACGCACTGCGCGAGGGCAGACGAGCTCCACGTGCTCGCGACGAGACCAACGCCGAGGCCGATACCGAGGGCTACCCGCGCGAGATCCGACGAGCAAGACGACCGACGCGCCCGGCTCACGTCAGAGCGCTCCGACGCGGATCGTGTAGTTTGCACCCGCGAGGCCGGGGCCGCCGCCGTCGGCGGTTGCGTAGTACTGCGTGATCGCGACCTTGTAGAGTGCACCCTTTCCGCCCTTCACGACGAACGTGCCGGTCTTCGGGGTCACCTTGTTGGTCGCGCCGTCGTAGTCGTACCAGCCGTCGAACGTGCTCTTGATCGCGCCGGTTTGGTCCACTAGCGGGTTGCAGCTCCCGTCGACGAAGGCCTCGGCGGGGAGCGTCTTTCCGGTCGTGTCGGCGGCGGTCACGTCGGCGAACGGCTTCGCGACGTAGGCCGCGGAGCCGGAGCCGGGGCCGCCGTGGCCGCTGTTGGTGAAGAGCACCGCGCGCTCGAGGGCGAGGTCCCAGTCGGTCGAGGTCGCGGCCGATTTGTCGGTCACGTCGACCCGTTTCCCGGTCGCGAGGCTCACGTACGTCCTCGGGTTCTGGCTCGCCCCCGCGGCGCCGCCCGCCGTCGCGTCGACGAACAAGAGCCGCTCCCCGCCAGCGTCGGAGAGGATCGTGACCTCTCCCGTCGACACCTTGTCGATCGGCTTGAGCAGGGTCTCGAGCGCCGCCGTGCACCCTTGAACCGACGTTTCCTTTGCCGAGTCGGCCACCGTCGCGTCGGGCTCCGTCGTCGCGGCGGCCTCGGGCTCCGTCGTCGCGACGGTGTCGGCGGTCGGCGTGCTGGCGTCCGCGGTGGCCTCCGTATCCGAGCAGCCGGGGGCCGCGACGGGCACGAGCGCAGCGATGGAGAGAAGACCGAGTGCGAAGAGGGTATTGCGCTTCATGTTCATCCTGGGACCGGCTTGCGATGCATCACGACCGTGCCGGGCGACGTCGTGGTGGCCGAAACGAATTTGCTGAATCCAACGAGGTATTTCTGGCCGCTCGCGTCGACGACGAGCCACGTCGCGTAGGCGGGGGCGGGCACCGCGCCGGCGCGGTCGAGCCACAGCTCGCCGAACGCGCTCACCACCCTGTCGGCGCGGAAGGCCTTGCCCTCGAAGGAGGCGCGCGTCACCGCGTCGAACCGCGCTCGCTCGCTCTCCGCCGTGCGCGTACGAACGACGTCGACCGTCTCGTCTTTACGGAGCGTCTCGTCGAGATCGCACGCGGCGATACCGCGCGTCCCGCCGAGGCCGCCGTTCACGCCTACGTTCTGCCGCCGAAAAGAGAGGTGCCAGAGGCTCGACGCGAGCGCGCCTTCGGGGGTGAGCTTCGTCCGTGCTCCCTTGTCGAGATCGAGGAGCTCGTTCACCTGATCGACGCCGCCACCCGCGCCGCCGGCGGTGCCGTCGAGCGCCTTCACTTCTTGGGTCGGCCCCGCGCCGCTGGCGGTGAGCTCGGCGTACCTTAAGTTGTAGAGTGCACTTATCGGCGCGCCGTCGCGTTCGCCGTAATACGAGAGGAGCTGCACCTTCCACAGGCGCTCGCCGTCCTTCACGCCCACCACGTGGTAGCGCGAGAAGAGCGCGTGCGACGGAGCGCCCTCGTAGGCGTACCAATCGAGGAACGCGCCCGCCGCTTTGTCGGCGGTGAGGAACGGCACCGTCGGCGCGCTGTCGGCCACGTACGCGATCCCGTCGAGGGGTCCGAAGCCCGCCGCTTTCCCTTGTCCGGATACGCCTCCGTTCGTCGTGATGTCGTAGCCCTCGAACGCGATGTCCCACTCGTTCGACGCCTTCGGATCCGTCGGCGCGGCGACGATGGAGAGCGGCGAGAGCTTCACGAAGACGCGGCCCTTCTCGGGCACCGGGATCGCGATCTCCTCGCCGGACGTGAAGGTCGCCTCGGCGTCGACCGGCTTGCCGCCATCGGTCACCGTCGGCTCACCCGCGTCCGGTTTGGCGGCGGCGCTGTCGCTGCACGCGGCGGAGCCCGCTGCCGAGAGGGCGGCGAGCACGAGGACCGAAGCCTTGGCAGAGATCGTCTTCATTTGTCGTCCTCCCACGGAAATTCGGCGCGCAGACCGACATAAAAAACACGACCGAACGGCGGCCTGAAGTCACCGACGCGACCGGGCTCCTGCTTCACGTCGAACACGTTCGTCACGCCCACGTAGGCCTGCGAGCTCGCCCAAAGCGGCCTCCCGATGCGCAAATCGAGCGTGGAATAACCAGGCGATCGCAGCTCCTCCGTCACGAACGCGTCGCTCACCACGCGGAGGCGCGCGATCCCCTCGAGCTTCCAGAACGGCACCGCGCGAAGGCTCGCTGTCACCGTGTGCGGCGGTCGCCCGCCGAGGGGCCGCTCGTTCTTCTCGTCGCGCGTGTAGAGGTAGTCGTACGTCGCCTCCGCGCGGAGCACCTCGCCCACCTTCGCGACCACGCCGCCCTGCGCGCCGAGGGTCGTGCCGTCGCCGAAGTTCACGTACTTGTAGTCTGCAACTGTTCCGGTGGAGGTCCCGGAGGCGAGGTCCACGTCGATGAGCCCGCTCACGCGGTTCACGAAACCCGAAGCGCGGAGGGTCACCACCTCGTGCGGCGCGTAGGAGATGTCCGCGTTGCCACCCCACGACGTCTCCGGGCCGAGGGCGGGGTTGCCGATCACGCGATAGCCGTAGAACGAGTGATCGAAGGAGAACCCGAGCTCCTTCGCGCTCGGCGCCCGAAAGCCACGCCCGAACGACGCGCGCATTTGCAGGTTCTCCCGCGGCCGATACGCGACCGACAGCCGCGGCACGACGACGGCTCCGTAGCGCGAGTGGATCTCGCCGCGCCCACCCGTGAGCACGGTGAGCTTCTTGCCCATCTTCCACGCGAGCTGCCCGTAGAGGGCGGCGCTCCCGAAGCTGATCGGCGCGACCTCGGGCCCTTCCGTCGTGACGAGCCCCGCGGTCTGGCTCTCGGTCTTGCGCAAATCTTGGGAGAAGCTCTCGGCTTCGACGCGCGAGCCGACGACCCACGTGCGCGCGCCGTCGGCGAGGGTAAGGGTGCCCTCCGCGCTCTGCATCCCGTGATTCCGAAGACGCGACTCGTCGACGGGAGAGTCGCGGCGGTCCTTCGTCGCGTCGCCGAACGCGGCCTGTTTCCCGAGCGTGAGGCGAAGGCTGGAGCCGCTCCCGAGATCGATGCTCTCGATGACGTGGAACGTGACGCGGCGGGTGCTCGTCGGTAGATCGACGAGGTACCTCCCGAGCCCAGGAGCGAGCGTCGACTCGAGCCCGCTCGTGAGGTCGTCGAAGTAACGCGCGCGGACGCGAACGTCGACGCGCGGGAGCACCGTCATCCCGGCGCGAACGCCGATCATGCGCCGCGAGACGGAAGGGAGCGTGAAATCGGGGAGGCCGGGCTTCTCCGCTTTTTCTCCGGTGCCGACCAGGTTCCCGTCGAGCGCGAGCCACGCCGAGTCGCGGCGGTAGGCGAGCGTGCCCTGCGCGAGATACCCCGGTTGGGTCCGCGCCTCGAGGCGGAACCGCCCGCTCGGCCCGTGCGCGTCCGGTCCGCGCGTGATCACGTTCACCACTCCGCCGATCGCGCTCGTGCCATAGAGCGAGCTCGTGGGGCCGGTCACGATCTCGATGCGCGAGAGGTCGGCGGTCGGCAACGACGCCAGATCGATCGCGCCCCCAACGTCGCCGACGATGCGCTCACCGTCCTCGAGCACGAGAACGCGGTCGCGATCGAAGCCTTGGATTTGGATCGCGCTCACGCCACCGATCGAGCCGTAGGCGCCGGGGTTCACCTGCACCCCGGGCTGCGACGAGAGCGCCTCCGCCACGTTCGTCGCGCCTCGACGCTCGGCCTCCTCGCGGGTGACCACGTCGGTCTTTATCGTCGAGCGCTGCGCGTTCTCGGGCGTGCGGGTACCCGTGACCACGACCGCTTCGGGAGCCGTCTTGGTTTGGGCGCGCGCCTTGCGAGGCACACCGAGTGACGTGAGGAAGAGGGCGGTCATGGCGTACGCGATGGGTCTCAACGCGAGCTCGCAGCGTGACGAGCGCCCCCGGAGCGGCATGAAGAGCCAGCTCGAGGTGCCGGTCGATGAAGCGCGGGCGACAACATTCAGTCCCTGTAATGAAAGTGAAAGTGAAAATCATATTCAACTAAGGTCCGTGCGTTGTCAAGGCGGATCCCGCGCTCTGGCTGCGCGCCGCGCGAAAGTCCGAGGTTTGCGCGTTCCCGTTGGCCCTTCTCGCGTTCGGAAAGCTAAGATGAAGGCATGTCGGGGAAGGGAAGGGACGACCCTCGGAATCCGTTCCCGCAAGGGATCCCGGAGCCGCAGGTCGGTTACGCCGAGGACGACGTCGCGATGACGCAGAAGCTCTCGCGTCCCAAGCTCCCCCGCATCGAGAAGATCGCGCCCACGTCGATCGACGGTCCGCCCACGATGTTGCGCCCGAAGCAGGGCGGTGCGGTCGACGCGTCGGCGTTGAAGCGGGTGCGTAGAATCTCGGGGCCGAACCACGTCGCGATCCGCAACGTGCCCGAGGGGCCAGCGTCTTTTTCGGAGCCCACCGTCGCGCGCCCGGCAGCGATTCCCCACGACGCGTACCCCCAAGACGGCGCGCCCTCCACCGTGCCCGAGGAGATGGGCGACATGGTGGCGTCGAGCCGCCGCGAAGCCGCGGATCACTTCGACGACGCGACGCAGCGGGGCCCGATTTACATCCCGGACGACTTCGACGTGGAGTCGATTCGCTCGAGCCGCGACGTCGAGCCGCGAAGCCTCGTCACGAAGCAGGTCCCCGCCGACGTCGTGAAGATCTTGCGCAGCCGCGCCGCGCTCGAGAACGAGCTCGTGATGGAGAACGGGCTCCCGGTGCTCATCCCGGAGAGCCAGGCGTCCCCCGGGTCCCGCGAGTCGAGTGAAGCGCTCATGCTCACGAAGCTCGCCCCCGCCCCCACCGACGCGGAGGTGCCTCGTATCCTCATGCCAGAGCCCGCGCGTCCGTCGCCCCTCGCGGAGACGCGCACGACGCCGGAGCGTGCGCCCCAGGTGGCTGCCCAAGCGGGGCCTCCCGCGCCGAAACCGTCACCTCAGCTCCACACCCTCCCGCTCGGCATGAAGCCGGCCGACTTCCTCGCCGGGCTCGCGAAGGCGGAGGCCCACGCCGCGGCGGTCGCGAGCCAAGGGCAACCTATGCAACCTGCAAGTATGCAGTCTGCAGGTACGTCGCCGCTCGCGGGCACCGCGGCGATGGCCTTACGCACACCCTCGGCCGAGATGGCGCTCGGTGCGGCGGCGGCGGGCGCGGCGCAGGGCTCGAGCCCGCGCGGACCTGGCTCGTTCGCGTCGTCGGGTGCGCTACCGGTCGCGCAGCCGAGCTCGGGGGTCTTCCCGCAGGGCGCGCAGCCGCAGGGGCCGCAGCGTTTCCCGTCCGGTCAAATGTCGGCTGTCGCGCAGCCAGGCCAGCCAGGGCCGGGCGCCTACGGAGCACCCGCGTCGATAGGGCCGCAGCCCTCCGGTGCCTACCCGTCCGGCGTGATGCAGGGGCCCGCGAACGCGCTGCCTTCCGGTACGTACCCACCGGGGATGATGCAAGCCCCAGCGGCGAACGCGACGCCTCCCGGCACGTACCCGCCGGGGATGATGCAAGCGCCGCCCGGTCAGGGCATGCCGCCGGGCGCCTACCCGCCGGGGATGATGCAAGCGCCGCCCGGTCAGGGCATGCCGCCGGGCACGTATCCCCCCGGGATGATGCAAGCGCCGCCCGGTCAGGGCATGCCGCCGGGCACGTATCCCCCCGGGATGATGCAAGCGCCGCCCGGCCAAGGCATGCCTTCCGGCACGTATCCCCCCGGGATGATGCAGGCGCCACCCGGCCAAGGCATGGGCACGTTCCCGCCCGGCTCGATGTCGGGTCCCATGCCGGGCAATCCACAAGGCACGTTCCCGCCCGGCTCGATGTCGGGTCCCATGCCGGGCAATCCCCAAGGCACGTTCCCGCCCGGCTCGATGTCGGGTCCCATGCCGGGCAATCCCCAGGCTACGTTCCCACCCGGCTCTGGCCCCGTGTCCACCCCAGGCGCCGAGCCGAACGCGAGCGCACCAAAGTCCAGCGGGAAGAGCACCGCCGTCCTGCTCTTCCTCGCGTTCGTCGTCGTGCTCGCCGCCGCCGGCGCGTGGCTCACGATCAAGGGCAAGCGTCTCCCATGGAAGCACGGCGCCGTGCACCCCGAGGTCTCGGCGCGGCTCGTTTAGGCTCGCTCGCCTCACGTAGCAGCGCGCCGTCGCGCCTCGCTGGATTGCGAACCTCGCGCTAAACGCCCTCGGCGCGCATCGGGCGAACCATGCAGCCTACACGCATCAAGGAGGGTGTAAGCTGCATGTTTCTCTCGTGCGAGCGGAGCCTCGCGCGCCACCCCTCGGGCGTTCGTTTCAGGCCTTCGGGCGGAGGACCTCGACGCCGTTCATGTACGGCACGAGCGCCTTCGGGAGGGTGACCGAGCCGTCCTCGTTCTGGTGATTCTCGAGGAGCGGGATCAAGATCCGCGGGCTCGCGATCGCGGTGTTGTTCAACGTGAAGGGGAACGCGAGGGTGCCGTCTTCCTTGCGGAAGCGGATGTTCGAGCGGCGCGCTTGGAAGTCGCCCAAGGTGCTGCACGAGTGCGTCTCGGCGTAGGCGTTGCGGCCCGGCATCCACGACTCGACCTCGTGCTTGCGCGTCTGCCCGAGCCCAATCTCGCCGGTGCACGCGATCGCGACGCGGTAGGGGATTTCGAGCTTCGCGAGGATCGCCTCCGCGTTTCCGAGGAGCGTGTAGTGCTCCTTCTCCGCGACCTCTTCGTCCGGCACGCAGAACACCACCTGCTCCACCTTGGTGAACTGGTGCACGCGGTAGAGGCCCTTGGTGTCTTTGCCAGAGGCGCCCGCTTCGCGACGGAAGCAAGGCGACATGCCGCAGTAGCGAATCGGCAAGCTCGCCGGATCGAGGATGTCGTCCGCGTGAAGCGACACGAGCGCGACCTCGCTCGTGCCGACGAGGTAAAGATCGTCGGCCGGGATCGCGTACGCTTCTTCGCGTCCGAGCGGGAAAAACCCGGTCCCCACGAGGGCGCGCTCGCGCACGATCACGGGAGGAATCACCGGCGTGAGGCCGCGCTCGACGAGCATGTCGATCGCGAGACGCGTGACCGCCATCTCCAAAATCGCGCCCATGCCCGTGAGCGCGTACGAGCGACCACCGGCAAACTTGCGCGGCCCGTCCCAGTTCGCGAGCCCGAGGCCGGTCACGAGATCGACGTGGTCCTTCGGCGTGAACGAGAACGTGCGCGGCGTGCCCACTTTGCGAAGCTCGACGTTGTCCTCTTCGCCCTTGCCGATCGGCACCTCGGGGCGCGGGAGGCTCGGCACGCGGAGCATCATGTCGTCGAAGCGCTTTTGCAGCTCCGTCATCTTCGGCTCGAGGGCCTCGAGCTCGGTGCGAACGGCCTTCGCTTCTTCGATGAGGGCGGGTCGCTCTTCTTTGCTCGCCTTCGGCACGAGAGCTGCGAGCTGGTTTTTTCGCGCGCGCTTCGCGTCGATCGAGGCGATGCCCTCGCGTCGCTCTTTGTCGACCGCCAAGAGGTCGCTCACGCTGAGCTCTTGCCGCTTGTTCGTGACGGCCGCTTGGACGAGATCCGGGTTCTGACGAATGAAGGCGATATCGAGCATGACGCGGCGGAATAGAGCACCGAACAGGTCGATGACCGAGGATTTTCGTCGCGTCGCGTCGCGGGCCGTCTCGGTCACCAAACGCGACGACGCCGCGAGGCCCGAGGGCTCCGCGGCGTCTTCGTGTGGAGGCGTGCGTATGGGCGCCCGCCTCTATCGGATCACTTCGAGTAAAGCTGAACCGCCATGAGGCCCGCGCCCGCCTTCGCGGTCGCGACCCACTTCGCCTGGACCGGGACCGGCGAGAGCGCGAGCTTCACGCAGTTGGCCTTGCCGCCGATGGAGGTCTGCGCGCCTTTGCTCGCGTTCTTCGCGAACGAGCCCTGCATGCCGGGGATGGGCGTGACGAGGAACATCTCGAGGTCGATCGAGCTGATGCCAGCGCCCGCGGCGACGAGCGTGTAGCACTTGCCGGGCTGGATCGTGAAGTTGCCCTCGAGCGTCTGGCCGGGCTGGAAGTTCGCGGCCGCCATGTTGCCTTCTTTGGCCATGCCGGGCGCTTCGCCGTTCGCGTACATCATCATCGGACCCGCGGCGAGCCCGGCGAGGTTCGGATCGAGCTGCTGCGCGGTGCCACCGGCGCCACCCGCTGGCGCTGCCGGCGGAAAGCCAGGGACGGTAGGAGCCCCGGTGGGGGCAGGCGCGCCGGTGGCGGCCGGGCCGGGCTGCGGGTAACCGGTGGGCTGGCCGGCCGGGTAGCCCGCGGGGGGCTGTCCGGGCTGTCCGGGTTGGCCGGGCTGGCCGAACTGGCCGTTCGCGCCGTAGGTGCCAGGGGGAGTTTGGGGGGGCTCGTCTTTGCCGCAGGCCGTAAGGGCAATCGCGGTGAGGGCGACCATCGCGGAGAGTTTCAGAGATACGTTCACGGCAAAGCTCCTTCGGGTTTTTCCCCCGGGGGCGCTCAAAAGATGAGAGAGGGCGTCCCCGGGCGGGCGTGAGTCTATCGTTCGGATAGACGACGGCGAGAGAAAAAACTCCCACCGCGGCACCGAACGCGTGGCGAACCTCGACCTTACGGCTCGCGTAAAGTGCCGAAACGTCACTTCTTTTCGTGGTTGATCGACGCGACGGCGTCGAGGTCGAACCCGACCGTGGTCAGCTTGTCGGAGGGCTTCTCGGGGCAAGAGCCCTCGCCGTTGTCGACGATCTTCACGAACCGCACGCGCGCGAGGCCGAGGTCGGCGAGGTCGAACGGGTCGCCCCCCGCGAGCTCCGGATCGAAGGGCGTGATCCCGTTCGCGCTCGACGAACGAACCGGATGCCAGCCGGCGCACGCGCCATAGGGCGCCGGCGACGAAGCCTTCGCCGTGCAGGGGAACTCGCGGAACGTGGTGCCGTCGTCGCTCACGCTCACCGTCGCGAGCTCCGCGAACGGACGAGTCGGATCGTTTCCCACGTAGAACCCGTTCTCGAACACGAGGAAATCCGGGCCCGCGCCGTCGACGATCGGATCGGCCTCGAACGAGAGCACGATAGAGCCTCCCTTGCCGAGGGAGAGCACGTCGAGTCCGCCCTGCGTGTTGCCCCCGCCTTCGGGGGGGCCGAGCACCACGTCCGGCATCGACGAGAGGCCGAAGCCCGCGCAATCACCGGGCGTAAACTGAACGACGCGGCTCGCGAACCGTGACGCGGGGAGGACCACGCCTGCTTCGGTCGGGAAGCCACCGTCCACCCGCGGCTTCGTCGCGGCGTCATCCAGAGGTGGGGCCGGCTCCTCTCCGAAGGTGATCCCGCTGTCGGCGATGGGAGGAGTCACCGTCTCCGCGTCGCACGCGGCAGAGCCCAGCGCGACGACGATGGCGAACGAACACGACGAAAAAAGCACACCTTTGACCATTCGGGCCTCCGGCCGCGAAGCTCGCGCGGCAAGGTCTCGGAAGAGCGAGATCCCGGTGGCCTCGTGGCCCTGACGGCTCTCGCCCTCGACGGAGGGGTGTTCTGACTCCCGGATCGGCCCGCTCTGCCTCCTTCCCCGGCGCGCGCGACTCTCGAGGAGAACGCGAACGACGAGTGGTTCGTGGCAGAGAAGTACCCGGTTACAGCGGCGGCTCCGTGCCGGTATTTCACCGGACTTCCCGCCTCCATCGACGTTCCCCGTCTACCTTCTGGGACGCACGGAAGCAACCCCGCGCCGCACTTTTCCGCGGCCGTCGCGCGATACCTGCGATCTGCATGCTTCGATCGCGCGGCTCGTGACGGCTCTTCGGGGACTCGGGAGCTACTTCTTGGAGGGCATCTCTTGGCGGATGCGATCGTGACGGCCGTAGCGTTCGAGCACGTCGAGGCGCTTCAACGTCTCCGCGCGAAACGCGCCGAGCTCGCGCTGGAGCCCCTCGATCCCGACCTCGTTCTTCAAGTTCACGCGGAAGTCGGTCTCGGCCTGCGCTCGATCTTTGAGCGTCTGCCGGTTCTGGCTCATGACGATCAGAGGGCCTTGGAGCGCGACGAGGATCGCGAGGGCGAGGTTGAAAAATTGATACGGGTAGTCGTCGAATTGAATGTGAACGACGCTGTTCAAAATCACCCAAACGACGGTGAGCCCCAGCAAAAACAAGATGAACGCCCAGCTCCCGTTGAGCTCCGCGACGCGGTCGGCGAGGCGCTGGCCCCACGTGAGGTTGTCCTCGATCTCCTTCACCACGTCGCGCGCGGCCCGCTGCGAGAGGAGCGCGTTGGTCTCCCGCAGGCGCTCCGCCATCTCTGCCAAGATCGCCATCGCGGCGGTCTTCGAGCGACCGAGGTGCTCGGCGAACTCTTCGCGCGTGAGCTCGAGGAGCACGGTGTCCGTGCTCGCCGCGACGCTCGCCGATCGTGGCTTGTCGTCGAAGAGCGACAGCTCACCGAAGTACTCGCCGGTGCGCACGTCTTTCAAGATCACGCGGTCGTCGCCGTCTTCTTTTCCGGGGAGGAAGATTTGGGCCGCGCCGGAGAGCACGATGTACATCGACGAGCCCTTGTCGCCCTTGTCGAACACCTTGTCGCCGGCCTTCACGCGGCGCTCCGTCAGACGCTTGGCGAGGGCCTCCGTGTCTTCGTGCGACAGCGTGTCGAAGAGCGGAATCTGGGCGAGGAGCTCGGAGTGAAGCATCGTTAAGACGCGCGCGCGTTCGCCCGATGATGCACGCGGACCTTACCGCGGCGCAAGCACGGGACGCGTGAAGCGGTCGTCCGTGCGATCCCGTCCCGCGCGAAGTGACGATCCAGCCACGCTCTCGAGGCGCATCGCCATGCGCGCGGCGGGGCAGCGGCGGGAGGCCGCACGCGGCGCGAACAGGCCTAACGCCGTTCCGGGGGCGCGAGGCCCGTGGGTATGCGAAATGTCACGCAAATTGGGTTGGGGCGTGGGGCTGCATGTGCCATTGTCCGCGTCCAATCATGCCCGCTTGGCTGTCGGAGCTCTTGGCCATCACGGCCCTTCTCGCGGTCATCGTGCTCGTGGTGGTGCGGCTCCCGCGGGTCGACCTCGGGCACTCGAAGGCGTTCGTCCGGCGCAGGTTCGCGAACTGGTTCCCGGTCGGCCTCACGTACGCGTTCCTCTACATGGGCCGCTACAACTTGAACGCCTGCATCGACAAGAAGGACACGCTCCTCTTGTTCGAGAAGGCGCAGTACTTCGACATCGACAAGTGGGGCGCGCTTACCTACGGCATCTCGTTCGTCATCAACGGACCGCTGACGGACAAGCTCGGCGGGCGTAAGACCACCATCATCGCGGCCGTCGGATCCGCGTTCGCGAACGTGGCGATGGGTCTCCTCGCGTACTCCGCGATGAAGGGTGGACACTTCATCCCGAAGGATGCCCGCGCCGCCGTTTTGCCCATGTTTGCGCTGCTTTACGCGGTGAACATGTACTTTCAAAGCTTCGGCGCGGTCTCGATCGTGAAGGTGAACTCGGCGTGGTTCCATCTCCGTGAGCGCGGCACGTTCGGCGGCATTTTCGGGATCCTGATTTCGCTCGGGCTCTACTTCGCGTTCGACTGGTGCTCCGCCCTCGTGAAGGCGTTCGGTCCCACCGCCGCGTTCTTCGTGCCGGCGGCGATCTTGCTCGTGTTCGCGTGCATCGACGCGGTCGTGGTCCGCGACACTCCCGGCGACGCTGGGCACGCCGATTTCGATCTCGGCGACGCGACCCAAGGCGAGCGCCTCCCGCTGCTCTCCGTCGTGAAGCTCATGTTCTCGAACGGCGCGATCCTCGCGATCGCGGCGGTCGAGCTATGCAGCGGGTACCTCCGCAACGCGATCCTGAAGACGTACAAGCCGTTCGCGGAGGACACCGGCCGCGCCGCGACCGACTTCGTGCAGCAGCACTGGGGCATCCTCAACTGCATGGCCGGAATCCTCGGCGGCGTGGTCGCGGGGATGGTCTCCGATCGCCTCTTTCAGTCGCGTCGCGGGCCAGTCTCGGCGGTGCTTTACTCGATGATGGTCGTCGGCGCGGTGCTCATGTTCTTCACGATGGGCTCGTCGGCGGTGGGCTGGGTCTTGATCGGCATGACCCTCGCGATCATCGGCGTGCACGGCATGCTCTCGGGCACCGCGAGCATGGACTTCGGCGGCAAGCGAAACGTCGGCGTGGTCGTCGGGGTCATCGACGGGTGCGTCTATCTCGGCTCCACCCTCGGCTCGTACGTCCTGTCGCACGTGCTGCCGTCGAAGCCGCAGTCTCAAAGCGCGGCGGCGTGGTGGACGTGGCCTACGTCGATCTTGCCCGTCGCGGTGCTCGGGTTCTTGCTCGCGCTTCGGCTCTGGAACGCGAAGCCCAAGGGCTCCACGCCCGCCGCTCACTGAGCGTGCCGCTCGTGCCCGCGAGCGCCAAAGCCGGATAACGTGAGCTTGGGCCGCGGCTGCCACGGCGAACTACAAAACGAAAAGGCCCCCGCGAACGAGGGCCTCTTCTGCTCGTAACCGCGTGAGATCACGCGGCGAACGAGATCACTTGCCGGGAGCGGCGGGGGCGCCGGAGGGCGCACCGCTCGGGGCGGCCGGCATGTCGGGGGCCGCGGGAACGCCGGCCGAAGCCGAGCTGAGCGCCGACGGGTCCATCGGGGGCTTCACATCGCCGCAGGCAATCGCCGCCGCCGCCACCGCCGCCGTCACCGCAAACAAAAGCGCAATCTTCTTCATGGAAACGTCCTCCTCGGAGAAATCCTCTCGAATCGCGACGCCTTTTTGCCAAGGTTTCGTGGGTCTCGTCAATCTTCTCTTGCCGAAAAATCGCGTGGCACGCCCGAATCGCGGGAAAAAACGCCACTTCGGGCCCCAGCGAGGCGGCATTTATGACGCGCCTGTCGAGGCGCCGGTGGACCGAACGGAACAGTCGTGACGTCTCGCGCGCCCGATTTTGACGCGAGCGGGCTCGACCATAAGCGCCCACCCTCTATCCTCATAGGTTCGAACGCATTTGGGTGCGAGCGACCGGCCCCGCATTTACAGGCGGCGCGCAGGAGGCGGGGTTACCCTCTCTTGATGGCGGCCGAGACGAGCGGCAAGAGCGAGATGATGCGCGAGCTCAAGACGCAGGGCAGCGTGCTCTTCGGTCTCGTGGGCTTCATGTGGCTCGTCCACATCGTGAACGCGCTCGTGTTCCAGGGCCGGCTTGCCGGGTTGGGGGTGCACCCGCGCACGCTCTTCGGCCTCGTTGGCATCCTGTTCGCGCCGTTTCTCCACGGCAGCTTCGCGCACATCATGAGCAACACGTTGCCGATGATCGTGCTCGGCTTCTTCGTGATGCTCCGGCGCAAGCGCGATCTCGCGTACGTCAGCATCCTCTCCGCGCTCGTAGGCGGCCTCGGCACGTGGCTGATCGCGCCGTCGGCTTCGGTCCACGTAGGGGCGAGCGTGCTCGTGTTCGGTTACCTGGGTTACCTGCTCGTTCGCGGCGTGCTCGAGCGCAGCTTTTGGTCGATCGCGGGCAGCGTGGCGGTGTTCCTTCTCTATGGTGGCGCGCTCTTCGGGATCCTCCCCGGCGAGGCGGGGATCTCTTGGCAGAGCCACCTGTTCGGGCTTTTGGGCGGCGTGCTCGCGGCGCGTGTCCTGGCGAAGCCGAAGGAGGCCCCCTCGAAAAAAACACGGGTGGACGCGGGACCAACCGCGAAGCTCCGCGTCCTCGACGAGCCAAAGCGTTCCGTCGCCAGCGAAGGCGACGAAGAGGAAGAGCTCGAGGCCCTCCGCCGAAGGGTTGGCCGCTGAGCCACTCCCGCTGAGTGAGCTAAGCTAAGTTACCGAGGTCGTTCGCTATTTAGCTCGGTCGGCGCTCGCGCACGGGTCAGCCGTGCGCCTTCCAGTCGCAGGCTCTCGCCGCGCCAAGCGAGGGTGCGCGAGCCGAGCGCGCTCACGACCGCGAAGCCGAGCACGAGATCCGCGAGCACGATGTCGACGAGCCCCGCCAGGACGCCGCGCCGGATCCCCGCGAGCCGTCGACCCTCGAACGAGACGGCGAGCCGCGCCGCCACCACGGCGGCGAGTGAGCACGACGGGACGAACGAAGGCGTCGGCCCACACACGAGGAGCGCGACGAGGAGCGCGAACGGCACGACCGCCGCGAGCAGGAGCGGGTACGAGAGGACGAGCGCGGATCGCTGGCCCTTCACGACGAACAACCACCGCGCCATACGGTTCGCCGTCTCGCGCAGGGTCGCGGTCGAGCGTGTCGCCCTCGCCACGTGCGCGATCGCGGCGGTGCGCCACCCCGCGCGACGGAGGGCGCGCGCGAGCTCTACGTCTTCCCCGAGCACGCCGGTCTGCGCCTCGAAGCCACCCGTCGCGGCGAGCGCGTCGGCTCGAATCGCGAACAGCTTCCCCACGAAGAGCGAGCGATCGATCGCGGCCAAGATCGGAAACGCGTGCAGCGACGCGACGAGGATCGCGACGGTGGCGCGATCTCCCGCGCCGATCGCGCGCCCGTCGAGCTGGGGGGGCACGAACGTCACCGGGCACCACGCCGCGCCGAGCTTCGTGTCGTGCGCGAGCGCGTCCAACAGCGCCGTCACGTCGTTCGGGCCGAGGGCCACGTCGCTGTCGGCGACGACCACGATTTGCGCGCCCTTGCGGTGACGAGTGACGACGTGCGCGAGCTGGCTCGCCTTCATGTTCGGACCTTCGGCGTGGGTCTCGACGAGGGTGGCGTCGGCTCCTCCGTTCATGCGCGCGATCGCGGCGCGCGCAGCGGGGGTCGCGGCGTCTTCCTGGGACCGAACCGCGATGACGACGCGGTGGACGCCACCCCTCGCGACGAGACGCTCTTCGAGGCCAGGCTCGTCACCGGCCACCGGGCGTACGAGGAGCACGTCAGGCGTCGGCGCCCCGTCCGCCCCGTCCGCACGCGCCACGGAGTAGGTTCGGCGAGCACGCCGAATCGCGACCCCGCACACGGTCGCTTGGGTCGATGCCCATACGAGGCACACCATCTCGGTGACGAAGGTAGTCAGCGCGGTCATGTAGCTTCGTGTCGCTCCGCTCGGCTGCGGCGTTCCGTCGCGGTCGGCGTCGACGCCTCGGCAGGGTACCGCACCATCGCAGCAGCTCGTTCATTCGTCGGAGGTCGAGCCGCGCCCTCGATCGTCGCGTTGCGCGTCCGTCGGATCATCGGCAGTATCGTCGCGCCTCGAGAGGAACCCATGGCTCGTCCGCGCATCGCCATCGCCACCTGTCTCGCGCCGCCCGAGGAGGACGTCGACGAGGGGCCCCTTCTTCGTGCCCTCGCGCGCGAAGGAGCGACCGTGAGCCTGCTCCCATGGGACGGCCCGGACGCGATTCCGGCCCCGTCCGATCTCGACCTCGTGCTGGTTCGCTCGACATGGAACTACGCGCAATCCATAGGTAAATTTGTCGAGTGGCTCACTCGGATCGAGCCCGTGGTCGCGGTTCGCAACCCGGTCGCGGTGCTTCGCGAGAACGTCGACAAGGCGTACCTCCGCGTCCTCGGGGCGCGCGGTGTCGCGACGGTACCGACCGCGTTCGTCGAGCGTGGCGCCACGACCTCCCTCGCCGAGATCGCGCGTTCGAACGGGTTCTCGGACGTGGTCGTGAAGCCGCGTGTGTCGGCCGGCTCGTGGAAGACGAAGCGCTTCGAGGCGGGGCGCGGCGAGGGCGAGGGCGAGGGCGAGGCGTTCTTCGCGGGGCTCGTCGCCGAGCGCGACGTGCTCGTCCAGCCGTACCTTGCCTCGGTAGAAGGTCGCGGCGAGCGCTCGATCGTGGTCCTCGATGGCGAGGTCTCGCACGCGATCCGTAAGAGCCCGCGGTTCTCGCGCGACGCGGAGTCGGTCACCCGCGTCCCGATCGACGACGACGAGCGGGCCTTCGCCGCCGCGGTGCTTGCACCCTACACGGATCTTCTCTATGCCCGGGTCGACGTGGCCCGCGACGACGAAGGCGCGTTGCTCCTCATGGAGCTCGAGCTCCTCGAGCCGTCGTTGTTCTTTCGCGAGGCTCCAGAGGCGCTCCCCGCGTTCGCGCGCGCCGTCGTCCGCGAGGCGACCCGCGCTCGTGAAGCCTGACGGTCGAGCGACATGCGCCCGCACGCGCCGCGACACGTGACGTGCGACCGCGAGGGCCTACGGACTACTTTTTGGCGCCCGGCTTCACGGGCTTTTTGCCGGGCGGCGGATCATCCGAGGGAGCTGGCGGGGGCGGCGGCGCGCCGATTGTCGCGGTCTTCGCGTCGAGGAGGCCGACCGTCCACACGGAGTCCGGAGGACGTGGGTTGTCGTCGCATTGGTCCGCGACCTTCGCGCCGTTGAAGAACGTGCGCACGCACACGTACGGTCCGCCCTTGGCGCGCTCGTCCTGGTAGCTCGCCTCGACGAGGAACTTATCGCGCGCGCCTTTCAGGTGATAGAGCACCGTCGGCGGCTGCTCGCGGATGTCGCAGAAGTCCGGCTTCTTGGAGACGTCTTTGGCGCAAACGCGCGGATTCGTCTTGTCTTCCGTGATGCGGAGCGTGACGCGCGGGAACGTGGAAGGGTCGTCGGTGGCGTCGAAGTGCGCCCACGCGAACTGCACGTAGGTGTCGCCGTCTTTCGGCGGCAGAACCTCGACCGTGGCTTGCACGGTTCCCTTGCGCCCCGCCTCGTCGGCGACCTCGAAAGCGACGAGGTAGCTGCCGAAGCCATCGACCGGGAACGAGGCGTGGGTGTTGTTCTTCGAGAACGTCATCTTCGCGGCCGAGCCGCCGGGGATGCTCGTGAAGTGCCACGCCTGATCGACGATCGCGAACGCGCCGGTGACCTCGGGGACGGCCTCGCACTCGACCGTCTCGCCGGGCTGGGCCGAGATTTTGTTTTCCCACTGGCCCTGCCCGACGCGGCAGGTCACCCTCGCGCTCGGCGGCGCGCCGCACGACTTGCCCGGCTCCACCTCGACGTGGACTTGGATGTTCTTGTCGAGGCGCTCGGTGATGACGGCGTCGTAGGCGTTGCCGTCGTGGTCGCTCTTGCAGTTCTGCCCTTCCATCGTCTCACGGACGAAGAGGTGAACCGCGCTCGCCGTGTCGAGCACCTTCGTGACCTTCACGTGAGTGACCTTTTTGCCGTCGGCGACGGCGATGATCATCATCTTGCGCGTGAAGTTCAGGTCGGTCGGGAGGGGCGGAATTTCGCCACCGGGGAAGAGCGCCTTCCATTCGTCGGCCGAGTGCACGAAGTGGTAGCCCGACTTCGCGCCGTTGAAGACCTCGTAGCCCGGCTGCTGGATGCGCACCGGATCGCCGACCACGGGAGCGAGCTTTTCGCCTGGCTCGCCGCGGAATACGAGGAACGGCGGCGTCGAGCCGCACGCGATCAACGAAGAAGCGAGGAGTGAAAAAGGGACGAGGGCCGAGGGAAAGCGCATGGAACCGGCGGTACTATACCTGCATCGACTCGAGTTGTCCGAATTGTGGGGAAACATAGGCTAAGGCGGTGCACCAGTGGGCGGGGGCCGCGCGGAGCTCTTTCGGTTCGTCTCCAGCCCATGGCGCGCTGCGCTCCCTCCGCGGGAAACAAAAAGATCTCGGCGAGCGGGCCGTTCGGTGCTCTAGGGTTCGGCCGTGCTTACCGACAAGCTCACCGCCCGGGTGCTCGCGGGGCTCTTGCTCGTGTTCCCGTTCTTGATGGGCGGCGCGAGCATCTTCATCACGAGCGCCGAGCTCCGCTCGCAGAAGCTGTTCGTCGGAATGGGCATCATGTCGCTCCCGCTCTGGGCGGCGGGCATCGCGCTCATGCTCCACGCGCGCAAGCTGAAGGACTGAGCGAGCGCGATCGTCAGAGGCTCTTCGCGCAGCGGAACCCCGTGCTCACGTGGCCGGCGGTGCGAAGGAGAGCGAGGCGCGAGGTGGTCTTCGCGACGGTCACCGCGTAGTCGAACGAGCCTCCCCGGAGCACGCCCTTCGCGTCCGCCCCCGCGCCCGGCGCGACGAACGGATCGGTCGCGTCGGCGACGGGGTAGTCGGCGAAACCGTCGGCGACCCACTCCCACACGTTGCCGGACATGTCCCAGACCGCGAACGGGCTCTTGCCCTCGGGCGTGAGGCCGACGTCGAACGTCTCGAGCTTCTTTTCGCACGGGCCCGAGAGCCCGCGAAGGATGCCTTGCGCGCACGATCGCGGCGCGGAGTCGCCCCACGGATAGTCGCGAGCGTCGGTCCCGCGCGCGGCGAGCTCCCACTCGGCCTCGGTGGGGAGGCGCTTTTCCGCGAACGCGCAATACGCCTGCGCCTGGAGCTGATCGATGCAGTTTGCAGGGTTCTTCGGGCGAAGCGCCGCGACGTTGCAGCCCTTCTGGAGTGGATCGCTGCCGGCCCCGAAGTGCACGAGCGGCGGGGAGCATTTTTTTGCCACGACGCAGCTCTCGTACGCGAGCGCGGTTACTTCGAGCGCGTCGATCGAGAAGGCACGGGTGAGCACGACCTTGTGCATCGGCTTCTCGGCGCGTGTCTCCTTGTCGGAGCCCATCGGGAACGTGGCGGCAGGCACGCGCACCATGGCGCCTTCGCCAGGTGGACCGGGCGCTCCCGCGTCGTCGCTCGTGGCGGCCGTGGCGCCTCCCGCGCCTCCCGCGTCTCCCGCCGCCGCGAGCGCGGCGTCGGGTGAACCGTTCGTCGATGGCGCGGGCAGCGCGAGCGGTGCAGACGGTGCGGCAGTAGCAGAGCTCGCGGTACGCGCACCGTGGGAGCGGACATACAGGGTGAGGCCCATGCCGCCGAGGAACGTCGCGAAGAGCGCCCCGAACGCGAGGGTGCGCTTGAGGTTCTTTTCGCGGCGCTCGCGTCGACGGGCGTCGGAGGCCTCGGCCGGGGTCGCGGCGCGGGGCGCGAGCGTCACCCTGCTCGTGCGATCCTCGGAGGCCACCTTCAGCGCATCCCAGAACGCCGCTGCGTCTTGGAATCGTTTCTTCGGATCGACGGCGAGGGCACGCGCGAACACCGACTCGACCGCGTCGCTCGACGAAACGCCGCGCGCGCGAGGCGAAGGGCGTCGCTGCAGATTCGTCGATTCCAGATAGAGATCGAGCGGATCCGACGATGTAAGTGCCGGTGCGCCGGCGAGGAACTCGACTACGACGAGGGCGAGCGCGAGCACGTCGGTGGCCGCGCAGGTGGGGCCGTAGCTCTTCTTGAAGTGCTCCGGGGCGGCGTAACGGAGCTCCTCGGGGGTGAGGCGCGGCGTGGGCTCGGGGGAGGTGTCGTCGACCCCGATGCACAGGTCGGTCACCTTGGTGGTCGACTGCCCCCGCGACTCTGCGAACACGACGCACTCGGGAGAGAACGCGCGGTGGGCGAGGCCTTCCTGGTGCAGCGCCGAGAGCGCTGTCACGACGGGCTTGAAGATGACGAGCGCCTCTTCGAGGGAGGCTCCCCCGATCGCGCGCTCGTCGAGCTGGCGGCGGAGGGTCTTTCCCTCGAGCCCTTCGGTGACCAGGAACGGGGTGAGCTCGCCGTTCGCTGCCTTCGCCGCGCCCGAAGCGACGACCCGCGCGAGGTGGGGCACGCGCGCTGCGATCGCCGCGACTTTGCGCGATTCGACGGCGTGCCGCTCGCGGAATCCGGACACACCCGCGCCGTCGATCGCGAGCCGCGCGAGGACCTTCGCCTCCGACTCGACTTGGGTCGCGGAATACACCGCCTCGCCGCGACGGACGGCGAGGAGCGTCTCGATCCGCACTTGGCCGAAGGTGTCACCCTCGAGCGTGGTGCCCTGCCAGGCCAGCTCTTGGGGAGAGGGTCCGCGCGGGGGCGGCGAGGGCTCGGTCATCGAGGCCTCGCGAGACTACGCTGATTCCGCGTGCACCGTCTCGTGAATCGGTGGGGCGGCGCGGACCGCGACGTGCGCCGTTCGCGCGATCCTCAGCGCGGGGTGCCGCCTTCGGTCTTGCAGCCGAGGACGACGTCGAGCTTCGCGGTGGTTCCGGCGACCGACTTGACGTTGTCGCACGCGTTTTGGCAGAGCTGGATCTTCGTCGGGGCCGTGGCGTTGTCGTAACGCCAGCCCTTCGGGTTCGCGCAGTCGGCGCTGTAGGGGAGCGTCTCGGGCTGGCCGCCCTGGAGCGTGAACTGGACGTTGACCTTGTTGACGTCGAGGGTCTGACCGGCAGGAGCGGCGGGGACGGCGTACTCGCACGAGAGCGACGCGCCGCGGATCTGAGAGAGCGCCAAGGTGAGGTCGGTCGCGGCCTTGTTCGTGTCCGCGGTGCTCACCAGGATCGCCTTGGTCGTGCCGCCCTTCGCCGCGAGCTGGTCGAGGTCTTGGAGGAGACCGCCGACGCCGATCACGTACGACTTGATCGTCGACGCGACGGTGGCGACGACGTTGCCCGCGGCGGCGATGCTGTTGCCGTTGCAATCTTGCGGGTAGCCGTCCGTCGCGAGCACGATGACGGTCTTGCCCTTGCCCGCGAGGGCGGTCTCGACGGTCTTGGCGTAGTTGACGGCGCCTTGAGCGGCCTGGGTCGTCGGGGTAGAGCCGTTCGGGCTGAGGCCGTTCATTTTCGCCACGAGAGCGTCCGCGCCGAGGGGGAGCTTCTGGCGCTCGATCGGCGTCTCGTACGTGCTCACGCTGCACTCGTTGCCATTCGGGAAGGCGATCAGCGAGACCGTGATCTCGGCCGACTCGAAGCTACGGAAGAACGTCTCGAGCGCCTTCGTGACCACTTTCCACTTCGACGCGGGGTTGTTGCAGTCGCGCGGGTTCGTGCCCGAGGTGTACTCGCACATGCTGCCCGACTTATCGAGGACGACGATCATCTCGAGGGGGAGCTTCTCGGCCTGCGCCTTGACCGAAGCGCACTCGTTGTTCACGCCGGGGCCGGTCGGGGGAGTGGTTCCACCGCCGAACGGGCCGTTGTTGTTTCCGTTGCCGGCGGGCGGCTTCACGGTGCCGTTGCCGGTGTTCGAGGCCTCCGGGAAGGCGCCCGGATCGTCGGTGCCGCCACCGCCACACGCGACCACGATCGCGCACGCAGCCAAGGATCCGACGAGTCCAGTCAAGCGCTTCGAGACCATGATTGCTCCCACCTTGTTCATCGACCGAACGAGCTCGGTCACGGCAAACGAATCGTTGGGCGGTGCGAATCGGAACGAACCGCGCCCTGCCTGAGCACACTCTTCAGCAACGAACGTGCCGACGCCGAGATTGCACGCGCATATGGGCCTACATTGTCTTTGCGCGGCGCAAACGGCCCGGAAAATTGCAGCCTCTCGGTCGCGTGGATCCGTAGCTCTCCATGCGTGGCCTCGGGCTTAGCCAGGAGTGATCGGCGCGCTCATGCCGTCGCGGCGGTCGCAGCGGTCGCGGGCTCCCGTCCGGCGAGCTCCACCCCGGAGGTGCGCGCGGCGGCGAGGCACACGAGGAGGAGCTCCTGTCGCGCGTCGGCGAACTCGGCGAACTTCGTGGTCTCGACCGAGCACCCGGCCTCCACCTCCAGGATCCCGTCGCCCATCCCCGCGAGGCGCACGATGACGTCCTCGCGTCGCACCTTGGGGTGCTTCGCGAGCTCCTGCGCGACGAGCGCGACGAAGGCCTCGATCTGGTCGTGGGTGGCCTTCGGCAACACGCGCAGCTTGGTCGCGAAGCGGGTGCGATCGCGCGCGGACAGCGACTCGATCCGCATGTCCGCGAGCTTCCCGTTCGGGATCACGACGAGCGATCGATCCGACGTGCGAATGCGGGTGGAGCGCAGTCCGACCGTCTCGATCGAGCCCTCCACCCCGTCGACGCGCACGGTGTCGCCGACACGGAACGGCTGGTCGACCAAGATCGACAGCGAGCCGAAGAGGTTCTCGACCGTCTTCTGCGCGGCGAGGGCGATCGCGATGCCGCCGATGCCGAGCCCGGTGATGATGCTCCCGACCGGATAACCGAGCTCGTTCGCGACCGCGACGCTGCCGAGCACCCACACGACGAACCGGCTCACGCGGAGCGAGAAGGCCGAAAATCCCCGAAGCGACGGGCGCGTGCGACCCCAGTCGCTCTCGAGCACGCTCCCCCCGAACGAGGCGACGATCCGCATGACGAACCAAAACATCGCGACGAGCACGAGCGCGCGAAGCCCCCGGAGCACGAGCGCGTCGGCCGGTTGATAGAGCCCGATGAAGCGCGACCCAATCCACAAAAGCGGGACCATGCAGGCGACGCGCGCCGGCCCTTGCATGTGCCGCTTGGCGTGATCGTCCCACGCGAGCTTCAAGCGGCGCGCCACGCGGCCCACCACGCCGACGAAGAGCCACGCGAGGGGGAGCGACAGGAGCCGGCTCGCGAGCCCGAGGAGCGCGAGCGCACCGACGTGCCAGAGGAGAAACGACCGCGGCAGCTCGTAAAAAAAGAACGGAGGAAAGTGATCTCGGACCCAGCGCTCGCCGAGCGCATCATAGAGCGCGTTCGCCTGCGACACCGTCTGCGCGCTGAACACCCAGCGCGGCTCGTCGTCGGTCCCTTTGGCTTCTTTTCGTACGACGCGCACGGGGGTGACCTTGCCGTCCTTCGCGCGAATGCGTCCGATCTCGTCGACGCCAGCGGGGAGCCCGTCGTCTTTACGGCCCGTCGCGAGCGGGGAGAGCTCGTTCGGATCGACGAGGAGCGTGCGCGCGAGGACCACGTCGAGCATCCGCGCGAGCTCGGGGCCCTTCTCGGTGTCGCCCTTCGAGAGCTCGAGGTAGCGCGCGGCGTCGGCAAAGCGCCCCTCGTTCGTCGCCGCGAAGAAGCGACCCATGCTCGCGCGCGGAGAATCGAACGCCGGCGCGTCTTCTTCTTCCGTCGACACCGGCTTCGGTGCGGGCGGCGAAGAGAGCGCCGGCACCTTCACCTGCGCAAACGCCGTCGTCGGCGCGAGCGCCCCCAAGAAGAGCGCGAGCATGAGCACGAACGTAACGAGCCTCGAAGAGGGCAGTGACCGATCCATACGAACGCTCATACCGTCCCAAAGACTTCCCAAAAAGGGGAAGGGTGGGTCATCCTCCCATCCGTGAAGAGCTTCGAGCTCGACGACACCCTTTCTCCCGACGTTCACTCGGACCGCTTGGTCACGCTCCCGATCATGAAAGAGATCGGGCAGGCCGTGGTGGAGCGTCCGCGCTCGACGATCGAGCCGCGCGCCGAGCACCTCACGGGTGGCCTCGCGCGGGTCCGCGACAAGCTCGCGGTCGCGGGCAAGGGCGCCTCGCGATCGCTCGCGGGGTTCGCCCTCCGGGAGACGCTCGGGGAGGGCGGGATGGGGATCGTCCGCGTCGCCGAGCAGAGCGCGCTCTTTCGTGAGGTCGCGATCAAGACCCTCAAGGCCGACCTCGAGGACAGCGCCGACGCCGCGTTGCGCTTGCTCCGCGAGGCGTGGCTCACCGGCAGCCTCGAGCACCCGAACGTGGTCCCGATCTACGATCTTGGCACCGACGAGGAGGGCCGCCCGCACATCGTCATGCGACGCGTGTCTGGCACCGCGTGGGACTCGCTGCTCCTCGATCCCGCGAAGGTCCGCGAGAAACACGGCGCCTCGGACGTGCTCGACTGGCACCTTCGCGTCCTCCTGCAGGTCACCCAAGCGGTGAGCCGCGCCCACGCGAAGGGCATCGTCCACCGCGACATCAAGCCCGAGAACGTCATGGTGGGTGAGTTCGGCGAGGTGTACCTCCTCGACTGGGGCATCGCCGTCAGCCTCGTCGACGACGGCTCGGGGCGTCTCCCGCTCGCGAAGGACGCGACCGAAGCAGCGGGCACCCCCTGCTACATGGCGCCGGAGATGCTCGGCTCTCCCACGCCGAAAATCGATGAAAGAACGGACGTTTACCTCTTAGGCGCGGTGCTCTACGAGATCGTGACGGGGAAGCCTCCTCACGAGGGCGCGTCGTTCCAGGCGATGGTGAAGAGCATCGTCTACTCGCAGCCTTCGTTCCCCGACGACTGCCCCCACGAGCTCGCCGCGGTGTGCACCCGCGCGATGGCGCGCCTCCACGACGATCGCTTCCAAACCGTGGTCGACCTCCGCAAGGCGGTCCTCGATTTTCTCACCCACCGCGGCTCGGCCGATCTTGCGGAAGAGGCGACCGCCAAGCGGGGAGACCTTTTTGCGATGCTCGGCGCCTCGACGAAGGTGGAGCGGCAGGAGATCTACAACGTGTTCGGCGCGGTGCGGTTCGGCTACTTGGAAGCACTTCGTACGTGGCCGGAGAACGCAGAGGCCCGCGCCGGGCTGCGCGCGGTCTCCATTCGGATGATCGACCACGAGCTTTCGCAGGGCTCGCCCGAGGCTGCGCACGCCATCCTCGCCGAGCTCACGACCCCCGATCCGGAGCTCGCTGCTCGCGTCGACGCAGCGATGCGCGCGAGGGAAGAAGAGCGGCGCCGAATCGAGAAGCTCGACGCGCTGGAGGCGGAGTACGATCCGAACGTGGGCCGCCGCACGCGCCTCTTCTTCGGCGGCGTGCTCGGCCTCCTCGGGGTCATCGGTCCTATCTCGCTCGCCCTCTTCCAGCGCGGACAGCCGACCATGGAGTGGATGCTCGCGCGCACGGTGGGCCTCTCCGCGCTGTGCATGGGGCTCATGTATTGGGCCCGCGATTCAATGGGAAAAACAAGGCTGAATCGCAACTTGGCGATGGCGATCTTGGTCGGTTACGTCATGCAAGTGCTGGCGGTGCCGGGTTGTTTGGTGCTCGGCATGTCGCTCGAGCTCCACCTCGCGCTGGTGCTGCTCGTGTGGGGCATCCTCACGACGATGCTGGCGATCACGAGCGAGCCGAAGTTCATGTTCCCGGCGCTGGTCTACTTCGTCACGTTTTTCCTTGCGGCGAAGGTGCCCTCGACGCGCTTCTGGGCGCAAGCGGTGGCGAACGGGTCGAACCTCGCCGTCGTCCTCGCCGCGTGGAGCACGAAGGAAGATCTCAAGCGCCTCCGAGAGGGCGCGCGTGAGCTTCATCGTCGCGCGAAAAGCGACCGCTAGTCCCGTCGCGCGGCGTGCTCGTCGTGCGCGTTCCGATCGGCGCGACGCAGCTAACCGACGCGGGCGGAGGGGAAGGTTCCGGGAGCGGGCGGTGGCTCGGGCGATCGGTCGATGCGCGGCCCGACGACGATCGTCACCACGCCGGTGGCGAGCGTGAGTATGCCCACGAAGGCGAGGAGGATCGTTCCCCCATCGTCGAGAAGCGGCGTGAGCGCGCGAAAGAAGAGGGAGGGAATCAAGAAGAGCGCCGAGAGCGCGCCCGCGACGAGCCCGACATGACGCGACGAGGTCGTCGTGAACGCGAACCCGAGGCAGACGGCAGTGAAGACCGGGTCGCTCGCCGCGTCGAGCAACATGGATAGGATCGCGAGCGCCTTCGAGTGGGTCACCGAAGCGACGACCATGACGAACGCGGAGATCGCGATGCACACGGTCGCGCAACCGAGAGCGAGGGTCGGCGATACGCGAGATCTGGACGACGCGAGGGAGGCCGCGATCGCGCCGAAAACGGCCCCGAAGGCGCACGAGAGGAGCGGGCCCATCGCGTTCAGCGCGCCGACTTCGACCGTTCGGTAGAGCGCCTCGGAGTGGAAGGTCTGCTCCCAGCGAACGACGACGGCCGCCGCCGCGACGATCGCGAGCACGACGAGCGGTGGCGCTCCCCCCGAGCGGACGACGACGGGCTCCGCGCGGTAGAGGCCCGGCCCGGGGACGACCGTCGCGTCCGAGGCCCGTGCCCATTCGAATGGTGCGCCTGGGAGCGCGAACGCGAGCACCGCCGCGCACACGATCGCGAGCATCATGAGCACGGGAGGAACGGCGAGAAACCCGCTGCTGCGGCTCGCGAGCCCACCGCATGACCCGCCCGCGAAAGCGCCGACGTTCATCACGAGGGACATGCCAGCGCCCGCGGCCATTCCGGACCAAATACGGCCGTCGCGTGCGAGCTCTTCCGCGATCGCGAGCATGAGGAGGGGTCGCACGATGCCGGAGAAGAGGGGGATGACGAACGCTCCCGCGGTGACGCTCGCCGCTCCGAGCGCGTGCCCTGCGGCGAGGGCGACGACGAGCCCGGCGATGACGAGGCGATGGCGCGCGAACGCCGAGATGCCCGCACCGAGCGCAAAAGCGACGAGCAGCGCGATGGTCGTCATCGCCGCGATTCTCCCGATGTCGGCGACCGCGAGCTGACTCTCCGTACGGAAGCGCGTGAACATCGAAGCGCGGAACGCGTAATAAGCGAAGCGCTCGAAAAAGAGCACGCCGCCGAGAGCCGCGAGGGCGGCGAAGTTCTTCGATTGCACGGACCTAGGCTACAGCACTCGGCGCCCTGCCGCCGTTCGGTGTCTCGTGTCGCGGGCACCCGTCAGCCCAGCCCCGCTGGCTCGCTTCACGAGGCCGTCAGGGGCGGCTCAGGCGTCCTCGAGCCCGCGCAGGAACGAGACGCCGCCCGTGAGCATGAAGCGGGTCCCGCGCGACCAGGTCGGGAAATGAATGTAAGACGCATCGAATCGAACCGGGACGCGGCCGCCGGTCGACGTGACGAGCGCGCCACGTTCGCCGCGCGAGATGCGTGTAATTTCTCCGGACCGCACGACGGCGTCGAGCGCGCGGGCCTCGCCGTCGGCGACGATGACGATGCGGTGGCTCCCCGCCGGAACGTGCGAAAAGCCACGTGCATCGGCGGCGGTGACCCCCACGAGCGGCAGCATGTGTCCGTCGATCGACAGGTGGCGGAGCGGCAGCCCTTCGAGCTCGAGGCAGCCGGGCGCGATTTTCGGAGCTGCGAGCGCCCGTCCTCCGGTCCGACGCGCGACCACCGCACGACGAAGGAGGTACACGAAGATCGCGAGCGCCGTGACGAAGAGAGCGATCTGCATCGTGTCGATCGTAGCGCTACGATCCCAGCGCCACGGATGTTTGCGCGTCGTTTCTCCCGCGCACACTTTCGTACATCACGGACGAAGGTCCGCTGCGCGCTTTTCGCACGCCTCGGCGAGCTTGCGTTGGTTCTTGGTGAGCGGAAAATCGCCCAATCGGTGCAGCGCGTCGACCAAGGCCTTGCGGCCCTCGGCGCGTCTGCCCGCGCGCTCGTGGAGGTCGGCGAGCAAGCTGGCCGCGCGGAGGACACGCGGACCTTCGAGGAGGCCAACCGCGCGCTCTGCCTCGCGAACCGCTTCGTCGTTTCTCCCGAGGTGCGCATAAGCCCTCGCGAGCCGCGCGTGGGTGTTGCCGTCCTTCGCGAAGGTGCGCGCGCTCGCCTCGAGCACGGGCACGAACGCCGCGACCTCCCCCGTAGCTTCTGCGGCGAGGAGCCGATGTGCATCATACACGTATCGTTCGTCCGCGGTGCGGGCCTCGGCCGCGACCTCTGCGAGGTACGTCTGCCACGCTCGGGCGAGGCGCTTCGCGTCTTCGGTCTTTCCCGTCGTTTTGGCGTGATCGACGAGCGCCTCGAAGAGCCCGGAGCGATCGTCGGGGGCGAGCGCGGGGCACTTCGCGGCGTGCGCGCACGGAGCTCCCGTCGCTCCTTCGTTCGCGGCCAGCACGATCGCTTCGTCCGTCGCGTGGAGCGTGTCGAGGGCGGAGAGCGCGCTCACGAGCACCGTCGCGCGCGACGTGGACACGGGCAGCCACGCGAGGGCTCCCTTCGCGAGCGCTACGATGCGGTCGGGGCTCGTGTCGTCGAGGCCGACGAGCGCTTCGAGAGAGCGCGCGCGGAGCCCGGGGGAAGCCTGCGTGTCGTTCGTGATCGTGGTCAGCGCCGCGCGAGCCTCGGTGACGCGGTGGCCCGCGGCGTGCGCGAGCGCCACCGCGAAGAGCGCGTCGTTGCCGCCCGCTTCGATGTCCGAGAGCAGCGCGACGAGCTCGTCCCGCGTCGCGGAGCCCTCCCAAGCCACGTTCACCGTCCGCGCGTCGCTCGCGAGCACGTAGAGCGTGGGCCAAACCCGGTTCGGGTGCGCCGCGATGAAGGATGTATTTTCCACGCGTTCGGTGTCGATCGACGCCCACACGAACGCATCGGCGAGGCGCTTGCCGGAGCGCAGCTTCGCGTCGCCGAGGGTCGGATCGGCGAGCACCCGCGCGCGCATCGACAAGCACGTGTGACACCAAGGCGCCCACGCGTCGACGAAGAGGGGCTTCCCGCGGCGTGTCGCCTCCGCGGCGGCCTTGGGGAAATCGTCCTCCACGAAGACGAGCGCCGCAGGACGCGGCGAAGGCAGCCGCGGCTCCCCGCGTTGCGATGCGCAGGACGTCAGCACGATGAGCCCGACTGCTGCGCCCGCGCGCAGCCGGCGGCCCGTCAGAGCTTGTTTCCTTCGGCGAGAAGGGTCCAGTTTTGACCGGTCGCACAGGTTCCGGAGACGTGAACGACCTCGATCGTTACCGTACGATCGTCGGACGAACCATTGGAGACAAACCCTTCCCCCCAATCGATCGACGTCACATCGTTGCCCGTTGTTGCGTTCGTCGTGCGATCGGGTCCCGTGCAGCTCTGGCTGCTCCCGTCCGGCGCGAGGTAGAGCCTGAGATCGAAGTTCGCTCCCGGCGGCGACGTAAGCGTTACCTTTAGCTTCAGCTTTTCGCCGGCAACGCTTCCAGTGTTGTCCTCGCTGACGCGGATCCGGAACCACTGCGAGGTCGATCCGGTGCGCGTCGCCGTGTCTGCCCGCTCGTCGCCACTCACATCCGGCAGGATGGTCGCGCCGACGCACGTGTTCGGTGCGGCGCAGGCGACGGGCGTGGTTCCGCCATCTCCGGTGGTTCCGCCGTCACCACCACCGTCGAGCTTCACGCCACCGTCACCGCTGGTCCCGCCGTCGTCGGACGAGGACGCGTCGCGCTGGGGAGGCGTGGGAGGAGAGGCCGAATCGCGGGTCGGGGTCGGCGTGGTGCCCGAGTCGACCTCTTCGATCGGGACGTCGCCGCCGTCCTCGTCGTCCGTCGCCGTACCGTTCGCGCACGCGATCGCTATGGCCCCCACACATCCCGCAACGACCAAGAACCAAGGGCGAGCACGCATGGACGGAAGATAGCTGGGTGCACCTTCATGGCCAGGTTTTTCGCGGATCCGCTGTGCATCCTGACGCGACTCGTCAAGGGGCAAATGTAGGTAGACGTCAGCGAGACGCGCGCCAGCTCGGAAACGCGCGGGTCACTCGGGCTTGCGCTTGGCGGCTTCCGCTGCGGCTTCGGCGAACACGTCTTGCCAGGTGGTCGCGTCCTGGGCGCCCTCGAAGCGCTTGCTGCCTACGAAGTGGAGCGGCACTCCGGCCGCGCCGGCCTGCATGTACGCTTCGAGATCGGCCTTCAACCGCGCAGTGGTGCCGTTGCTCTTGAGGCAGTCGGCGAACTTGTCGCGATCGGCTCCGGCGTAGGCCCCGGCCTCTTCCAAGCTCCCCGGATCGAGCCGCGCGGAGCCTGCGTTGAAGAGCGCGTCGTCCATACGCGCGGTGTCCCCGCCGAGCGACTCGACGCAGATCGCGGCGCGCGCGGCGAGCTCGGCGTGCGGGTGGCTCGGGAGGGGCACGTGATGGCGGACGATCCGCAGGCGGGTGCCGGGAGCCGCTTGCATCGCGCGCGTCATCTCCTGGTGCGCTGCTTTGCAGTAGGGGCACTCGTAGTCGGTGAACGCGACCACGGTGATGGTGTCCTTCGGACCGGAGAGGAGCTCGGTCCGCACGACGTCGGGGGTCTTGGCGGAGCCGCAGGCCGCAAGGGCGAGCGCGAGGCCGATGGCGAGAGTGGAGAGCACGCGGGACGGGTTCGAGGACATGCGCCGCGCATCAAAGCCTCGGAGCCCCCACGAAGCAAGGCGCGCGACCGTCGCCGATCGCGCGCCACCTCACGGGTTCGTTAGAGGCTCAACGTGCCGGTGCGGACCAGGTACGAGAGCTTCTTTCGCTGGTTTTCGTCGAGCACGGCGTGAATGCGCCCCAGCGCGCGAACGACGGCCGTGCGCAGCTTGTCGGCGCTTTCGACGCGCTTTTGTCCACCTTCGGCGGCGCGGGCCTCGTCGAAGGTGGCGCCTTCGACCGCGTCGGCGAACGCCGCGATCGTGCGCTGATGATCGACCTCGGCCTGGGCGCGTTCGGTCTTCAGCTCGTTCAAGATGCGCGCGAGCTCTTCCACTTGGGAGTCTTGGAGCTCGAGCTTGTGGGCCAAGAAACGGAGCGGCCTACGAACGCCGAACGGGCCGCCGCCGAAGGGCTCGTCGTGGGAGCCGAAGTGCGCGGGCCCGTGCTCGTGAGGGCCATGCCCGTGCTCGTGCTCGTGTCGTCCGTGAGGACCGTGCCCACGACCGTGACCACGAAAGCCTCGCGGGCCGCACTCCCCGTGCTGCGCGTGCGCCTCACCGCCCTCGGTCGCCGACCTTCGGGCGTTCTTCCACCACCAATAGAATGCAGGATGCATGTGTTTTCCTCGCGCCCTCGCGATCGCGACGGCGGGGTTCGGGACGAGCGTGGGCACATCGCCTCACGCCCGGACGACCCGTGCTCGCGGCGAACCGTTCGCCGAAAATCACGCGCCTTCCGCAGTCCAGGGTTCGCCCGCGTCGGCCGATCGTCAAGCGAGGCCGGCGTAAAGTTTCTCCGCGCGCGGCCCGCCGGAAGCCGGAAATGGCGCGCGCGGAACGCCGCTAGAGCACCGAACAGTTCGTTGCTCTAGGAGGACGTAGCTCAGAGCGCGCGTGTCTCGCCGACGTCGACGACCCAGAGCCGGCTCGTGGGGAGCGACGCTGCGTCCCACGCGGCGCGGAGGCGCTCGGGAGGCTCGCCGGTGGGCTCGTCGGTGAGGCGGAACGTGCCCCAGTGCATCGCGACGAACGTCTTCGCACCGGTGAGCTCGAACGCGCGCACGGCGTCCTCCGGGCCGATGTGCTGCGGCTTCATGAACCACTCCGGATCGTAGGCGCCGATCGGCACCATCGCCCAGTCGATGCCGGGCTCCTTCTCGCCGATCTGCGAGAACACGTCGTCCGCGAAGGCGGTGTCACCGGCGTGGTACGCCTTGCCCTCCGGGCCCTCGATCACGAACCCGCCCCAGAGCCTCGTGTTGCGGTCCCAAGGCGCGCGCATACACCAGTGCTGCGCAGGCACGAGGCGCACGCGAAGCCCTTCGACCTCGGCTTCTTCCCACCGCCCGAGCTCCACCACCTTCGGCAGCCCGGCGTCGCGGAGCAGCTTCGCGCAGCCGGAGGGCACCACGTACGTCGCCTCCGGACCGATGCGCCGCAGCGAGGGTAAATCCAGGTGATCGTAGTGGTCGTGCGACACCGTCACGACGTCGACCTTGCCCATGTCCTCGCGTCGGAGGCCGGGAGGCGAGAGGCGACGAATCACGCCTTGGATGCGATCCCCGAGCACCGGATCCGTGACGACGAGCTTGCCCCCGAGACGCATCGCGAACGTCGCGTGGCCGACCCAGGTCAGGCTCGCCGCGGCCTCGCGAACCGCCGCTCCGTCGTTCTCGCGCACCGGCGTGACGAACGGGGCGCTCGGCCTCCGACGCTTCCCGAGGAGCCTATCGCCGACCTGCCACTTGAGCATGTCGAGCGGGCCCTTGTCCGGCGTCGTCCCGTCGAGATTAGTGTATCGTGCAGGCATGTCGGTCTCCTCGCGAAGGCCGCGCTTCGGGAGCGTGCGGCGACAGAGAGTAACGCACGGGCCGGGCTCGCGAGCGCCGGCCCCACGTAAAGCTACGATCGCTCGAGCGCGATCACGACGCCGGAGGCGCGCCGTTCTTGAGCGGGATGATCTGGACCCGACGATCGGGGCCTTCTCCGTGGCTCTCGGTGCGCACGCCTTCCACGTCTTTCAACGCGACGTGCACGATGCGGCGGTCACGCGCGCTCATCGGGTCGAAGGTGATGACCTTGCCCTCTTTTGCGACGCGCTGGCCCAGCTTCTGAGCCATCTCGGCGAGCTGGTCCTCGTGGCGGGCGCGGTAACCCTCGGCGTCCACCTGGACGTGCCTGCGCCCGTCGCCGGGGCGGTGCACGACGCGGGTGGTGAGGTATTGGATGGCCTCGAGCACGCTTCCGCGCTTGCCGATCACCCGGCCCGCGTCGGGGCCTTCGATGTCGATGCGGATCTCGCCTTCGGAGCCCTCGCCGTCGTCCGGGGCGAGGATCGCCTCGGCGTCTACCTGCATTTTCGTGAGCAACATGCGCACGAAATCGACTGCTCTTTGGCTCTGCGCGTCCGCGCTCACGTTCGTCTCGACGTCGGTCATCGGCTTATACCCGGGCCTTTCCCTTCCCGATCTCTACCTTGGTCGAGGGTACTTCCTCGACCGAAATTTCGCCGGGCTTCTTGTCACCACCACCACGCGGAGAGAGCCTCTCGACCGCGAGCTGCTGCACGATGCCGAGGATGCTGTTCGTGAGCATGTAAACGCCGAGCGCAGCCGGCAAAAACAGCATCATCACGGTGAAGATGCCCGGCATGAGCCACATCATGAGCTTCTGCTGCTGCGGGTCCATCCCCGGCTGCTGCGGCACGATGCGCTGCTGGAGGATCATGAATCCGCCGAGCACGAGGGGCAGGATGTAGAACCGATCCGGCGCGCTAAGGTCTTGGAACCACAAGAATTTCTCGTGGTACATCTCCACCGCGGTCTGCAACGTGGTGTACATCGCGAACCAGACCGGCATCTGGACGAGCTGCGGGAGGCAGCCGCCGAACGGGTTCACGCCGTTCTTCTTCCAGAGCTCCATCATCGCGAGGTTCTTCGCCTGCGCGTCGTCGGCGAACTTCTCGTTGATCGCGTCGACCTCGGGCTTGAGCTTTCGCATCCCGATCGTCGACTTGATCGACTTCCACGTGAGCGGGAAGAGCACGAGGCGCACGCAGATCGTCATCAAGATGATCGCGAGGCCCCAGTTCCCGAGCGTCACCTTGTCGTGGAGGAAGACGAGGAAGCTGATGAGCACCTTCGCCACCGGGGAGAAGAACCCGAGGTTGATGAGCTCCCCGAGCTTCGGATCACCGGCGAGCGGCGGGACGCGGCCACCCTTGGCGGCTGCGGCGAGCACGTCGCGCTCTTTCGGGCCGAGGAACGCGACCTGGGTGTACGAAGCGCTCTCGCCCTTGCCGAGCTTGCGTGCAGGATACACGAGGCTCGCGTGGTACACCGCGGCGGCCTTGTCGTCGTCGCGCGCCTGGCCCTGGGCGACCCAGTCTTCGGCGAGGATGGCGCAGTCGGCGGAGCCGCCCTCGGTCGTGGGGACGAGCGCCTGGCCGAAGTAGTAGTTCGAGATCGCGGCGTAGCGGTCGATGCCCTGCACCGTCTGCCAGCCCTCTTTGAACTCGTCCTTGTTCTTGCGCGTGATGTCTTTGCCCTGCGCGCAGGAGAGCTCGGTCTGGAAGGGGGAGACGCGGCCGAGCTTGCCCTTCACCTCTTCGTTGCGGCGGAAGGCGTACATGCCGACGGTGAGCTTGTGGCTCTTCGCGTCCTCGGCGAGGTTCTTCACCTCGGTGGTGACCTCGAGCTCGAAGGGGCGCTCGTTGGTCTTGACCGTCTTTTTGATCGCGACGAGCTCGTCGGCGTAGGTGAAAATGCAGCCTTTTTTGCCGTCGATGCGCTCGAGCTTCCACGGGAAACGATCGAACTTCACCTGGTCGTTCGCGCCTTCGCCGCGGAACACCGTGCGGAGGCTGCGCCAGCGCTCGTGGTCCGGCGTGGTCGACATGTCGAACGTGCCGCCGTTGGCGTACTGCTGGTCCTTCAGGTCGAAGTGCACGATGCCGGCGCCGCGGGTGGAGAGCACGGCGTCGAAGCGGCTGCCCGCGATCTCGCACAGCTCACCCTCGCCGGGCTGCTCGATCGGCTTGCCGTCCGTCGGCGCGTCGAGGAGGTCCGGCGCGAAGCCGGGGGCGTTCACGTAGGCCTCGGTCGGCACCGCCTGGGGCTTGTCGCCGCCGCGAATCATCGGCAGCCCGAACTTCATGAAGAGGAAGATCGCGGCCGCGATGACGACCCAACGAACGAGCGTATTACGGTCCATGAGACGATCTTTTCCGGAGGCTCGCGGGGAGGGTGTTCACGAGGCGCCCTTGGTTTCGGGCGCGTGCCCCTCGGGAGGAGGGACGGGGGCGAGCGTTTCGAGGGGAGGGGGCGGATCGAATCCGCCAGGATGCAGGGGGTGGCACTTACACACGCGGATGACCGAAAGCAAGCCACCGCGGGCCGCCCCGTGCATCTCGAGGCACGCCATCGCATAGCGCGAGCACGACGGCTCGAACCGGCAGCGGCCGCCGAGGAACGGCGAGAGCAGAATTTGGTAGATGCGCACGATGCCCATGAGCGAACGCGCAAAAAAACCGGGCTCCGAGAGCGCCATCGCTCCCGCCCTCGAATCGCGCGCGGGGCTCGCTTGTGGCTCGCTCATGAACGCGGCGGAACATGAGGCTCCGGGGCCGCCCGTGCCAGGGCAGCGCGCGCTTCTTCACAGCGTTTTACGAGGAGGCGAGCCACCTTTTCGACCTCCCGGCGAGCGTCGGGAAGCCCGAGGGCGGGGGCCGAGGCGCGCGCGATGACGACGAGGTCGATCCCCGGAGGAACGAGCCCCGGCGGCGGCCAGGTGCGAAAAAGCTCACGAAGTACGCGCTTTACGCGGTTTCGCTGCGGCGAGTTGCCGACCTTTTTCCCGACCGTGAGCCCAATCCGCGCCGGCAGGGCGTGGCCGTCGGGCTCCGTCCGTGGCGCGACCAACATGACGTAGGCGGGGGTCGTGACGCGGAACGTGGAACCCTGAACGCGCAAAAAGTCGACTCTCCGCACGAGACGGCGCTCTTTCCCGAATGACTGGGACGGGGCGAACGTACGCGCGGAGGCCGACATGCGGGAGCTTCGTGACGACGAGCGGCATCCCGATGAACGGGGCTACGCTCGCCGTGCGACGAAGACTGCTCGTGATCTACTTCTTGAAGGTGGTGACCGCGAGGCGGGCGCGGCCCTTGCGGCGGCGGTTGGCGAGGACCTTGCGGCCACCAGCGGTCGCCATACGCGCACGGAAGCCGTGGGTGCGGACGCGGCGGGTGTTGTGGGGCTGATAAGTGCGTTTCATGGCTCTTCTTCTTCGTGGGGCAAGGGGGACGAAGGCACGCTCGCCTCGCCTTCCCGTCAGGGCGGCGGAAGAAAGCATCGCGCGGGCGCCACGTCAAGGCATGATCCGCCGTTTTTCACGAGGTCACCGAGGACGAGGGCCGCGAAGAACGCCAAATTACGGATGCAAACCGCCGTGGCTCGCGTGTACGGTGCGGCTCGATGAGGCGGAGCAACGTTTGGTTCGGGCGGGTCGTGGGGCTCTTTTCGTTCTTGGGCGTCGCAGGTGCTGCCGCGAATGCGAGCGCCCAGCAGCGTACGTTCAAGCTCGATCGTCTCGAGGTGCCTGGCGCGCCCGATGACGGCGTGGGCGTCTTCCGCCCCGTGACGAACCAAAGACCCATATTTTACGGGCAGTTGGCGGTCGGTTATTCGTTCCGACCCCTTCGCACGTCCACCCTCGCGACGGACCGCAACACGCGGCTCAACTCGCCTGCGGGGGCGATCACCAATCAGCTCACCATGTACGGGAGCATCGGCTTCCAGTTCCTCGATCGCATCTCGCTCGGCTTCACGTTCCCGTTCACGCCGCTCCAGACCGGCAACGTCCCGAACTACGACCAATCGAGCATCACGCGGCCTGGCAGCACGAGCACCACCACGTTCACGCCGGGCGGGCCCGCCGCCGGCGACATGCGCATCGACGCCCGCGTGGTCGCGTTCCGCAGCGACAACCGCAAGCACTCGGCGGGCCTCGGCGCGAGCCTCTTCGCTCCCACCGGCACCCAATCGAACTTCGGCGGCGACAGCCAAGCGACCGCCATGCTCATGGCGATGGGCGAGGTCACCGCGGGGCCGATCGTGCTCACCGCGAACACCGGCTTTCAGTTCCGTCCGGAGCGTTCCATCAACGCGCCTACCGGGAACCCCGCGAACGGCCTCGGCGTAGGCACCGAGTGGCGCTGGGCCTTCGGCGCTTTTTTGCCCATTCAAGACGGCAAATACCGCCTCGGTCTCAACATCTGGGGGCAGACCGGCATCGCCGACACCGCGATCACCGGGCCTACGTTTTTCACGGCGGGCAACAGCTCGCTCGAGTTCAACATCGAGGGCCGCATGCGCTTCGGGCCCGCGGATCGCTGGTGGGCTGGCCTCGGCGCCGGCCGCGGCATCGCGATGGGCTACGGCGCGACCGACCTCCGCGTCATCGCCCTCGTCGGAACCTACGTCCCGATCCTCGACAGCGAGGCCCCCTCGCCGAAGCGTCGCGAGAAGGTGAAGATCGATCCCTCCGCGCCGGACCGCGATCACGACGGCATCCCGGACGACATCGACGCGTGCCCCGACGAGCCCGAGGATCACCAGGGCAACGACCCGAACGACGGCTGCCCGATGCCCACCGATCGTGACGGCGACGGCATCCCGGACGCGGCCGACAAGTGCCCCGACCAGCCCGAGGACAAGGACGGCTTCGAGGACGGCGACGGCTGCCCCGAGGACGACAACGACAAGGACGGCATCGTCGACGCGAAGGACGCGTGTCCCCGTGAGCCCGGCGCCCCGAACGCGGACCCCGCGAAAAATGGCTGCCCCGCGTTCATCAAGTGGGACGGCGGACAGATTCGTGTCCTCCAGCAGGTCCACTTCGCGACCGGCTCTGCGCGCATCCTCCCGGACAGCTTCCCGATGCTCCAAGAGATCGCGAACGTGCTCAAGGCGAACGTCGGGATCAAGCGGATGACCATCGAAGGCCACACCGACAACAAGGGCGCGGCGGCGATGAACAAGAAGCTCTCCCAAGATCGCGCCGACTCCGTGATGAAGTGGCTGACCGACCATGCGATCGCCCAGGATCGGCTCGAAGCGCACGGCTTCGGCATGGAGAAGCCGATCGACAACAACCTCACCGACACCGGCCGCGCGGCCAACCGTCGCGTCGAGTTCAAGGTCACGAGCGAGACGAAGAGCGAGTAGTCGCCACTCGTCGTCACGACCGGGCGAGCCGAGGGCAACCTCTGGCTCGCCCGCTTCGTTTTGTGTCCGGAGCGCGCCAGAGGCCGAGGTCTGGTCGCCTTTTACATGCTGTATGCATGCATTTCGCGGAGGGCGCTACGTGGCCAGTCACGTCCGGTGTGAGCGCATCGAGCCGACGAGCGATCCCGAGCTGAACGCGCTGACTTCCTGGCCCAAAACGAATCGAGCGAGCCCACCCGAGTGTGCTCGCCCGAGACCGCGACGACGTGGGCGTTACTTTCCTGCGGAGTGGATGGCGTAGAGGAGCGCCTTCGAAAACTCGGCCGCCTTCTTCGAGCAGAGGTGCCCTTGGCCGTCGGTGTCCACCCCCTGGCTCTTGCTCGGGCACGCCGTGCTGGAGCGGTTCGCTTGGCAGATGTGCCAGACCCCGCCTTGCTCGCAGCGCTTGCCGCCGTCCATGCTTTCCATGTCCGTCAGGTCGAAGATCGGGTCGTCCTTGAAGGTGTCGATCATGAACGCGCGCATCTGCATCTTGGGGGCATTCGTCGACGTATCGAAGACGAGCGGAGGCGTGACGTGGACGAACTTCACGCCCGCGGCCTTTACCTCCGCGACGAGCTTCTTGTATTCTGCATATACCTGGTCGGGGGTGACGCTCTTGCCGTCTTCGTCGACGGACTCGAGCACGTCGGCGTAACCGAAGCTGAAGACGAGCACCTTGAGCTTGCTCTTTTGCTTCTGGAATTCGCGGCGAACGATGCCGATCTTCGCGAGCGGCTTGCCGTTGTCGACGGGGCCGACGTCGGTGAAGAGGCCGCCGTTGAGGCCGTTCACGACCGAGCCCGGCGCCTGACCGGGGCCGTAGTACTCGAAGCCGAAGCCCGCGTCCTCCGCGCCGTCTTCCAGGTCTTGGCCGACGGACTGGTGAAGGTAGAGGCTCGGGAACGACTTGATGGCGTCCTTCGTGGCGAGCGCGTCCCACGCGGCGATGCCGGCCGCGCCGACGACGTTCGCGCCGACCGGGCCGGCGGGGGTGGTGCCCGTGGGGCTGCCGGTGGCCGTGCTGCTCGGCGTGGGGCCGGTGCCTCCTGGCTCCACCGTGGCGGAGCACGCGGCGCCGAGAGCGGCGGTCACGACGAGAGCGAGGGTGGGGACGAGCGATCGAAGGAACATGGAAAGCCTCATGAAGTTTTCGGAGGTGAGGGCGGAGCGAACCGCGTGCCCTTCCTCGCCCAAGCGCGCCGATTCGTTGCGTCGGCCGCTGCAGTATTTTCCAGCGCGCCGAGGATCGCAAACGACACGCCGCGCTGCATGATGGATCCGTTTGGAATCGTTGCGGTTTATTCGAGCGAGGCGCTGCCGGGCGCGAGCGCTCGTGCAGCGAATCTGCGCACCCTTGCCGCGCTCGGTGCTCGCGCTAACGCATGCGGAACGAGTGGCGGGCGGTGCCGTTCGGACCCGAAAACGGCGCGATCCGAACGGAGCGGTACACGCGCTCGATGCACTGGGCGAGCGCGGTGCCGGCGATCGAGCCTCCGTCGACGACCGCGGTCTCTGCCTCGCCGCTCGGCGCGAACACGACGGCGACGTGCCCCTCGAGCGGCGCGCCGGTGCTGCACTCCGCGAGGCTCTTCTTTTCGATCGCCTCGTTCGCCAGGTTCGCGTCGAACGGGGTCTTCGGCTCGCCGATGCAGCCGGTGAGCACGATCGCTCCGAGCGCGAACGCGCGCGCGTGTGTTTCGATGCTCATCGTGTGCCTCCCGTGAAGAGCTCGCAGCCCCAGAGCGCGCCCGTCTTGTCGGCGACGACCGCGACGCCGACCCGATCGAGGGCGCCGTTGCGAAGATTCGCGTGGTGCGAAGGGCTCTCGGTGAGCGCGCGATGAAGGCCGCGTACCTCACGACCGGTCGCGACGTTCTCGGCCACGACCTTCGCGCGCACCCCCGCGTCCTCGCTGCGCGAACGTGGATCGCCGTCGCCCGCGTCGTGCGACAGGAGCGACCTGCCGATCATCGCCGCCACGTGCGCCTTCGCGATCTCGTCGAGCTTCGGGTCACGCACGAGAGGCGGGAGGCCCTCGTCGCTCCGGAGCTGCTTCACGAGGCCGTAGAGCGCGTCGTCCGGTGGTCCGCTCGGTGGCACGAGCTCGGTGCGCTCGCGGGCGTAGCTGGGCGCGATCCCGGCGAAGACGCGGGTCTCGAGCATGGGGCGCGGGCCGCTCTCGGTGTCGGCGACGATTTGCACGGTGAAGGCGCCGTTGGTGTCCGGGGCGAACGTCGCGCGCACCCTCCGCGACGCGGGATCGAACCCGCCGGGGAGCGTGCGTGGGGCACCGAGCGGGCCCTTCACCATCACGCGCGCGTCGCGTACGTCGCCGTCGAGGGTCGCGTCGACCGACACGAACTCTCCGACCCGCGCGCGCTCCTTGAGGGGCACGAGCTCGCCCTTCGCGTCGAGCTCGACGACGGCGTAGGCGACCTTGCCTGCTGCGAGATCGATCACGGCGTGCCCACAGATCGGGCGCGTCGTACGGAGGCCTTTTCGATGCTCGGCGTAGGCGGTCGCGAGCGCCTCGCGCGAGGGCCCCACCGCGACCCACGCCCGCGGCCACACGTAAGGCACGCGCTCCTCGAGCACGGCGAGGGAGAGATCGGGCAGGTCGAGAGGGGCCTCGCCGCGGCCTTTCCGAAGGGCGAGCTTCTCCGCGAGGCGATCGAGACCTGGCAACCTGACGCCGCACATCGGACCGTCGAGCGTCTTCGCCAGCGCTTGCGATGGAGGTTCGGCGTGGGCTTCGCGCTCCGCTCCACGGAGAGCGCCGCAGCCAAGGAGCAACGCGAGCCCCAACGCGAGCCGTCTCATGCCAAGAGGCTTACCGCTTTCGTTTCGCGAGGGCCGCCTTTTCGGCGTTGCGCTTTCCGAGCACGAGCCCCACCCGGAGCCCCAGCAGGAACCCACAAGCCACCACCAGAGCGGTAAAAAGTGAAACCATTTCGAGGGGTTCCTAAAGCGTCGCTTTTGCCTCGATCGATAGGTGCGGTTCGAAAGACGACGCGCGGACCCGGCTCGATGGCCAAGCCCGCGCGTGCGGCCGAGAGTGACTCAGAGCGTGAAGCTCTTGCCGACCTTGACCGAGCTGCCGCCGAACGCGGGAACACGCGCGCCGCGGAACTTGCCCGCGATGCAGCCGCCGACCGGCGTGCCGGGGAAGGGGCCGCCGTCCACCACGGCCGACGAGACCGAGCCGCTCGGCTCGAAGGTCACGTTGACGTGGCCAGAGCCCGTGGGGCCATCGGGCTTTTTGCACGACGCGACGTTGATCGAGCCGAGGGATGCCGCCGCCGCGCCGCGGTCGAACGCCGCACCGGAAGCGGCCGCCGGGGCCGCCGGAGGAGGCGCGGTTTGCCCAGCCGCGGCGCGCATTTTCGCTTCGAGGCTGGTGCCGACAGGAGCCGCGGGGGGAGCCGCGGGAGCTGCAGGGGTCGCCGCGCCGCCGCTGGGCTCGGCCTTCTTGCCGCCGGTGGGGGCGCCCGCCTTCGGGCCAGTCGCCGCGGCGACGGTGCCGGCGCCGGGCTCTTTTGCGGTCGTGGCGGGCTCGGACGGAGGGGGCGCCGCGGCCGCGGTGGCGGTGTCCTTCGGAGGATCGTTCTGCGCGAGGGCGCTCGGCCCGGTGGCGCCGGTGTGGCCGCTGCCCGTGTTCGCCGACGGATCGACCGCCGGCGGCCGCGTGAAGACGATCGCGAGCACCACGGCGATGGTGAGGAAGCCCACGCCGCCGATGATCGCGAAGATGATGCCCTTGTTGCCCTTGTTGCCCGAGGATTGCTCCATCTCGGCGGCCGAGACGGCGCCGTGGTCCATCGCCGGAGGCGCGAGGATCGGAGCGGCGAGGGCAGCCCCGAACGCTCCGCCGCCGCCGAGGTTCATGATGTCGTCGACCCCGCTCGACTTGGGCTTGTCGGACTTGGCGTTCGCCGACGAGAGGGCGCGGATGTCGATGAGACCGGAGCCGTCCCCTTGGGCGGTGGTCTTGTTCTCGGGTTTGCTGCTCCCGCCACCACCGCCGCCGCCGTTCTTCTCGCCCTCCTTCGTGAGCGCGCTGAGCGAGAAAAGAACGCTCGACTCGTTGCGCTGGCCGGTGAGCTTGGGCTCCTCTTTGGCGGCCGCCGCGGCGCTCACCATGCGATCGTTCTCGCTGCCGGCTTGGGCCGCCCCGCCGAAGAGGTCGGCGCCGGCGTTGCGTGTGCGATCGCGGCGCGCAGCGGCGGGGGCCGGAGCGCCGCCGCCGTTGTCACCGAAGAGGCTTCCGCCGCCGCCGCCGCCACTCGCCGCACCGAAGAGAGGTGCAGCGGACGGCGCGAACTCGCCGCCGGTGGAGGTCGCGATCGGGTGCACGCTGGGGCTCGCGACGGCGCGGTGGAGCTGGTCGATGTCACGGAGGGGAAGCCAGCCGTCCATCCCGTCTTTCCAGCAGTAGGTCTCGGTGGTGACCACGCCGGTGCGGTACTCGTTCACGATGTCCTGCGTCGACATCGTGCGCTGATCGCCCTCGGCGACGTTCACCGTCCACTGGTCGCCTGCGCCTGCGGCGTAGTCGTACACGTCGTTGCCGCCCGCGCTCGCGTCGTCCGCGGCGTGGCCCTCGGCCCCGTTGATGACGATCGTAGAGCCGCACTTCTTGCAGCGGATCTTGACGACCTTGCCGACGACTTTTTCGTCCGCGATGGTGTACTTGGCCTGACACGATTGGCACGAAATCTTCATCGCGGAACCGTCCTTTGAGGGCGCTCGACCGACTTCGTCGGCGCCAATCCAATCGTCGCCGCGTAAACCTGGCAGGACCTTGCCGACCGGCAAAGCGTTCCTTCGGGCTACACGCGATTCGAACTATAGCGGGCTTCGTTTTGGGCGATCAAGTGAAGGCCGAATGAGGCCTCGGGGAATAGCCCTCGGCCTGGGGGAAGACCACCCCGGGGCGGTCGGCTTTTGGACCCTCGCTTGGACGTGGCCGCTCCGCGGTCGATCTACGCCCCGACGCGAAAAATCCTTCGTCCCGAGCGTACGGTTTCGTTAGGCGCCCGATCGAAATAAGTGTGTCGGCTCCTGTCGAGACCGACGCGAGGCACCGGAAACCTACTCCCGTAGTTTGAGCAGCGGAGCGACGAGGCCACCGACCGCAGCGAGAGGATCGGCTGGAGAAGGCACACTTATTTCGCTCGGGCGCCTTCAGTTCAGGAGCACGAGGGACGTCCCGTCCTTGCCGCAGAAGGTCGCCGCGCCCTCGAATCGTGCGCCACAGCTCGGACAAATCTTGCCTTTTGCTGCCTTCACCGGGGCCGCGCGGGCGGGGCCGGGCAGGGGCGCGAGCTCGTCACCGTGCTCTGGGCAGGTGCGCGTTCCCTCTGGAAACGCTCTTTTGCATGTGGGGCAGAGAAGCGAGCTGCCGAGGTCCTCGGCGGGCTTCTCGGAGAGCTTCGTGCCGTCGTGCGGGCAAAAGAGGGTGTCCTTGAAGGTGCGCTTGCACGTGGGGCACGAGCGCTCCTCGGCGGGCTGAGCGACGGCCGCGGTGGCGCGCGGGCCGGCGGCGGCGCGCGCGGCGCGGGCCTGAGCGAGCTTCGCTTTGGCCTCTTCCGCGGCTCGCACGCTCTCGTCGTGAGCTCGTCGCTTGGCTTCGTACTCCGCCTCGCCCGCTTCGTTTCGCGCGGCCGTCTCGCGGACGCGCTCTTCGTAGCGGTTGAGGGTGTCGGCTTCGAGCGCTTGAGCCTTCGATTGCCGCTTCCGCAACACGAAATAGGCGATCCCGAGGGCGACGACGAGGCTGCCGATGACGGCGACGAAGATCGCGCGGCGCCGGTTGTGGCCGTCCTCCGCGGCGACCTCGCTGCTGCCGATGCTTGCTCCGGGGAACGACGTGACGCTCGCCGTATCGGTCTCGCCGGCGGAGTTGAGGCCGTCCTTCGCGAGGAGCGCGTCGTAGTTGGCGGCGGTCGAGATGCTGAGTGTGACCTTGGCCGACTTGCCGTCGGACGTCGCCTCGAGGCCGTATTCGCCCTCGGGCGTGCCTTCCGGCACCGAGACGAGGCCTTTTGCGTCGACGGTGACGTGGGCACCGGCGGCCTCTTTGGATGCCGTCCATTTCACCTCGTCGACGAGCGGACAGCCGTCGCGATCGACCACCTTCGCGCGAAACGTGAACGACTCACCCGCGCGGAGGAGCTTCTTCGACGGACGAACCTCGAGCCGCGCCGCGGGCCCGGGAGTGGCGCACGTGGACGTGGGTTTCGGCTCCTCTTTTGGAGCGGGAGGTGCTGCGGTGGGCGCGGGTGCGGTGGCGGGCGCGGAAGCGGTCGCGCTCGCTGGCGCCGCGGGGGTGTCCTTCTGGATGAGATCGAAGCTCCGCGTTCGACGGACGTCCGCGACGCAGAGGCCGTCCTCGTGGGCGATTTCGTAGCGACCGGTCTCGGTGACCTCGATGTGCGTATCGCTCGTAGCGGCCACGAGCGTTTGCATGACGGTTTTCCGCGGATCACCTGGCGGAGTCGCGCATCGGGTGCGCCAGAGGCGGCTGTCTGCGGCGTGGCTGTAGGTCTCGCGGACGAGCGAAGGGAGCGGGTCGTAGCACTGGTTCGAGCGGAACACGCGGCCGCCACCGACGAAGCTGAGCACGTCGCCTTCGGCGCGGACGGAGACCGTCTCCCCCCCGCCGGTGCTCGACGATCGCGGCTGCGGGCCGCAGCCCGTTTGCCACTTCTGGACGGTGAAATCCTCGCGTAGCGCGCTCTGTCGCCACTTGCCGTCGAACGGAGACTCGGCCCGCGCGGTGCGGCCGAATCCGCAGACGACGACGGCGGTGAACCAAAGCGCGAGGATGAGGGAGCGAGGCGACGTCACGATCGTTCGCCCTCTACGATAGCAAAGCCAGAGGCGGCCGGCACCGGCGCTTCCGTTCCCGGGTCTGCCTCGGCTCGTCCTCGTGGCTCGGTTGGGCTCCCGCTCCGCGCGCGCTTCTTGCTGCATGCGCGCAGAGATGGCGGAAAATAGCGCCATTTTCTCCGGTTTTTGCTATCACGCAAGAGGTGATGCGATTGAACTCTCGCCGGGTCTTGAGCCTGATTTTGTCGAGCGGCATCGCCTTCGGGGCGAGCGCGATCTTGCCGCGTGAGGCCGCCGCGCAGCCCATCCCCGCGGGGAACGGCGAAGGCTTCGATACCCATCTCTTCCGCCCAGCGATGGACTCGAAGGGGTTCTTCGCGACGAATGGGTCCGACATTCTCGGCGCGAACGACTTCAGCCTCGGCCTCGTCATCGACTACGGGCGCAACATCCTCCGCATCCGCGACGGCGGCCAAGATGCTCCGCACCTCATCAGTCACCAGTTCCAAGGCACGTTCCATTTCGACTACGGCATCGCGAACCGTCTCGTGCTCGGCATCACCGCGCCGATCAACCTCACGTCCGGCGAAGCGCAGTTCGACAAGCAGAACCCACCGCAGCCCACGGTGAACCCGGCGCAGTGGTCGCCGAACGCCTTCGACTCGCAGACGCTCGGGTACATCGCCGTCCACGGAAAGCTCCGCATCCTCCGCGTCGAGCGCGGGTTCGGGCTCGCCATCTCCACGCAAATCGGCTTGCCCGTGACGGACGCGCCCAAGTCCGCCGGCGCCGATCCTGGGTTTTTCGTGTGGCCGCAGCTCATCGCCGAGAAACGATTCGGCGCAACCGGCGTGTTCAAGATCGGCACGAACGTCGGCTTTCGCGCGCACAGCGTGAGCACCACCGCCGTCGATCTCCGCGACGGTCGCTTCGTCGACGGGAACCGCATCACGTACGGGCTCGGCGCTTCGGTTCGTGTGCTCGAGCCGGTCGACATCGTCGCCGATACGTACGGGACGTTCTTGCTCGGCCAAGCCGACAGCGCGGTGAAGCCCTCGAACGAGGTCACTGGCGGTCTCAAGCTCTTCCTCGAGCGCAACAGCTACCTGATGCTCGGCGCGGGCCCGCGCTACACGAGCGGCTTCGAGGCTGCCGATTTCCGTGCCTTCGTCGGCTTCATTTTCGAGCCTTCGATCGGCGACCGCGACGGCGACGGGATCAAGGACGACCTCGACAAGTGCCCCGACGAGCGCGAGGACTTCGACGGCTTCGAGGACGAGGACGGCTGCCCCGAGCCGGACAACGATCAGGACGGCATCCCCGACATCAAGGACAAGTGTCCGAACGTGAAGGAGGACATGGACGGCGACGAGGACACCGACGGCTGCCCCGAGCCTCCGAAGGACGGCGATCGTGATCACGATGGCATCCCCGACTCGCGCGACAAGTGCCCCGACGATCCGGAGGACAAGGACGGCTTCGAGGACGAAGACGGCTGCCCCGAGCCGGACAATGACCACGACGGCATCCCCGACGTGAAGGACTTGTGCCCTAACGAGCCGGAAACGTTCAATAAATTCCGGGACGAAGATGGCTGCCCGGATCGTGGCGGGGTCGTCGTCGAGGACAACAACATCGTCATCCTCAAGAAGATTCAGTTCAAGACGGGCTCGGCCGAGATCCTCTCCGAGTCGAACGAGATCCTCGACGCGGTCGCGGGCACGATGAAAGATCACCCCGAGTTCCAGCTCGTCGAGGTCGCCGGTCA
>JAAFHV010000119.1:12821-27475 GCA_013297655.1 Myxococcales bacterium | reverse complement strand
CTCGCCGTCGCGCTCGCGCTCGCGCTACGACGCCGCGGACGCGAGGAGCCCGCGCCGTAGGATCGCTGACGTCGGCTGGTGCGCTCGGCAGGCGACTCCACCCTCGTATATTCAGCCATATCGGTGTCGAACAAGGACGATATGGCTATATATGACCGTCAGGCAGCTAGATCCGCACGGTAGACCCAGGTATGGCTACGAAAGATGAGCGCTCGTATCGTCGGACGAAAACGTGAGCGCGCTGCGCTCGACCGTGTCCTCGCGTCGCCCGAGGCCGAGCTCGTCGCCGTGACGGGACGCCGGCGGGTCGGAAAGACGTTCCTCGTCCGCGAGGCGCTCCGGGACCACATCGTGTTCGAGCTCACCGGGAGCCACGGTGCGCCTTTGCGCGCCCAGCTCGCCGCGTTCGACACCTCCATGCGGGCGAGCTTCCCCGATTACGGCGCGCGAGCGACCGATTGGAGCGCCGCGTTCGAGCACCTCCGCGCGGCGCTCTCCGGCGCGCGAACCAAGGCAAAAAAGCGCGTCCTCTTCATCGACGAGCTGCCGTGGCTCGCCGCCCGCCGCTCCGGTTTTTTGTCCGCCTTCGAGCACTTCTGGAACGGCTGGGCGGTGACACGCCGTGACCTCGTCGTCGTCGTCTGCGGCTCGGCGGCGTCGTGGATGGCGCGCGAGCTGCTCCACGCGCGCGGAGGGCTCCATAACCGGGTGACACGCCACGTTCGTCTCGCCCCGTTCACCGTCGCGGAAGCCGATGCCTACCTCCGCGCGCGCGGCGTCTCGCTCGGGCACTACCAGACGCTCGAGCTCTACGCCGCGCTCGGCGGGGTGCCCCACTACCTGCGCCTCGTCGAGCGCGGAGAGTCGGCGAGCGCGGCGATCGATCGACTATGTTTCGCACGCGACGGCGAGATGCGCGCGGAGTTCGAGAAGCTGTACGCGTCGCTCTTCGAGCACGCGGAGCGACACGTCGCGATCGTGCGCGCGCTCGGGAAAGCCCCCGGTGGGCTCACGCGCGGGGAGCTCGCTGCGCGCGCGGGCCTCGCTTCGGGAGGCACGGTGACGAAGACCCTCGACGACCTCGAAGAGTGCGGCTTCGTGCTCCGCACACCCGAGCTCGGGCGCACGACCCGCGACGCGCTTTACCGCATTGGCGACGAGTACTCGCTCTTCTTCCTTCGATGGATCGAGCCGCACCGCACCCACGCCGCGAACGTGTGGATCCACAAGCGCGGGACGCCCCCGTGGCGGGCGTGGAGCGGATACGCCTTCGAGGCGATTTGCCAAAAGCACGTCACGCGCCTGAAGCGGAGCCTCGGCATCGAATCGGTCGAGACCACCGAGTCGTCGTGGAACCATCGCCCGAGCAACGATGGCGACGACACCGACGGCGCGCAGATCGATCTCGTGATCGAACGCAAAGACGCGACGGTGAACCTCTGCGAGATGAAGTTCGCAGAAGGCCCGTTCACGATCGACAAGCGCTACGCCGCGGAGCTACGCCGCAAGCGTGACGTGTTTCGCAGGATCACGGGCTCGAACAAGGCGCTCCTCACGACGCTCGTCACGACCTTCGGCGTCGCGGCGAGCACCCACGCGCGAGAGCTCGTCGACGCCGAGGTGACGATGACGGCCTTGTTCGATACGCCCGACCCCTGAGCGCGCCCCCGGTCGCGTCGCGTCGCGCGATCCCATCGCGCGCACGCAAAACGCGCCGCTCGCGGACGAGACGGCGCGTTTCGATGTCGACGATCGAGCGACTACGCGGTGGCGGACGCGCCCTCTTTGCTCTTCTTCTTGGTGTAGATGCCGTCGATCACGCCCTGCCACTTCGCGACCACACCGCGCCGCTTCAGCTTGAGGCTCGGGGTGAGCATGTTGTTCTCGGTCGTGAAGTCTTCCGAGATGAGCGCAAAATCGCGTACCTCCTCGAAACCTTTGAACTTTGCGGCGTACTTCTCGAGCTCTTTTTTGAAGAGCTCGCGCACCTTCGAGGAGGCGAGGAGCTTCTCGTCGTCGGACTCGGAGACGCCGTTCTCCTTGCCCCAGGTGCGGACGGCGGAGACGTTCGCGACGACGAGCGCCACGTTGTACGGCCGGTTGTCGCCGTAGACCATGACGTTGAGCACGTAGGGCGAGAGCTTGATTTGCTCTTCGAGCGGCGTGGGCACCACGTACTTGCCGTTCTCGAGCTTGTACTGCTCCTTGATGCGGCCCGTGATGAAGATGAAGCCGTCGTCGTCGATGCGCGCCATGTCGCCGGTGCGGAAGCCGCCGTCGTCCGTGAAGACGGCCGCGTTCTCTTCCGCGCGCTCGTGGTAGCCCTTCATGACGTTCGGGCCGTGGACGACGAGCTCGTTCTCGGGGGTGAGGCTCACCTTGATGCCCGGGAGCGTCTTCCCGACGCTGCCGATCTTGCGCGCGCCAGGGTAGTTCGCGCAGACGATCGGGCTCGTCTCGGTGAGGCCGTAGCCCTCGTAGACGGTGATGCCGAGGCCGTCGATGAACTCGGCGACGTCCGTCGAGATCGCGGCGCCGCCGGAGAACGCGTAACGAAGACGACCGCCGAAGCGCTGGCGCACCTTCGCGAAGACGACCTTGTCGGTGAGGGCGAGCACGAGGCCCTCTTGAAGACCGAGCTCTTGCCCCGCGCGCTGCTTGTTTCGCGCGGCGAGCGCGGCTTTCACCATCGCTTGCACGAAGCCAGGGCGCTCCGAGATCTGCTTTTGCACGCCGGAATAAATGCGGTTGAAGATGCGCGGCACGCTCATGAGGAGCGTGGGCTGCGTCTCGGCGAGGTTGTCGATGATCTTGTCGACCGACTCGCAGAGCGCGAGGCAGGCGCCCATCGAGAAGAGCGCGTGGAGCTCGCAGGTTTGCCCGAAGACGTGCGCCCACGGCAAAAACGAGAGAGACCGGTCGGACGCGCTCATCGGGAACACGTCGTGGACGGCGCTCACGTTGCTCGCGATGTTGTTGTGCGAGAGACGAACGCCCTTCGGATTGCCGGTGGTGCCGCTCGTGTAGATGAACCCGGCGATGTCTTCTTTGTCCGGGCGGATCGTGGGGACCTTCTTTTTGGACCCGACGAGCTTCGCGTAGGTGGTGATCTTGCCGTCGTCGGAGGGCTTGGTCGCTACGTCGAGGCTCACGATCGTGGTGAGCCCGGGGACGGTCTCGAAGAAGGGCTTCGCCTTCTCGGTGATCGCGTCGGTCGCACAGACGAGCACCTTGGCGCCGCAGTCTTTCGCGATGAACTCCCACTCTTTGGCGAGCTGGGCCTCGTACATCGGCACGAACGCCGCGCCGAGACCGAAACACGCGTACGAGAGCACCGCCCACTCGACCCGGTTGTTCGCGACGATCGCGACGCGATCGCCACGACCGACGCCGAGCTCCGAGAGACCAGCGCGGCATGCGTCCACCTGCTTGCCGAACTCGAGGTAGGTGGTCCACACCCACACCCCGTTCTTCTTCGTGCCGAAGAGATCGTTGTTCGGGTAGGTCGCGATCGAGTTGTCGAAGACGTCGACGAGGGTAGCGAATTTGGCCATGGCGAAGTCAGGGTAGCGAAAAAGCCGACGCGGCAAGACGGAAACGTCTTGCCGCGTGCGAGGACACCATCGTGTCGCGTCGCGCGGACTCACCGCGCGACGGGGACGCGACCTACTTCTTCGCGGGGGGCTTGGCGGGGGCGCCCTTGGCCGGAGCCGCGCCGGCAGCCTTCATGTCGGCCGCGCCAGCAGCTTCGGTGTACTTCGCCTTGTCGCCGTGGGTTTTGCAGTCGTCCTCGGCCTTCTTCTTCACGGTGACGTAAGGCGCCGGCTTCTCGTAGCCGTAGCCCGCGGTGTAGAAAATCTTGCCGTCCTCGGCCTCGCAGGTGCCGACCACGTTCTCGGTGGGGCACTTGCCCTCGCCCTCGGCCCACTTGCCCTCGCTGCCCTCGCAGTTGGACTTCATGATGCCGCCGTGGAGCGCGTAGGTCTCCTCGCAGGTCTTGAACTTGGCGCTCGTGCAGACCGCCTTGACCTTGAGCGGGGGGAACTTGAAGCCGGCGGTGGCGGCGAACTTGCCCTTCACGAGCTCGGACTCGCAGTCCTTCTTCGCGTCGTCGGCGTTGCCGTAGCCGAAGAGGTCGTCGGCGTCCGTCTTGGGGAAATAATAGTACGTTTCGCCGTCGGAGAGGGCGCAGGTGCCGAGCGCCTTGTCCTTCGGGCAGGCCTTGCCGTCCGCCCAGACCGACTTGTGAGTAGCGTCTTTGAGGCCCTCGCAGAAGCCCTTGGCGAGGTCGAGCGCCATGCCGCCCTTGGTGTACTCGGTGCACTTCGTGGCGGTCTCGCAGCTCCCTTTGACCGCACCACCACCACCACCACCACCACCGTCAGCCGCATCGCCATCTTTCTTTCCACATGCGGCGATCCCGAGGCCGAGGAGGAGCACAAATCCGAGGAGCGTTGCCTTCTTCACGTTCTTTTTGTCCTTTTCGAGGGTGATCCGGTTCGGCCGGGCACGCAGAAACTTACGGTGCCACGGCCGTGAACTTCCCCCCAATTTCGGGGGAAACGCAGTCTTTTTCGGCGTCGGGAGCGGTGTAACCCTGGGGGCCCAACGCGACGCCGTAGTAGTGGCGCACCTCGCCGCCCGCGAGCGCGCAGCTCCCGATCTCGCCCTTCGTGGGGCAGCCCGCGGTCGCGCCCTCCACGAACGTGCCCTTGAGCCCGGTGCAGAGCCCCTTCTCGAGGCCCATCGCGAGCTTCGCCCACTCGTTGCAGCTCCCGACCGCCGCGATCATGTCGCACGAGGCTACGACGCCTGGCTTTCCGGTCTGCGCTTTCGGATCGGCCGGCGGCGGCGGAGGCGGATCTTTCTTGCAGCCGAACGAAGCGACGGACGCGGTGAGGACGAGCGCCAGCGCGCAGTAAGAAGTTTTCATGGCGGTCGGCGGAGCAGCATACCCGCCTTCCGCAGCGCGAGGCCCAGAAAACAAGGGCGGACGCGACGGGGAGTGCTAGACGGAGCGCGTTATGTCAGGGCGCTACGTCGTTCAAACCTTCGGCTGCCAGATGAACGTGCACGACTCCGATCGCATGGAGGACGTGCTGCGTGCACACGGTTGGACCGCGTCGACCTCGATCGAAACAGCCGATCTCGTGGTGTTCAACACGTGCAGCGTGCGCGAGCGAGCCGAACAAAAGCTACGCAGCGAAGCGGGCAAGCTCGCGCCGCTCAAGGCGAGGCGCCCGGAGATGTGCATCGCGGTGGCGGGGTGCGTCGCGCAGCAAGAGGGCGAGAAGCTCCTCGCACGCATGCCGTACATCGACCTCGTGATCGGCCCCGACAACCTCGGTGAGCTACCCGCGCTCGTGCTCGATCACGCTTCTGGCGGTCCGCGAATGGCGCGCACGGTGTTCGATCTCGACGCCCCGCGGTTCCTCGCCGCCGAGCCGCGCATCGGCGAGACGCCGGTGTCCGCGTTCGTCACGACGATGAAGGGCTGCGACGAGCGCTGCTCGTTCTGCATCGTGCCCACCACCCGCGGACCGGAGCGCTACCGACCCGCGCGCGAGATCATCGAAGAGATCACCCGCTGGGTCGCCGCCGGCGCGCGCGAGGTCACTCTCCTCGGCCAAACCGTGGACAGCTTCCGCGATCCGCTCTTGCCGCCGCCGGTGAGCGACGACCCCGACGAATCGCAATTTCCCGAGCTTCTTCGCGCCATTGCGCGCGACGTACCGAACCTCCTGCGCCTCCGCTACACGAGCCCCCACCCGCGCCACGCGACCGCGGCGCTCGTGCGCGCGCATCGCGATTTGGACGTGCTCGCGCGCCACGTGCACATGCCGGTGCAGTCCGGCTCGAACCGCCTCCTCCGCCGCATGATCCGAAGGTACACCCGCGAGGAGTACCTCGTTCGCACACGCGCCCTCGTCGACGCCCGCAAAGAGACCACCGGCGAGACGCTCACGCTCTCGACCGATCTCATCGTCGGCTTCCCCGGCGAGACGGAAGAAGACTTCGAGGCCACGCTCTCTCTCGTCCGCGAGGCGGGGTTCTCGTCGCTCTTCGCGTTCAAGTACTCCCCTCGCCCCGGCACCCCCGCCCTCAAGCTCGGCGACGACGTGACGGAGGCCGAGAAGTCGTCCCGCCTCGCGCGTCTCTTCGAGGTGTCGGAGGAGCTCGGCCGCAACCACCTCGCGACCCTCGTCGGCACCCGCGCGGAGGTGCTCGTCCACGGCACGAGCAAAGGGAAAAACGGCACCTACGAGGGGCGCTCCGAGAAGAACGAGATCGTGCACGTCGACATGCCGGAGGGCATCGTCCCGATCGGCGAGCTCGTCGAGGTCGTGATCGAAAAGGCCTACAAACACTCCGTCGCGGCGAAGCCCACGGAAGCCGCGGTCGAGCGCCTGCGCGGAAAAGCTCCCCGCGTCGTCCCCGAGCGCCGCAAGCGCCTCCTGCCCCTCGCGAAGGAAGCCCCGTGATTTACCGCTACAAGGACAAGAGGCCCACCCTCGGCGAACGCGTGTACATTGCACCGAACGCGGCGGTCATCGGCGACGTGACCTTGGGCGACGACGCGAGCGTGTGGTTCTCCGTCACGATCCGCGGCGACCTCGAGCCCATTCGCATCGGCGCGCGCACGAACGTTCAAGACGGCTCCGTGATCCACGTCACGGGTGGGCAAAATGGGGTGTCCGTCGGCGACGACTGCACCATCGGTCACCTCGCGCTCGTGCACGGCTGCACGATCGGCGACCGCGTGCTCGTCGGCATGGGCAGCACCGTGCTCGACGGCGCGGTCGTAGGCGACGACGTCGTGATCGGCGCGGGCTCGCTCGTCACGCCGCGGATGGTGATCCCGCCGATGTCGCTCGTGATGGGCCGCCCCGCGAAGGTGATCCGTCCCCTCACCGAGGCCGACCAAGCCTGGGTGAAGGCTTCGGTCCACGCGTACGTCGAAGGCGCCAAGGTCTTCACCGCGGACGTCGAGCCGATCGGCTGACGGACGGCACCCGTTCGGTTCGACGACCGATCGATCGACGGATGGCCTCGGGCCGCTCTACAAAATGCCAAACGACGGGATCGTGAGCGCGATCCCGTCGTTCGTCGTGGTGAGCTGGTGAGCTTCGGCTCAGGCCGCGAGGACCGAGAGGGCCGCTTCGAGGCGGGCCTGGATCTTGTGGCGCTTCGAGTAGACGGTCTTCACGCTGATGTTCATCTCGCGGGCGACGACCTCGGGGGCGAGGCCTTCCACGAAGTAGAGCTCGGCGAACGTGCGGTCCTTCTCGCTGAAGCTCGCGAGCGACTCGGCGGCGATGCGCGCCTGCTGACCCTTCGAGGCGGCCTCGAACGGGTCGATCGTGTCGGAGGCGAGGTCGAGCTCGTCGCCGAGGACTTCCTTCACCGGCTCGCGCTTCACGCTACGGAGGTGGTCGTAGGCGCAGTTGATGGCGAGCATGCCGAGCCAGCTCGAGAAGCGGTGACCACGGGTGCGGTCGTAGGAGCGGATCTTGTGCATGTCGTTCGAGAAGAGCGACACCATGAAGGTCGCCTCGATCTCGCGGACATCTTCTTCCGAGACGCGCGAGGCGAAGCGGCGGGTCACCTTCGCGATGCAGCGGGTGATCATCCGGCCGTAACGCGACTGGAGCTCCCGCCATGCACCCGCGTTCTTGGCCACGAGCGCACTGACGAGATCTTCGTCGGTCGCGAAGGTGTCCATCGAGCGGGTGGTGACTTGAGCCTGGGACATCGTCGTTCCTCCGAAAGAGCGCGCCGCCGTGACGCGATGCCAGACCTCTTTGCAGCCGCCGTGCCAGCGCCCAAGCCAAGGTAACTTATTGAAATCCCTTTCGATCGGACCGAGCGTAACGCCGTCCGAGCGTAACGATCGGGTGTAACACCGGCGTCCTGTTACGGAGGTGTTACGGCGTTTCGCTCCGCCGAGCCTCGCGTTACGGTGGCCGCGTGAGGGCGCTCGTTCCAGCTCTCGTGGGCCTCGCTTTCTTCGGGTGCCACGGTCAAGAGACACCCGGGTTCCGTCCGCCGGTCGACCCGCACGCGCTTCACTCGAGCGAAGCGAGCCCCGACGATCTCGCGTTCGCGAAGTCGGCCTCGGCGCCCTCGGACGCGAACGCCAAAGAGACCGGGCTCGCGACTTGGTACGGAGAGAGCCTCGCGGGTCACAAGACCGCCAGCGGCGAGCGCTTCGATCCGAGCCGCATGACCGCGGCCCACCGCACGCTCAAGCTCGGTACGTGGATCGAGGTGCGGCGCATCGACACCGGCAGCTCCGTGCGCGTCCGCGTGAACGACCGCGGCCCCTACGGCAAGGAGCGGACCCGGATCGTCGACCTGTCGCGTGCGGCTGCGGAGAAAATCGGGATGATCCGCGATGGCGTCGTGAAGGTGGAGATCCGCGTCGTCCCCGGCCCGTGACAAGACGAGCGCGCGACCTCACCGACACGGCGAGCGGCGGGATCGACAGAAGCTGCGGGACGAGCGCGCTCATTCATGTAGCGTCGGAGACGTGGCGTCGCTCCTGCGTCCGAGCGTCTTGGCGAAAGCGTGGGGGGTGCATCCACGCACCGTCACGGAGTGGATTCGCACCGGCAAGCTGCCAGGCGTGAAGACCCCCGGCGACCAACATCGTGTGCGGGTCGACGACGTGCTCGCCTATTGCGAAGCGGAAGGGCTCCCCGTGCCCGGAAGCGTCTCGGCGCGTGATCTCTCGGTCCTCGTCGCGAAGAGGCAGAACCTCGACGTCCGCCCGCTGCGGCGCGCTCTCCGTGCGTTCGACGTCGCGATCGAGGTCACCACCAGCGCGGCGGGGGCGCTCCTCACGGTCGCCGCGTCCGCTCCTTCGGCCCTCGTGCTCGACGCGCAGCTCCCCGGGCTCGACGTCGTCAGCGTGATCCACGCGCTCCGCGAAGCGCAAGCGACGTCGCGCCTGCCCGTGCTCGTGTGCGACGCGGCGAAAGCGAAGGCGCAGACCTACGTCGACGCCGGCGCGCTCGCGGTCGCCACCCGCGGCGACATCGCGAGCCTCGCCGAGACGCTCGCCGGCTTCGCGCGGCCCTGATCCGCCCACAAACCCGTGCATCCTACATACGTAGGCGCGACCGCTCAGGTTCGTGCGCGGAGGAGCTTCGTCGCGAGGGCCATGATTTCGCCGGCCAGCTTCGCCTTCGACGCGCCGGGGAGCCACTCCGCGCCGTGGGCAGTGACGAACGCGACGCGGCTGTGATCGGTGCCGAGCGCGTCGCCAGCGTGGTTCGCGACGATGGCGTCCACCCGCTTCGAGGCGAGCTTCGCCTTTGCGTACGCGATGACCTCGTCGTCGGTGCCCGTCTCGAGCGCGAAGCCCACGAGCACCGCGCCGCGCGACGCGCGACGTGCCCCGAGCCCGGCGAGCAGATCCGGGTTCTTCACGAGCTCGAGCGCGGGCGCTTCTTCGTCGGGGCGCTTCTTGATCTTGCGGGTCGCCGGCTCCGCGACGCGAAAATCGGCGACCGCGGCGGCCATGATGACCACGTCCGCGTCGGTCACGTCGACCCCGACGCGCGCGTCGAGGGCGGCCTGCATCTCGAGGGCCGTGCGCACGTCGACCCGCGCGATCCCCGGGGGCGCGTGCTCGGCGGTAGGACCTGCGACGATCGTGACGTCGGCCCCTCGCTCGGCCGCGGCGCGCGCGATCGCGAAGCCCATTTTTCCGCTCGACGTGTTGCCGAGGAAGCGCACCGGATCGATCGGCTCGTGGGTCGGTCCGGCGGTGACGACGACGCGCATCCCGGTCAAATCGCGTGGCGCGAGGGCCGCTTCGAGCGCTTGCACGATCGCCTCCGGTTCGGCCATTCGCCCGAGGCCGATGTCGCCGGAGGCCACCTCGCCGTGCTCCGGTCCGACGAACGTGACCCGCCCGTCCGCGTCGAGCGTGCGCACGTTTCGCTGCGTGGCAGGGTGGGCCCACATCCGCGGGTGCATCGAAGGAGCGACGAGCACGGGCCCCTTCGCGGAGAGCGTGAGCGCGGCGAGCAAATCGTCCGCGCGACCTTCCGCGAGGCGCGCGAGAAAATCGGCGGTCGCGGGCACGACGAGGATCGCGTCGGCCGCGTCGGCGAGCGCGACGTGGAGCTCGCCGGGGTAGCTCGGATCCCACATGTCGCGCCGCACCGCTTCGCCAGTGATGCCCGAGAGGGTGACGGCGCCGACGAACCGCTCTCCCGATCGTGTGAGCACGGGAATGACACGCGCCCTCCGCTTCTTGAGGAGACGCGCCACCTCGACGGCCTTGTACGCGGCGACGCTACCTGTGACTGCGAGAACGACCGTTCGACCTTGGAGTGACGACACCGCGCTATGGTAGCTTCGTTTCGTGTCGCCCGAGATTTTGGCGGCCGGCGGTCAAAATCCCCGAAACATTCGTAAGATCGAAGACTTCCCGATGATGCAAACCGCGCGCAAGATCATGCAGGTGAGCAGCGGAGCGAACGGCATGCCTATCCCGACCGACCGCATGGACGGCGGCACGACCGACCTCCTCCCCACGTCCTCCCTCGACGCGGCGCTCGTCCGCGTGGCCGCATGGGTGCTCTTGGCCACCGGCGCAGCGGCCGCGCTCGCAGGCTGCTCGAAGCCCGAGCAGCTCACGGGGAACTACACCGCGACGTGCACGTTCAAGGGCTCGTACCGCGGCGGCGGACGCGCGGACAACTCCTGGACGCGGCAGTGCACGCTCACCCTCGAGCCCCGCAATGAGACGGAGATCGCGATGCGCCTCGATACCGGCGACTCGATCGAGTGCTTCGGCCACGCGATGCAAACCGGGAGCACCGGCGAGCGCAAGTTGGCCTTCGCGAAGAACGACCTCACCTGCCGCGCGAAGACGCTCCCCGCGCCTCCGGGGGTGCGCGTCGAACAATGCCCGATGCCGGCGACGTTCGAGATCACGGAGCTCCCCGAGAAGAACAAGAAGCCGAACCTGGGGCTCAAGGTCTCCGTCGAGGTCGCCGACAAACGCGCGTGCGTCTTCTCGTATCTCGAGAAGGTCGCGTTCGAAGCGAAGCTCGCTCCGGGCGGAAAACCGGTCACGATCGAGGCCTTCCAGGAGGTCGACGCCGGTCCGGTGCCGCCGCTGCCCTCGCACGAAGCGCTCCCCGCGTTCGCTCCCCCCGCGGTGACGGACGGCGGCGCGGCGGCCCACGCCGACGCCGCGGCGCACGCCCACGCCCCCACCGACGCGCGAGCGCCCGCCAAAGACGCGTCGACGAAGTAGCTCCTCACTCCTCGAAGCGGGCGAGCACCTCGTCGCGCGTGACGGGGCCGAAGTGACCGGTGAAGAACATCGTCGCTTCGCGGCCCTCGTGGGCGAGGAACCCATGGATGAACGCGCGGTTCTTCACGAGGTCGCACATGTAGAAGTGCGTCTCCACGCCGCTCCCCACGAGGCCCCCGCGAAACAGATCGCCCACCATCGCCGCGTGCCCTGCCACGACCGCGACCGAGCCATCGGTATGGCTCGGGAGCGGCAGCACCTCCGCGTGCACCCCGGTGAGGGCGAAGAGCGAGGTACGTGAGTCGATAACGACGTCCGGCACGACGGGATCGAACGTCTGGGTCGAGTCGAACGCGACGCGGCTCCGCGCGAGGAAGTCCGTCGCGCAGAGCGGGTCCATCGTGCCGCGCGCCATCATCGGCATGTCTGCGCGCCCCGATACGACGGGGATCTTCCACTTTTTCTGGAAGTGCCGCGCACCGCCCGCGTGATCGTAGTGGCCGTGGGTGAGCACGAACGCGGCGAGCTTCTCCGGGCGAATGTCGAGCGCCACGAGATCGCGCTCGAGCTCCTCCGCCATCGGGCTCGTGCCGCTGTCGACCGCGAACGCGTGGTCGCCCTCGACGACGACGTGCACGTTCGCGTGCTCGTGGGTGATCGTGTGGACGGTGACCGCGCCGACGCGCGTGACCTCGTACCGCGTCGCGCAGCCCGACGAAACGACCGCCGCGGCGACCACGAGCACCGTCCCCATCACCCTCGAAATGATTCGCACACGAAGGATCGGACCACGGCGCTTCGATCGGAACAAGAGCCGAACGGCGGTAGCGCGCGGCGCGGGAGCTCGGGGTGAGTCAGTCCACGCCGGGGTTGTCCGGATCCTTGGGATCCTTCTTTTTGCCTTCGCGCGGCTTGATTTCCTGCGTGAAGCCCTCTCGCACCGTCCAACCGTAGGAGCCGTATTTGCCGGCCACGCGTGACTCGACGGTGGCGCCGCCGCGCTCTTGGGAGCCAGGGCGCGCGCTCGGGCCCTGCGTGATCGTGAGCATCTCGTCGGCGACGTACTCGGCGTGCGCGTCGTCCTTCGCCTCGAACGACTTGTCGGCCTCGCCGGTTCCGACGCGCCAGATCTGGACCGTCGGCGGGTACGAGTCGACCGTCTTTTCGCGCGCGGCGTAGGGGCCGTCGCGCACGATCCGGTAGCGCGTGACCGCGAAGCCTGGGATGCCCCGCTGCACGAGGACGCGCTCGCCCTTCGGCACCTTCGCGTCCGGGATCTCCTTCTCCTTGAACGGCGTCGCCTGGGAAATTTTGCGGAAGAACGTGACGTCTCGCGTGCGGGGAGGGCCGAGCACCTCAGCGCGAACTTCGCCGTTCTCGACCACCTCGTGGAGCACCACCGCGAACGGAAAGGGGTTCCGCAGCTTCAACGTGATGGTGGGGTACACCACCGTCGAGTCCATCCCCATCTTGATGTAACCGCTCGGCCGCGTGTGAGGGCGGCGCTCGACCACCTCGAGCCCGGAGAAGAACGCCGCGCCGTGGAGCGTGCCGGAGATCTGGCACGTTCCGCCACCCATGCCGTCGACGAGCTCGCCCTGCGAGATGACCGTCGCGACCTTGTAGCCGTTCGCCTCGTCACGGGGGCCGACGACCTGGTTGAAGTCGAACACCTCACCCGGCATGAGCACGTGGCCATCGAGCTTCGAGGCCGCGATCCGCAGGTTGAACGTGCGCGCCTCGTGGGCGTTGTCGCGTGCGTACTTGGTCGTAAAATAACCGAGAACGTCGTCGTACCGAACCTCGCGGATCTGATCGGCCGTGCGCGAGGCCGGGATCGTCTCGACGAGGGCGGTGATCTCGCCGTCTCCTTTGGCGATCGCGGCGTCGAGGCGGGCGAGCGTCGCGTGGACGTCGACGCGGTGACCGGGTTGATCGGGGAGGACCTTGCGGGTCTTGAAATCGAGGCGCGCGTTGGCGGGAGCGTGATCGAGCTCGTCCTTGACGGCGAGGAGGGCCGCCTGCGCGCGTGTGTCGTCGACCCCGACCGGGAGCGGGAGCTCGAGGGGCTTGCCGCGCGCGATCGCGTCGTGGGCGCGCCGCATCGCGGAGCGGGGATCACGCAGCTCGGCGACGAGCGCGACGAGTCGCTGGGGATCGACCCGCGCGCCCAGCTCCGACCTGGGGCGGGTGATCGCGCGACCTCCCTCGACCTTCACGGTGAGGGGCTGCGCGACGTACTCGCGCGCGATCGCGCGCGCCGCCTCGAGCGTCTTGTCGGTGTCGCCGTCGAGCGGGAGCGGCTTTTTGTCGAGGAGCACCACCGGGGTGGGGGTGGCGGGACCTTGCGCCTTCGTCTTCGGCGGCACCACCAGCACCGCCGCGACGACGCCCAGCACGAGGCACACCGACAAACGTGCAAAGTGCACGCGACCGTCGGGGCCGCCGAAGCGTACGTTTCGTGCGAGGCTCGCGATGCCCACGCGCCTTTCTTCGAGCGCGCGGGGGAAAAAATCAAGGCGCACGAGCGGATCGCGCACCGATTCGTCGGCGGGGGCAGCGGCACCCTTTCGCGGATGCCTCGCGCGCACCCGCCACGAGCCCCGGGAGACACGCATTCGACCCTCGCCGCGGGCGCGCGTTGTAAACGGGGGCACCGCATGGTAGTCGCCCCGCCCCATGGCGCTCTCCGTCGGTATCGTCGGCCTCCCGAACGTAGGGAAATCCACCCTCTTCAATTCGCTCTCGTCGGCCAAGGCCGAAGCTGCGAACTACCCGTTTTGCACGATCGAGCCGAACGTGGGGGTCGTCGTGGTGCCCGACCCGCGCCTCGCCGCGCTCGACAGCGTGATCCACGCCGAGAAGATCGTGCCCACCCACGTGACCTTCGTCGACATCGCGGGCCTCGTGCGCGGCGCGTCCAAGGGCGAGGGCCTCGGCAACCAGTTCCTCTCCCACATCCGCGAGGTCGACGCGATCGTGCAGGTTGCACGTTGTTTCGAGGACCCGAACGTCATCCACGTCGAGAACCGGGTCGATCCCGTCGGTGACATCGCGACCGTCACCACCGAGCTCTGCCTGAAGGACCTCGAGACGGTGCAAAAGCGCCTCGATCGCGCCAAGAAGATGATCAAGGGCGGCAGCTCGATCGAGAAGCTCGCGATCGAGATCTGCGAGCCCCTCGCCAAGCACCTGGACGAAGGCAAGCCGGCGCGAACCTTCGCCCTCCCCGAGCACAACGACGTGCCGGTGGTCATGCGCGAGATGCAGCTCCTCACCGCGAAGCCGGCGTTCTACGTCGCGAACGTGGACGAGGCCGCCCTCGGCGAAGCGAACCTCGCCAAAAACAAGCACTACGTCGCGCTGAAGACCCACGCCG
>JAAFHV010000119.1:0-12811 GCA_013297655.1 Myxococcales bacterium | reverse complement strand
CCACGCCGACGCGGAAGGGGCGCCCATCGTCGCGGTCTGCGCCGCCCTCGAAGAACAAATCGCGCAGCTCGAGCCCGCCGATCGCCCCGCGTTCCTAGAGGCGGCCGGCCTCACCGAGCCCGGGCTCAACGCCGTGATCCGTGCAGGATACAAGCTCCTCGATTTGCTCACGTTTTTCACCGCCGGCAAGGTCGAGGTTCGCGCCTGGACGACGAAGGTGGGGGCGAAGGCTCCGCAGGCGGCCGGCGTCATCCACACCGACTTCGAAAAGGGCTTCATCAAGGCCGAGGTCACCTGGTGGGAAGATCTCGTGAAGCTCGGCAGCGAGGCGAAGTGCCGCGACGCAGGCAAGCTCGGGATCGAAGGTAAGGAATACGTGATGCGCGACGGCGACGTCGTGCACTTCCGCTTCAACGTCTGACGGGAGGCCGTGCCCGAGCGAGCGTGGGTCCTCGGGCGCCTCGTCACGGGCGCGATCACGCGGGGACCGAACCACCGAACGCCCCGAAAAATCGAGCGATCCAGACCACGGTCGCCGCGACGACGATCGCGTAGGTGCCGAGGCGCAGCGGACGGTGCTCCACCCACGTGACGAAGCGGCCGCGCCGCGCGTGACCGACGAGCTCTGCCACGAGCAGCACGAGCGCCCACGGGAAGAGCACCAGCACCAGCGGGTGAGTCGCGAGCGCGCCGTGAAGATCGCCGTGGAGCACGAGATGTGTCGCGCGCGTCATGCCGCAACCCGGGCACGGGAAGCCCGTGAGCGCGCGCACCGGGCACGGAAACGGGAGCACCCCCGAGCCGAGGAGCACCGCGCTCGCGAGCAGCAAGAGCGGAGGGACGAGCCGCGCCTTGACCCATGCATAACGCGAAGCCCCACCCGCGGATGCGGATGGGGCCTCGGGTGGACGCGCCTCGGAGCCTGACGGGCTCACATGCGGGCGACGATGTTCCCGATGATGTCGAGCACGATCCCGAGGCCGAGACCGACGCCACCGAGGATCGTCGCCGTCTTCGCTTTCGCCGCGGCAGTCACCATGTCGCCGGACTTCTTGGCATTTCCGGCCTGGACAGCGAGCACGATCGCGGCGATGCCGAGGCCGAACCCGATGAACATGCCGCAGCAGAGGGTGGACAGGATTCCGAGTACGAGCGGGAGCGTCGTGTTGACATCCCCGCCCCCGCCACCGCCCATCATGCCGGGCGCGCCGCCCATCATGCCGGGCGCGCCGCCCATCATGCCGGGTGCTCCGGGAGGAGGGGCTCCCATCATGCCGGGAGGACCGCCCATCGCGGGAGCGCCCATGCCGGGAGCGCCGCCCATGGCGGGAGCGCCCATGCCGGGAGGACCGCCCATCATGCCAGGGGCGCCGCCCATCATGGTCGGTGCCATCGGATCAGCCGGCGCGCCGTAGCCGCCACCAGGCTGCGGGCCCGAAGGGGCGCCGTACATGCCCGGCTGGGCAGGCGGCGGACCGCCGAACGCATCGGCTTGCGGAGCCGCGGGGGGGGCCCCACCGCCAAACCCAAAATCGGGCGCCGCGGGGGCCGGAGCGCCGCCGCCAAACCCAAAATCGGGCGCCGCGGGGGGAGGTGCCCCACCGCCGCCAAACCCAAAATCGGGCGCCGCGGGGGGAGCTCCGTAGGCAGGTTGCGCGGGCGGCGCGCCGAATCCGGCGGCGTCGGGCGGCGCGCCGAACCCAGGCTGCGAACCGAAGCTAGGCTGCGAGCCGAAGCTGGGCTGCTGGGGAGGCGCGCCGAACGCGGGCTGCGCAGCGCCGAAATCGGACGGAGCCTCGGGCGGCGCAGGGGCGGCCCCGAACGAGGGCGGCGCCACGCCGACCATGGTGCCCTTGAGCTTGGAAGGCGCGGGACCGGGACGCGGGGCAGCGCCGACCGCACCGACCGCTCCTGGCCCCTGCGGCGCGGGGGGCGCGCCACCGGCTGCTGGTCCTTGCTCGGCGTTCATCATGAGCATCGTGCCCTTGAACTTCGGCGCGGCGGCTCCCTTCAGGGAGAACCCACACTTTGCGCACGTCTGAGCCGTTTCCGCGTTTTGATTCCCACAGTTGGGGCAGAACATCGATCCTCCGAAGAAGGCACGCGGTGGAGGCTTGAGCCTTGAGGCCCGCACGTCCACCTTCGAGCGCCCGCCCGCGGTTCGGGTTCGGCGCGCGCGCACCTCGGGCATCCGAAGTGCAGGACGAGGATATCCCTCGCGCTCCGAGATACTCAAGTCCATATCCGTCCCCCCGTTCGCTCCGTTCCGGGCACGGCCATGGCCCGCCCTCGGGCGTCGCGCATTTTCTGCGCAAAAGACGACGTTCGTGCCCTTGATCCCTGCTTGACAGCGCAGGTCACGCGCGCCTAGCTTTCGCCCGCATTTCCGGGGGGTAATCGCCCTCGCTCCGTACACGTTCGGCCCCGCCACGACGCGCGCGGCCTTCCGAGCCGAACGCCTCCACCGCGGACGCACTTTTCGCCGCAGGAACCTTCGACGACATGCCCTTCGAGCTCAGCCCCGACCGCGAAAAAAAGCTCACCGATCTCCTCGGGCGCTACCCGACGAAGATGGCGGCGTGCATCCCGCTCCTCCACCTCTGCCAAGAGCAGAACGGGTGGGTCTCGGAAGACGTGGTGGCGTTCGTCTCCGAGCGGCTCGAGCTACCTCCCGCGCACGTTCAGGGCGTCGTCACGTTTTACTCGCTCTTCAACCAGAAGCCGGTCGGCAAGCATCAGCTCTGGGTGTGCCGAACGCTCCCGTGTGCCCTTCGAGGCGCCGGTGAGCTCCTGCACTACTGCGAGCACAAGCTCGGCATCCACGCCGGCGAGACCACCGCCGACGGAAAGATCACCCTCCGCACCGCCGAGTGCCTCGCGAGCTGCGGCACCGCCCCGATGATCCAGGTCGACAAGACCTACCACGAGAATTTGACGCCCGAGAAAGTCGACAAAATCCTCGACGATCTCCGCCGCTGAGCACCCCCGGACCTAAGAGAAGAAGATGCTCAAGCACACGAACTACCTCACGAAAGTTTACGGCGTCAAAGACGGCCACACCCTCGCCGTCTACGAGCGCGAAGCCCAGGGCTACCAGGCCGCGAAGAAGGTCCTCACCTCGATGACCCGCGAGCAGGTCGTCGACGAGGCGAAGAAGGCGAACATCCGCGGCCGCGGCGGCGCAGGCTTCCCGATGGGCGTGAAGTGGAGCTTCATGCGTCCGCACGCCACGAAGCCCGCTTACCTCGTGCTGAACGCGGACGAAGGCGAGCCCGGCACGCACAAGGATCGCACGCTGATGGAGGAGAACCCGCACTCCGTCATCGAAGGGTGCATCATCGGCTGCTACGGCATCGGCGCCCACGTCGCCTACATCTACGTCCGCGACGAGCTCCACCTCTCGAAGGCGCGCCTCGAGGCGGCGATCGAAGAGGCCCGCGCGAAGGGTTACCTCGGAAAAACGCCGTTCGGAAAGGCCTACCCCGTCGACGTGCACGTGCACACCGGCGCTGGGGCGTACATCTGCGGCGAAGAGACGTCGCTCCTGAACTCGCTGGAAGGTCGCCGCGGCGAGCCCCGCTTGAAGCCCCCCTTCCCGGCCCAGGTCGGCGCGTTCGGCTGCCCCACCACGGTGAACAACCTGGAGACGATCGGCATCGTGCCGAGCGCGTTCCTCATGGGCTGCGAAGAGTTCTCCAAGCTGTCCGCGCTCCACGCGATCAACGACGGCGGCGTGCGTCTCTACGGCGTCAACGGTCACGTGAAGAAGCCGTGCGTCGTGGAGCTCGCCGTCGGCCCCACGCTCCGTGAGCTCGTCTACGACGTGGGCGGTGGTGTCCTCGGTGACAAGCCGCTTTGGGCCATTATCCCCGGCGGATCGTCCACGCCCGTGCTTCGCGCCGACGAGCTCGTGCACGCTCCGGACGAAAAATCGCCGCTCCACGAGTACCACGGCAAGAGCATCCTCGACGTGCCGCTCGGGGTCGACACCGCGCGCGGCCTCGGCACGATGCTCGGCACGTGCTGCATCACGGTGATGGCCGAAGGTACGAGCCCGGTCGCCGCGATGCAGAACCTGATGCAGTTCTATCGCCACGAGTCGTGCGGGCAGTGCACGCCTTGCCGCGAGGGCTCGGGTTGGCTCGTCCGTATCTGCGACAAGCTCATGGCCGGCACCGCGACGATGGCGGAGCTCGACACCCTCCACTCGGTCGCCAACAACATCATGGGCAACACGATCTGCGCGTTCGGCGAGGGCACCGCGATGCCCGCGCTCGGCTTCCTGAAGAAGTTCCGTAAGGACTTCGAGGCCTACGTGCGCGACTCCCAAGCCGGCAAGCGCGCCACCCTCGTCGTCGAGGGCGAGAGCTTCTTGCCGCCGTCCGCCAACGCCGGCGCCCAGGCCGCCGAATGAACCTCCAAGCCAGCCGCGGGCGAGCGGCGCCCCGAGCGAACCTCGGAACGAAGGACCTCCCCGTGAACATGCAAGTGTGGCAATCGACCGGTGGGAGGACGCCGTGAACCTCGGACAAGCTTACTTCTGGATCTGCGCGGCGCTCGCGGTCATCGGCGCGGTGGCGGCGGTGGCGGCGAAGAACCCGATCCGCGGCGCGATGGGCCTGCTGCTCATGATTTTGAGCGTCGCGGGGCTCTTCCTCGCGCTCCACGCGCAGTTCCTCGCCGCGATCCAGCTCATCGTCTACGCCGGCGCGATCGTCGTGCTCTTCCTCTTCGTGATCATGCTCATCGGGCCGGCCGCGAGCACGCCGCCAGACAAGCGCGGCCTGCCGAGTCGAATCGTCGGGGCAGGGATCTTCGCCCTCTCGGGGATCGGCGCGATGGTGCTCCTCGTCCGCTCGGCGCTTGCGGCCGCGGCGGCAGCGCCGGACGCCGGCACCGCACCTCCCCTTCCCCCGAGCGACTTCGGCGGGATCGACACGCTCGGGCGCGTGCTCTTCACCCACGGGCTCGTTCCGTTCGAGCTCTCGAGCGCGCTCCTCATGGTCGCCATCATCGGCGCCGTCGCGGTCGCGCGCGGCAAGCAGTCCGATCCTACCGTCGCGGCGAAGACCGCCGAACCGTCCAAGACCCGCGCGAAGGAGATCGCCTCGTGATCACCACGAACAGCTACGTGCTCCTCTCCGCGATCCTCTTCACGATCGGCGGCATCGGGTTCCTCGTCCGGCGCAACGTCATCGTCACGCTGATGAGCATCGAGGTCATGCTCAACGCGGTGAACCTCGCCCTCGTCGCGTTCAACCGCTCGATGCCGAAGGCGCACACGGGTCAGCTCTTCGCGTTTTTCCTCATCGCCGCGGAAGCGGCCGAGGTCGCCGTCGGTCTCGCGATCGTCATCTCCATCTTCCGCTTGAGGCGCTCGGTCCGCACCGACGAAGCCGACCTGCTGAAGAACTGACGCTGAGCGCACGAACTAAAATGTCGAATCTTTTCGGTATCTTCCACCAAGGACTCCCCGTCCGATGCTGAACGTCCTGACCACGCTCTTTCCCGCGGAAGAGTTCACTCTCCTCGCGCTCGTTCTGGGGATGCCACTGCTCGGCGCCATCGTGAACGGGCTCTTCGGCCAGCGCCTCGGCAAACAAGCCGTGAAGACGATGGCGCTCTCTGCGATGGGGATCGCCTTCCTCGGCGCCGCGCTCACGTTCCTCGTGCTCGACCGCGAGGCGTCGCACCACCCCGGTCACCACGTGAAGCTCTCGTGGCAGGCGTGGCAGTGGATGCACGCGAGCGGAACGCGCGACACCACGATCCCGATCGAGCTCAAGTTCAGCGTCGACGCGCTCTCGGGCGTGATGATGCTCGTCATCACCGGGGTCGGCTTCCTCATCCACCTCTACGCCTCGGCGTACATGGAGAAGGACCCGGCCTACTGGCGCTTCTTCGCGTACCTGAACCTGTTCGTCTTCTCGATGCTCGTGCTCGTGCTCGGCGACAACCTCCCGGTGCTCTTCGTGGGCTGGGAAGGCGTGGGGCTCTGCAGCTACCTGCTCATCGGCTTCTGGTACCAGCACGCGCCGAACGCGCAGGCGGGCAAGAAGGCGTTCATCGCGAACCGTGTCGGCGACTTTGGTCTCCTCGTCGCGATGTTCCTCTTGGTCCAGTACACCGGCGCCCTCGACTGGAACGGGATCGAAGCGGGCTCCGGCTCGCTCGTGAACCAAGCCGACCAGATGCAAGTGCACCTCTGGCCGATCGGCGGCGGGCAGTTCCAAGGCTTCTTGAGCTTCCTCCAGCCGAAGAACCCGCTCATGATCACGGGCGCTACCGCGGTGGGGCTCATGCTCTTCCTCGGGTGCACCGGCAAGAGCGCGCAGATCCCGCTCTACGTGTGGCTCCCGGACGCGATGGCGGGCCCAACCCCGGTCTCGGCCCTCATCCACGCGGCGACGATGGTCACCGCCGGCATCTACCTCGTGTGCCGTCTGTCGTTCGTGTTCGTGCTCTCGCCGTTCACGATGGCGGTCATCGCTTGCACCGGCGCGGCGACCGCGCTCTTCGCGGCGACGATAGCGCTCGTACAGAACGACCTGAAGAAGGTGCTCGCGTACTCCACCGTGAGCCAGCTCGGGTACATGTTCCTCGGCGTCGGCGTCGGGGCGTTCACCGCGGGCTTCTTCCACGTCCTCACCCACGCGTTCTTCAAGGCCTGCCTCTTCCTCGGGGCCGGCAGCGTGATCCACGCGATGCACGCGCGCATCCACGACGACGTGAAGTCGCAGGACATGCGCTACATGGGCGGCCTACGTAAGTACATGCCGTACACGTTCTGGACGTTCGGCGCGGCCACCCTCGCGATCATCGGGTTCCCGCTCACCTCGGGCTTCTTCTCGAAGGACGAGATCCTCTTCAAGGCGTTCGTGAACCACCCCGTGAACGCGGCGGCGGCGCACATGCCGGCGAAGGCGGCGGCGCAGCTCTGGCAGCAGCCCACGTGGCTCGGCCCGGTCGTGTGGGGCATGGGCCTCGCGGCGGCGGTGCTCACCGCGTTCTACATGTCGCGCGCGTTCATCATGACGTTCTTCGGCGAGTTCAAGGGCTGGACGATCGGCAAGGCTCCCGCCGGCGCCCACGACCACCACCAAGACGCGCACGCTCATGGCGACGACGACGGCGACCATCACCACGAAGAAGATCTGAAGACCCCCGGCCCCGCGCCGCACGAGTCTCCGTGGCAGATGACGGTGCCGCTCATGGTCCTCGCGACCCTGTCGCTCGCGGGTGGCTTCTTGAACCCGGGGCTCTTCGCGAGCTTCTTCAAGGACGGCAAGCCCCCGATGGAACACTGGCTCGAGCCCGTGTTCGAGGAGGCCGAAAAGGCGATCCAAGTGCTCCCGAACGCGGAGGCGGCGCACCACAAGGAGTACCCGCTCACGTTCGCCGCGTTCGCTGCGTTCGCGGTGGGCAGCTTCGTCGCGTACCAGTTCTACATCGCGAAGAAGGGCGCGCCGGCGAAGGACATGGCCGAGAAGGCCCCCGGTCTTTACAAGCTGCTCCTCGACAAGTGGCGGGTGGACGAGCTCTACGACGCGGTCATCTGGAACGGCACCGACGCGCTCGCCGACACGGCGGTGTCGGTCGACCAGAGCTTCATCGACGCGATCATCGCGCGCCTCACCGCGCTCGTGGTCGCTGCCCTCGGCACCGTGCTCCGCGTCTTCCAAAACGGCGTCGTGCACGTCTACGCCGGCGCGATGGCGCTCGGCATCGTCGTCATCGGTTGGTTCGTCGTCGTGCCTCGCGCCGACGTCGTCGTCAGCCACTCGGCGAGCAACGCCGACTACGTGCTCGATGCCGCTCCCGGCATGGGATACGGCTACCGCTGGACGCCCGAAGCGGGTGGCAAGCCGCAGGACGAGAAGTTCTCCCCCGCGAGCACGCAGCTCAAGCTCCACCTCGACGCCGACAAGACTCAGGTCGTGAAGCTCGAGGTCCAAAACGCCTTCGGTCTCACCGCGACCAAGGAAATCACGGTCAAGGGCCCCGTGACCGAGAAGCCCGAGAAACCCGAGAAGCTCGGCCAGGTCGACCTTCCTTCCGTGAACGTGGGTAAGAACTGATGGCCGCCGTCGAAACTCCGCCGCCTGCTCAAAAGAGCTCGCCCTACTCCGTCCTCGTGGTCGGGGCGATGCTTCTCGTGCTCGCGAGCGCCTCGTACATCGTGGTCCCTGATTTTCTCGCGAAGATCCTGGGCCGTCTCGGCGGGCTCCTCCCGCTCCTCGTCCCTGCCCTCGTCGTCGGCGCGATCCCCAAGAATCGCTCTTGGGGCGTGCGCCTCACGATGGGCATCATCGCCGCCGCGCTCGCGCTCTTCGTGCAGCGTATGTGGCCGGGCGCGACCACGGCCGAGGTCGACCCGGCCGACGTGCCGGAAGAGTCGCACACGATCCTGAGCTGGCTCATCGGGCTGCCATTCCTCGGCGCGATCGCGGTGCTGTTCCTGCCGCGGCAGGCCCCCCGCACGCTGAAGGCGTTCACGCTCGGCGTCATGATCGTCTCGCTCCTCGCGAGCATCCCGCTCCTCCGCGTCACGATGGGACGCGACTTCCACTTCGTCCAAGACGTGGTGTGGATCGAGCGCTTCGGCATCCACTACAAGGTGGCGCTCGACGGCATCTCGCTCTGGCTCGTGATGCTCACCGTCTTCATCATGCCGATCGCGGCCTACGTGTCGTTCGGCTCGGTCGACAAGCGGATCAAAGACTGGTGCTTCTCGCTCCTCGTGCTGCAAGGCGCGATGATCGGCGCGCTCGTCGCGATGGACCTCTTCCTCTTCTACGTCTTCTGGGAGCTCATGCTCATCCCGATGTACGTGATGATCGGGGTCTGGGGCGGCGCGAACCGCATCAAGGCGGCGATCAAGTTCTTCCTCTACACGATGGCCGGCTCGATGCTGATGCTCGTCGCGATCTTCTACCTGGCGTACACGTACTCGCGTGCGTCGGGTGGTGAGCTCAGCTTCGACTACTTCGAGCTCCAGCGCCTCGTGCTCCCGCACCACGTGCAGATGTGGCTCTGGGCCGCGTTCGCCTTGAGCTTCTTCATCAAGGTGCCGATGTTCCCGCTCCACACCTGGTTGCCGGACGCGCACACCGAAGCACCCACCGCGGGCTCGATCATCCTCGCCGCCGTCATGCTTAAGATGGGTACTTACGGGTACTTGCGCTTCTGCATGGGCCTCTTCCCGGAGGCATGTGGCTGGAGCTCGGCGAGCCTCGGTGGTGTCGCCGTACTCGGTGGCATCATCTACGGCGCGCTCTGCGCCTGGAAACAAGACGACGTGAAGCGACTCGTCGCCTACTCGTCGGTCGCCCACCTCGGCTACGTGATGCTCGGCATCTTCGCGGCGACCCCCTCGTCGCTCGAGGGCTCCGTGCTCCAGATGGTGAACCACGGCATCTCGACCGGCGCGCTCTTTCTCCTCGTCGGCGCGATCTACGATCGTCGCCACACCCGCATGCTCGACGAGTTCGGTGGCCTCGCGAAGGTGATGCCCGTCTACGCCACGTTGTTCATCATCGTCGCGATGTCGAGCGTCGGCCTCCCCGGCACGAACGGCTTCGTCGGCGAGTTCATGATCATCACCGGCACGTTCGTCTCGAACCGCCTCGGCCACGTGAACGGCATCCAAGCCGTCGGCGCGGCGATCGGCGTCGTCTTGGCGGCGCTCTACATGCTCACCGCCGTTCAGAAGATGTTCTTCGGCAAGCTCACCAACCCCGAGAACAAGAAGCTCAAGGACTTGAACAGCCGCGAGATCATCGCCGTGCTCCCGCTCATCGGGATGATCTTCATCATCGGTCTCTTCCCGAGCATCTTCCTCGAGCCGATCTCGGGCGCCGTCGCGCGTGTGCACGACGACTACTCGAACCGCATCGAGCAGAACCCGCCGCCGAAGTTCTACGAGGGGCCGATCAAGCTCCAGGCGCGCAGGCCCGAAGCCCCCAAGAAGGCGCAGGCCCCTGCCGATCCCGCCCCCGCTCCCGAGACGGCCCCCGCGGCCGAAGGCCACTGACGCCCATGCTCCTCGCCTTTGCTCTCTCTCCTCTTTTGGTCGTCGCCATCGGCGCCCTCTTGCTCATGCTCGCGGAGGCCTTCTCGAAGGTCCGCACCGGGCTCGCGCTCGGCACCGTGGTGGTCTTCTTCGCGGGCCTCGCGCTCTCGGCCTCGGTCTGGCTCTACGGGCTCGAGTCGATCCCCGGTCTCGAGGTGCTCGCGCCTTGGTTGATCATCGATCGCTTCTCGATGTTCATGAACGCGGTCCTCTGCCTCGGTGGCGGGCTCGCGGCGCTGCTCGCGGGTGGGTACCTGCCCGAACACAAGATCGAACGCGGTGAGTTCTACTCGCTCCTCCTCTTCGCGACCTTGGGCGCGATGATGCTCTCGGCCTCGGGCGACTTCCTCACGCTCTTCATCGGGCTCGAGACGATGTCGATCGGCGCGTACGCGATGACCGCGTTCCGTAGGACGTCGGCGCGCTCGGCCGAAGGTGCGCTCAAGTACTTCCTCCTCGGATCGTTCGCCGCCGCGATCATGCTCTACGGCTTCGCGCTCCTCTACGGCGCGACCGGTCACACCGATCTCGCCGGTGTCGGCGCGGGCGTGAAGAGCGGCGAGCATGCGCCGATGGTCCTCATCGCGATGGTGCTCGTGCTCGCGGGCCTCGTGTTCAAGGTCAGCGCAGTCCCCTTCCACATGTGGACCCCGGACGCCTACGAAGGCGCGCCGACCCCCGCGACGACCTTCATGGCCGTCGCGGTGAAGAGCGGCGCGTTCGCGATGCTCCTCCGCGTGATGCTCACCTGCTTCGGCGACGCGCGCAGCATGTCGTGGTCGTCGGGTTGGCCCCCGGTCCTCGCCTGGATCGCGGTCCTCACGATGACGGTCGCGAACCTCATCGCAGGGCGCCAAGAGTCGGTCAAACGCATGCTCGCGTACTCGAGCATCGCGCACGCGGGCTACCTGCTCGTCGGCGTGGTGGCGACGATGAAGAACCCCGCGCAAGGCAGCGCGAGCGTTCTCTTTTATCTCCTCACCTACACCGTCTCCACCGCCGGCGCGTTCGGCGCGCTCATCCTCTGCGGCCGCTTCGGCGCCGAGGCGGTGAGCTACGAGGACCTCGCCGGGATCGGACGGCGTCATCCGGCGGCGGCGCTGCCCTTCTCGCTCTTCCTGATTTCGCTCGCGGGGTTCCCTCCCACGGCGGGCTTCTTCGGAAAGTGGTTCGTGTTCCGCGCGGCGATGGAAGGTGGCTTCACCTGGCTCACCATCATCGCGTTCCTGAACAGCGTTCTCGGCGCGTACTACTACCTACGCGTGCTCGTGTTCATGTACATGCGCGAGCCGGCGGCGGGCGCTCCGATCGCGACCCCGATGCGCTCGGGCTACGTGAACTTCGCCCTCATCCTCAGCGCGTTCCTCGTCGTGGTGCTCGGTGTTTCGCCGTCCCTCTCGCTCGACGTCGCGGTCAAAGCAGCCGCGGCGTTCGGAGGCGGAGCGGGCTGATGGTGCGCGGCGTCGCGATCGCTGCGCTCTTGGGGATCCTTGTAGGATGCAAGGATTCCCCGAAGGACGACGCGAAGGATGCCGCGCCTGCCCCGAGCGCGTCGGCGCCCGTCGTGGACGCGGCGCCCCCCGCCGAGACGCACTACGACCAAGAGAAGGTGCAGAAGCTCGTCAATCCGAGCGGGCTGCCGCCCTACCAGGGACCTACCGCGAGCGTCGAAGGTACGATCGTGGTTCGCGGGGCGCCGCCGCCCGCGACGACTGGAAAACATGCCGAGTTCGCGCGCTGCCCGCAGGCGGTCGACGTCTACGGAAAGGCATTCCGAGTCGGTGATCCGGTGGGGGATGGTCGCGCGCTCGCGGACGCGATCGTGGCGGTCACCGGCTACGACGGATTCGTGCCGGCGAAGAGCGACCACGTCGACCTCCGCTTCGACAACTGCGCCTACGATCGGCGCACCGTGCTCGTGACCTTCGGCCAGCGGATCGACGTCTACAACGGATCGAAGAAGGAGCTCGTCACGCCGGACCTCGACGGGCAGCCGGTGCTCGCGCTCCGGATCGCTGCGCCGCGATCGATTTCACCGGTGCACGTGTTCCCGCCTGCGCCAGGGCGCTTTCACCTCATCGATCGCGGTGTGCTCGCGTACGTCGACGAAGACGTGTACGCGCTCATGCATCCGCTCGCCGCCGCGACGGACGTGAAGGGCAAGTACCGGATCGACGGTATCCCGATCGGCAAGGTGACCGTGAACGCGGCGCATCCCGCGTTCTCGGGTGACGCGGCGAGAGAAATTACGCTCACCGCGAACGTGGTCGAGAAGGTCGACCTCGTGCTTTCGTACGGCGAGGACGCCGGCGCGACGAAGGATGCCGGCGTCGCGAAGGACGCGGGGAAGCCCTCGCCCCCGACGCTTCACTGACGAGCCGCGCGCGGACGCCGGGGCTTAGTTTTGCGGCGCGAGGGTGGCCTCGCGCTCGGTGAGCGCGAGGGCCGCGCCGCGAAGGAGCTTCTGCGCGCGCGCGACGCCTTCGGCGTCGGCGCGCGCGCGCAGAAGCTCCACTCGTGCCCCGAGGACCAAGGCCCCCGTGCCGGCCGCGAGGCCACCCGCGACACCCGCGCGCACGTCGCCCACGACCACCACGGGATGCGCCGTGGCGACGCGCGCGCGGAGCGCGCGCGTCGCCGCGGCGCTCGGGTCCCCCGCGACGGCGCGCAGGTACGCGTGCGGCGCGGCGAGCTCCGCGACCGTCACGTCATCCGCCGCGCGCCCCTCGCGCGCCGAGA
>JAAFHV010000118.1 GCA_013297655.1 Myxococcales bacterium | reverse complement strand
CAGCGAGACCCTCCGGGGCCACGAACGCCTCCGTGCCCTCCGCGTTCCAGACGTACGCTATTGCGAGCCACGACTCCATGCCGGCACCTTCGGTCACCTTTTGGAGTAGACGCGTCTCGACTCTTCTTCCGTCGCGCGAGATCTCTTTCCAGAGCTTCGTGCCAATCGGGAAGCGCCATGCGTCCATGTCCGAGGTCTCGATCGTCGCGCCCTTCGGGAGGCTCACCCAACGCTCTTTCGTCGCGCCGTCGGTCCAGAGCTCGAAGCGCGGTCGATAGTGGCGTACGCCCTCCGCGAGGCGTTTCGTGCCCGGAGCGGCGAAGAGGCCCGTCGCTCCGAGGGTGGGTGGCGCGAGCGCGAGGCGAGCAGGGGGCGGCTCGTCGCAGGAGCGTATGCCGAGGATCGTCTGGCAGCCGGAGCTCGCGAGCGCAAAGAGCGCCGTGAGCGCGAGGAACACCGGTGACCGGCGCGGTGCGGCGTGCATCCGCTTCAGCGTGCCGCCGAGAGGGCGAGCGCACGTGGAGCGTTGGCTCCCGGGGCCACGCGCGCCCGTTCGCAGAGCGCGGCCACCACGAGCGCCGCGGCGACGAGGGCGGCGAGGGCTCGAACATGATTCCAGGCCGTCCAGGTCACGAGATAGCGCGCCCAGACCTGCGCGGCGGTCGCGTCGTCGGCCGCGTCGGCGAGGGCGTCGTTGAGCGGGACGTTGCAAGCCATCGTGACACCGAGAGTGCCAATCAGGTAGACGAGCGCGGCGGCGATCGAGAGCCCCGCGCCGGGCTGCGACCGCCTCGCGAGCGCACCCATCGCGAGCGCGGTCGCCAAGGCACCGGACCCGAAGAGCACCCCGAGGAAGGGGAGGTTTATCGCGGCGACGTTGATGCTCCGCATCGTCGCGATCCCGGCGTTGGTAGGGAGGCGCCCGAGCGCGGGCATCACGAAGGTCGAGAACGCGAAGAACACCCCCGCCGACAGCCCGAAGCCGAGGGCGGTCGCGGTCATCGCCGCGGAGATGCAGCGCGCGCTCATCGTGCACCTCGCGGAGCGGCAGGCAGCGGCGCCGAACGGGCGGCCTCGGGAACGGGATCGAATGCACTCATGGGTCGTCTCCTCTGCTGGCACGAGAGAGACTGAACGTTTCCTGATTGCATCGCTACGCTCATTAACCCATCGGTTCGTTGCGATTACGCATCGAATGTGGTGCCGGCGCCAGGGTGCGCCGCGAGCGGGTCCACGGCCCCTCCGCGCGGCTTTGCCCGCTGCTTCGCAGGTGTTGGTTGCGCGGGCGGGCGAAAAACTGAACACGAGCACTTGCTCGCGTTCGGGGAGGCTCCTAGAACACGAGCTGTTGCTCGCGTTTGCTGGAAAGGACGGGATACGCCATGGCAGAGACACTGACGGACACTCCGCGCTCGACGCGCCCGAGCGGCCCCAAGGGCCGCTTCTTGAGCGGCAGCCTCTCGGACTTTCGCGACGATCCGATCCGGTTTCTCTCGTCGAACCAGGAGGCGTACGGCGACATCGCGTTCTTTCGTTTCCTCGGTCTCCCCGTCTACCAAGTGAGCCACCCGGACGACGTTCGGACCGTGCTCGTCGACCCCGAGGGAGCGTTCACGAAGGGGGAGATCTTGGAGGGCTTTCGGCCGCTCGTTGGCAAAGGAATTTTGCTCTCCGAGGGCGACGTCCACAAGCGCAAGCGCCGTATGATGCAGCCCGCCTTCCACCCGAAACGGGTGAAGGAGTACGCCGCCGAGATGGTGCGCGAGGCCGAGGCGCTCGTCGCCTCTTGGGAGCACGGGCAAGAGGTCGACATGGCGGCGGAGATGAACCGCGTCACGCTCGCGATCGCGTCGCGGACCCTCTTCGGCGCCGAGCTCACCGAGCGCGAGATGTCGGACGTCGCCGCCGCGATGCGCGCGTTCGCGGGCTGGTACCACCAGAGCACGCACCCGCTCGGGCGCCTCTTGCAGCACTTTCCTACCGAGGCGACGGTGACGTTCCGCGAGGCAAAAAAGCGCCTCTCGGCCGTCATTCATCGCATGATGCGCGAGCGAAGGAAGAGCGGCGATACGGGCGACATTCTCTCGATGCTGGTCTTCGCGAAGGACGCCGATGGCGACGGCGCCGCGTTCACCGACGAGGAGATCCACGACGAGGCAGTCACGTTGCTCGTCGCGGGCCACGAGACCACCGGCGCCACCCTCGCGTGGGCATTCGCGCGCCTCTCGGACGAGCCCGAGGTGGCCGAGAAGCTCGCCGCCGAGGCCGACCGTGTGCTCGGCGATCGCTCCGCCTCGTTCGAGGACGTTCCCAAATTGGTCTACGCGGAGGGCGTCTTCGCCGAGACGCTGCGGTTCTATCCCTCGGCGCTCGCGCTGCCGCGGCAAGCACAGAAAGACGTGGTCCTCGCCGGGCACGAGGTGCCGAAGGGCTCCATCGTGCTCACTGCCGCGTACTGCGTTCACCGCGATCCACGTTTCTGGGACGAGCCGGAGGCGTTTCGCCCCGAGCGGTGGGAGGGCGGCGTGCGAAAGGCGCGAACGAAGATGACGTACTTTCCGTTCGGCGGCGGCTCGCGCGTGTGCATCGGTGAGGCGTTCGCGTGGATGGAAGGCACGCTCTTGCTCGCCACGATCGCGCGCGCGTTCGTGGGCAAACGGCACGCGAACCACCCGCTCGCTTCCGAGACGCTGTTCACGAACCGGCCAAAGGGTGGGGTTCCGATGACGCTCGCGTCGCGATCCCGTCGTCCGCGCTGAGCCGAGGGCGGCCTCCCGTCGAGCGCGAGTCGCTTCGCAGGGGCTTCCCTTGGGGCTTCGCCGCGTCTACGGTCTTTCGCCGATGGCAAACCCCAAGGCAATCCTAGACACCTCGCTCGGTTCCTTCACGGTCGAGCTCTTCGTGGACCAAATGCCGCTCACGGCCGGCAACTTCGTGAAGCTCGCGAAGAGCGGCTTTTACGACGGGCTCCACTTCCACCGCGTGATCGACGGCTTCATGCTGCAGTTCGGTTGCCCGCACAGCAAAGATCCGAAGAGCCCCCGCGCCGGCACCGGCGACGGCCCCGACGGAACGATCAAGGACGAGCACGCTGCCCGCCTCTCGAACGAGCCCGGCACCCTCTCGATGGCGAACACCGGCAGCCCCAACAGCGGCTCGTGCCAGTTCTTCGTCAACACCGTCCACAACTCCTACCTCGACTGGTTCAGCCCTGGCGCCTCCAAGCACCCCGTGTTCGGCAAGGTCACCGAGGGCATGGACGTCGTGAAGAAAATCGAGAAAACCAAGACCGACGCGGGCGATCGGCCCGTCTCGCCGGTGAAAATGAACAAGGTCACCGTCGTCGAGGGCTGAGCCCGCGCGACGAGCCTCGTCGGCAGTCCGGGGCGCGCCACGAAGAGTGGACTCGATCTCGGAACGGTCGGAAATAGAAGCGCGGAACGTACGAGCGTTTCGCGCTTCTTCGCTTGGCGGTGGTCGCGCGTGGGCCGGCGCGGGCGAAGGTCGCGGCGTTGGGGGCAGGTCGGCGGCCACAGCCGGCGCTGGGGGCGGGCGCTTCGGTCGGCGTGCCGTCTGGCTCCGACCGACCGCGAAATTACCCATGAAAACGCGATTCGTCTCGCGATCTTGCCCGGTTCGCGCGACGCTGGGCGCGCGAGACCTCTACACAATCGCACACGATTCGAACGCGGTTCGCATATCCCTCGAAAGCACGATCCCAGCACCCTCTCCTTCGCGAGAGCCTCGCCCGTGAGCCGCGTGTGGGTGGCCTCTCCTCCCCCGGTGGCGCCCACGACGACCTCCCGGGCGAGGCTCTCGCGAAAGAGCCGAAAGGACTTCACGTCATGAGCTTTGCTACGAACGCCAAATTGTCCTTCGCCCTCCTCGGCGCCCCTCTCTTTTTCGCCGTCGTCGGCACCACTGCCTGCGCGAAACAGGACGACACGATCCCGCCGCAGCAGCCGGGGCAATACCCGCAGCAGCCGGGGCAGTACCCCCAGCAGCCGGGGCAGCAGTACCCGCAGCAGTACCCGCAGCAAGGTGTCCCCCAGCAAGGCTACCCGCAGCAGCCGCAGCCCGGCTACACCCCCGCCCCGGCGGCGGCCCCCGCGGGCCTCTCCACCCCCGGTCCGCTCGCGCTTCCCTGCCAAAACGACGGCGCCTGCGGCACCGCGCGTTGCAACGTGCCGGTCGGCAAGTGCGTGTTCCCCTGCCAGCTCCCGACCGACTGCGCGACGGGCAACTCGTGCAACACCATGACCGGCCTGTGCCTCCCCGGCGGAGGCTGAGAAACGAGGCGTCGTCGTGACGTCGCACGAGCGCATTTCGGTCGTGTACATCGAAGACGACGCGAAGATCGGCAAGCTCTTCACGAAGTACCTCGAGTCGCACGGGGTCAAGGTCACGCTCGCCGCGAGCGGTCCCGAAGGGGTCGCCGCGGTGATGCGCGAGCGCCCCGACCTCGTGCTCCTCGACCTCATGCTCCCGGGCATGGATGGCGTGGAGGTGTGTCGCAAGATCCGCGAGCGATCGAGCACTCCGATCGTGATGGTGACCGCGCGCGCGGAAGAGGCGGATCGTGTGCTCGGCCTCGAGGGCGGGGCCGACGACTACGTGGTGAAGCCGTTCTCCTCGCGCGAGCTCCTGGCGCGTATCCGTGCCCACGTGCGGCGCGCAGAAGGGCGGGTCGGGCCGAGCGCAGAAGAGATCCGCGTCGGCTCCCTCGTCATCGACGTGCGCTCCATGAGCGCACGGAAGGACGGCGTGCCGCTCGTGCTCACGACCTACGAGCTGATGCTCCTGCGCGCCCTCGCCGAGCGCGCCGGGCGCGTGATGAGCCGCGAGCAGCTCGTCGACATCGTGCGCGGCAGCCCCGACGAAGCCTTCGATCGCTCGATCGACGTGCACGTGTCGCACTTGCGCCAAAAGCTCGGTGACGATCCGAAGAACCCGCGCCTCCTGAAGACGGTGCGCGGCCTCGGTTACATGTTCGCGGTCGACGAAGGCTCGTGATCCCATGATCGCGAAGCTGCTCGGGTCACGGCTCGTTCTTCGCATCGTGCTCGTGGGGATCGTGCAGTTCGCGCTCGTGGCGGCGGGGCTCTTCGTGCTGTCGCAGAAGGCGCGTCCACCTTCCTTTTTCCGCGATCATTCGACCTACGTGGGGGAGACGCTCGCGGCGCACAAGGACGATCCGGAGGGGCTCGCGCGCGAGATATCACGTGTAGAGCGCACGCTTCGCTGGCACGTGTCCGGCTACGACGCGGCGGGCAACCTCGTGCTCGGCGCGCCGAAGCCGCAGGTGCCCGAGCGCAAAGACGGCGAGCGCCGCGGCCCGCCCGATCTCGTGCTCACGCGCGCCGACGGCTCTACCCTCCGCCTCGTGCTCACCCCTCCGCCGCCGCCGCAGCCAAGGGGAATCGGCTCCACCGTCGCGCTCGTGCTCGTCGTCGTCGTGGTCGCTTCGTGGCTCGTCGCGCGCTCGGTGTCGGCGCCGCTGGGGGCGATCACGGTCGCGACGCGCGCCTTCGGGAAGGGCGATCTCGGCGCTCGCGTCGCGCTCCAGCGGCGCGACGAGCTCGGCGAGGTGAGCCGCGCCTTCGACGAAATGGCGGATCGTGTCGAGATCGCGCTCCACGCCGAGCGTGAGCTCCTCGCCAACGTGTCGCACGAGCTCCGCACGCCGCTCCAAAGGATCCGGATCGCGATCGACCTCGCGTCCGAAGGGAACGCCGAGACCGCACGCGAATCGCTCGCCGAGATCGCGGAGGATCTCGCGGAGCTCGAGCGGATCGTCGACGATGTGCTCACCGCGGCGCGGTTGTCGATCGCGAAGGGTGGCATGGGAGCGGGAGCGCCTCCCATTCGTCGCGAGGAGGTCGCGCTCCTCGATCTCGTGGAGAAAGCCGCGGCCCGGTTCCGCTCGGCGCACCCGGACCGCGAGCTCGTCACCGCGTTCGCGGACGATTTGGCGATCGTCGAGGTCGATCCGGTGCTCTTCCGGCGCGCGGTCGACAACTTGTTGCAGAATGCATCGAGGTACTCGGAGGCTCCCTCGCCGGTGTCGCTGTCCGCGCGCGTGGCCGAAGGCGGCGTGCGGATCGAGGTGGAAGATCGCGGCATCGGCATGAGCGACGCCGACGTCGCGCGCGCGTTCGAGCCCTTTTTCCGGGCCGACAAGAGCCGTACACGCGCGAGCGGCGGGCTCGGGCTCGGCCTCGCGCTCGCGCGGCGCATCGTAGAGGCGCACGGAGGGACCCTCGTCCTCGAGAGCGCGCTCGGCGTCGGCACGGTCGCCAAGATCGTCGTTCCGCCGACCGCGCCCCAGGCGTCGTGACGTGCGCGTCGTTGCGGCTCGCGCTGCGGCCTGCCACCATCGCGTGATGCTCGGTGAGGCTTACGATCGTGTGCGTGAGGCGATCGCGAAGGCCGAGGCTCTCCCTCCGCTCGAGGCGCACGCGCTCCTCTCGCGCGCGTTCGAGGTCGCGGTGGATGCGCCGGTCGACGAGACCACGCTCGCGAATCTCCTGCGCCACCTCGCCGACGCGAGCGTGAGGGCCGGGCGCGGGGTCGAAGCCGAAGCCCACCTCCGCGACGCGGTCGCTCGTTTCACGCGCGCCGTCGGGCCTGACGACTACCGGACGACCAGCAGCTACGGCACGATCGCGGAGGTGCGTCGCGCGTGTGGCGACGTTCGTGGTGCGCTCGCGATCGCGCGTGAGACTCTGTTCGTGCATGGGAGCCCGAGCGCGCTGCACTACGTCGCCATCGCCCGCGATCACGACACGCTGGGAGAACGAACGGAGGCCGACCTCGCGCGCGACGAGGCGCTCCGGATCGCGCACGAGGAGCTCGTCGATCCGATGACCCGCGCCTCCTCTGCGATCATGGTCGCGACGCACCTCGCCGGTCGCGACCGCGGCGTCGACGCGGAGCGTTTGCTCGAGGCGACACGCGACGCCCTCGCGGATCCGGCGCGCGTGAGTCGGTCTATCAGCGCACGAGTACCCGCGCACGTGCGGGCGGAGGTGGACCGTGCCCTCGCGGCGGTGCGAGCAGCGAAGCCGATTCGCCTCGGAGAGGGCCCACCGTAACCGTCAGGCGGTAACCTCGACCTTCACGCCGTTGAACGCGGCGGTGCCCGAGAGGGCGTCGAGGAACGACTCGTCGGTCACGTCGTTCACGCTCGCCCCGACGTGCCCCTTCGCGATCCGGAGGTCGGCCCTTTGCTGGCCCCAACCGTGAGGAAGGCTCACCACCCCGCGCGCGATTTCGTCGCTCACCTCGAGCGGCACCGTGACCTCGCCCTTCTTCGAGCGGAGGCGAACCGTGTCGCCGGAGCGCATCGCGCGGTCGCTCGCGTCGTCGGGGTGCATGAGCAGCGTGCACACGGGCTTGCCGCGCGTGAGACGCGTGAGGTTGTGCATCCACGAGTTGTTGCTCCGCAGGCTGCGCCGGCCGATGAGGAGGAGCTCGCCTTCGCGCTTGCTCGCGGTGGCCTCGGAGAGCTTCGCTTCGAGACGAGCGAGGTCGGCCACGAACACGGCGGGCGCGGCTTGGATCGCGCGGCCCTCGAGGAGCTCGGACAGGCGCGGCTCCAGCGCGCCGAGATCGCGCCCGTGCGGGGTGGAGAGCAGGGACTTCACCGAGAGCTTGTGCGGGCCGGTGCGGAGGAGCAGATCGACGATCCGCCGCGAGCCCAACGCGCGCGCCGCGGTGAGGGTCGCCTTCTGTGCCAAGTGCCCGAAACCTTTGCGCTTTTGAAGAGTGCGTAGCGCGAGGTCGGTGAGGATGTCGAAGTCTTCGCGCGCGCTCCCTCGGGGGGGGAACAGCGCCTCGGTGTACCGCGCGACGTTCCGCACCGCGAACGCGTAGAGCACCATGTCGTAGTGATCGCGCTCGAGCCCGAAGACGGGCGGGAGGATGATGTCGGCGTGGCGGGTGGTCTCGTTCCGGTAGAGGTCGACCGAGACCATGAAGTCGAGCTTCGGGAGCGCGAGGTCGAGCGCGGCGCCGTTCGGAGCGCTCGATACGGGATTTCCGGCCATCGTCACGAAGCCGCGGATGCGCTTCTTTCCCTCGGTGGTGATCTCCTCCGCCAAGGTCGCGACGGGCAGCTCACCGCCGAACTCCGGCAGGCCGCGAACGCGCGACGTGAAGCGGGCGAAGCTCCCCCGCATGCCGAGCCGCGACGCGAGCTTGGCGAGATCGACCGCGGGGGTAGGGAACATCTTTCCGCCCGGCCGATCGAGGTTGCCGGTGACGACGTCGAGGGCGATCGCGAGCCACGACGTGAGGCTCCCGAACTCCTGCGTGCACGCGCCCATCCGCGCGTAACAGGCTGCTCCGTCGGCCTTCGCGTGCTCGCGCGCGAGCCGGCGGATCGTGTCCTTCGGGATGCCCACCGCGTGCTCTACGCGCTCCGCCGAGAAGCGACTCGCGGCCCTCCCGAGCTCTTCGAGGCCCACGATCTTCTGCCCGACCCGGCTCGCCTTGCCCAGGCTCTCGCTGAAGATCGTGTCGATCATCGCGAGGAGCAGGAGCGCGTCGGAGCCAGGGACGACGAAGTGATGCTCGTCGGCCACGCGCGCGGTCTCGGTGCGGCGCGGATCGATGACGACCACCTTGCCCCCCCGCGCGCGGATCTCTTCGAGCCTTCGTTTCATGCCGGGGGCGGTCATGATGCTCCCGTTCGAGACGACCGGGTTTCCCCCCACGATGAGCAGGTGCCTCGTGCGCTCGAGGTCCGGCACTGGCAAGAGCGCTTGGTGGCCGAGCACCTCGTACGACGCGAGCATCTGCGGGAGCTGATCGGCGCTCGTCGCGGAGAACCGCGAGTACGAGCCGATACCTTGCGACAAAAGCACCGAGCCGAGGATCCCGCCGTAAGAGTGCACGAGCGGGTTGCCCGTGTAGGTCGCGACCGCGTGAGGCCCGTGGCGATCGAAGATCGCGGCGAGGCGCTCTGCGGACTCGTCGAGCGCCTCGTTCCACGAGATAGGTGCAAACTCCCCGGATTTCGTGCGGCGGAGCGGCTCCGTCACGCGATCGGGATCGAGGCGCACGTCGTCGATCGCGGTCGCCTTCGGGCACACGTAGCCGCGGCTGAAGGTGTCGTCGCGGTCGCCTTCGACGCGCAGCACTTTGTGCACACCGTCGTCGCCGTTGCCGAGGGTGAGCACGAGCCCACACGACGCTTCGCAGAGCATGCACGTCCCGAGGCGCTTCTCTTCCATCGCTCGAGGGTCCGCGGAAGGGCGAGCCGCGTCAAGGCGCGCGGAGAGCTCGTCCCCGCGAGCAAGTGTCCGCGCTCAGAACAGGTCGATCACGTGGAGCAGGGCGAGCTCCGCCAGCGCGCGGAGGCACTCGAGCTTCCCGAGTCCGCTCGCGACCAAGATCTCTTCCGCGGTGCGCTTGCCATCGACGAGCGCGAGCACCGTCTGCACGTGCGGCTGGAACGGAGGGAGCCCGGGGGGAGGCTCCGCGGTGCGGACCGGGACGCGGTGGGTCTGCACGAGCTCCGTCGTGTAGCTCGTCACGAGCATGAAGTCGCAGCGCTCGAGGCAGTCACGCGCGGCGGTGTGGCTCGGATCACGCTCGAGCAGCGCCTCGGCCATCACCATCGCGGCCTCGAAATTGTTCTCCGCGAAGTACGCCTCCATCGCGACCGCGCTCGGTCGTTCGCCGGCCGCGGGCTGGAGCTCCGGCAACGACGGCATCGACACCGGTTCGAGCGTGTCCCAGCCCGCCTCGTCGATCACGACCTCTTCTTCGACCGGCGGCGGCAGGTTTCGCGGCGTGCGTGGCGTCGGGATGGCCTCGCGCTCGGCGAGCAGGCGCTGGATCTCGGCGTGGCTGATTCGAAGCGTGGTGAGGCTCGAGTCGTACCTACGGGAGGTCGAAATCGGGTGCGACGCGGGAGGCTCCTCCTCCCTCCTGTCGTCCTTCCGGGCCATGCGAAGAAGGTATCACCGGTGCCGGACTCTGCGCGCGAGGGTTTTGGCTCAGTCGTCCTCGCGGCGTGGATCTTTTCGTACCAGGCGCACCGACTCCTCGATCGCGCCTGCGCTACGCGCTACGCGGGAACGGCCGCTGCTTCGGGGCGGGGGCTGGGTGGCTTCCGTCGTCGAGACGGCCGACTCGTCCGCCAGGGGGGGCGGGCGCAGCGCGGCGGGGCGCGCGGTCGGTGCGACCCGTGGATCTGCGGCGTCCTCCGGGAACGCGACCGCTCGGATCGCGGGCTGGGTCGAGGCGAGATCCGACATGGAGGCGGGAGGGGGCGAGGTGTCCTCTGGAGCCTTCAACGTCTCGCGTTGGGACCTTTGGAGCTGCTGGGTGCTTGCCGGTCCGATGCCAGGAAGTGTCTTGTCATCCATCGTGCCCCCATCCGCCGAAGGACGGCGCCTTCGCCAAATCAGGAGCGTAGCTCCAATGCGCTCGGACTCACAAGCGGCCGGCACGCGCGCCTCCGCGCGACGCATGAGCACTTCGTGAGCGCGGTGCCCACGCACTCGGGCTCACGTGCTCTCGACGCTCTCGGCGGCGAAGAATCCGCTTTTAGAACGAGATCTTCGCCGTCGTGGTGAGGCGGAGATCGGTGGGGCGCACCGTTGTAGGGGGACGTGAGTCGTGGAGCACGGCGAGGTTTTGGCCGAGCGAGACGCGATCGCCGAGCTTCACCAGCGCCTCGAGCTCGAAGAGGGCGCGAAAGTCGCCCGGCGATTTCCATGCAGGCTGCATGTATCCGGTCGCCTGAAGAAGCACCTTCTTGTCGCTGATCTCGGTGCGGATACCCAAGTAGCTCGTGGAGCGGTGGAGGAGCTCGGTCGCTGGGTCGGTCGCGCCGGCGGCGACGTCGATGCGGTTCCACTCGAGCATCGTGCCGGTGCCGGCCCAAATTTGGAGGTCGGCCTCGTGCACGATCTCGAACCTTACGCCGGCCCCGCCGAGGGTGCGCGCGCGCAGCCGTAGGAAGTCGTTCGTCTGCACCTGGGCGAAGATCTCGGTGCCGAAGACAGGACGCCACATCGACGTCCAGCGCGCGTGGAGGAAGGTCTGGTTCACGAAGGGCACGGCGCGCTCTTGGTCGATCGCGGTTCGCTCGGCGTAGCGCGCGCTCCCGACGAGATACACACGTTGGTGCGTGTAGCGGAGCGTTTGCCCCGGTTCTAGCGGGCGCAGGCTCTCGAGCTGGAGGCGCGCCTGGGTGCCTACGTCGACGTAATCCACGTTGCCCTTCGCGAGCCCGAGCGACAAGTCGAACGACCCCGAGAAGCCCGGGTTCACGATGCGCGGCCGCAGTGACTCCGCGTTCACCTGCGCGCGTGCAGGGACCACGACCGCGAGCGAAACGAGCACGCCCGCAACGATGGCCGAGGCTCGGTGGTCCACGCGCGTCACCGTAGTTCGGACCGCGCGGACCGAGAACCCCGGAGTGTCACTTTCTCCCGCGATCTCGTGTCTCTTTCGGCGTCGAGGTCGTCTCACCGGAGGCGGCGCGGCCTTCGATTCGAAACGCGACCGCCCGCGGCCTTTCGGCGCGCGGGCGGCTCGTGGATCGGTCGGGAGACGAGATCAGCGCGGGATGGGTCGATCGGCTGCGCAGCGGCCCGCGATGCAGCGCTGGCGCGGATCGCAGCAATCAGCGTCGACGCTGCATTTTTCGAGCTCTTGAACGCAGGTGGTCCCCGGCGGTTTGTCGCCGCACACGAGGGCCCCGCCGTCGCCGCTCTTGCGGCAGAAGCCATTGCAGCACTCGTCGCCGGTCTCGCACGATGTGCCGTTCGCTTTGCATGGGTCGACCGCCCAGAAGCCGCGCGTGTTGCCGGCGGAGATCTCTTGGCCGGGCAAATAGAACGCGGGGTGGCTCGGATCGAGCGAGCCCGTGTTGATGTCGATCGCGGCGACCCACAGCTTCTTCTGCGGACCACCGCCGTCGCCGCTCGCGCCGTACGGCTTGTCGGTGAGGAGGTTTCCGTAGATGCGGCGAGACGTGAAGACGACCCAGTAGTACCCGCCGGAGGGCACCGGGTTCACCGTCGGTTGGAAGTTGAGCTGCGAGTCGTCGAGGTGATCGGCGTTCGTGGGGAGGTAGCCCGTGCCGTTCGCCGCGCCGAGGATGCGGGCGTCGGCCGTCGCGCCGTCCTTCGCGAGCCAGAGCTCGGACTTGGCGCCGAACCACGTCGTGACTTGGCAATTGTAGATGCTCGTACGATCGACCGCGCGCGCGCCGGCGGTGCCAGGACCGCAGTCGCCACCGACCACCTGGTTGTTGAACACGATCGCCTTCCCGTCGGGGAGGAAGCTGGGCCACGACGGGTAGCGGTTCGGATTCTTGTAGATCTCACGCAATCCGGAGAAGGCGTGCGGCGAGCCGGCCGCGCAGGTGGTGGAGCCCGCCGCCGCGCCGCAGGAGAAGTCCATGACGGCGAGGGAGCGGCCGTTGCCCGAAGCGACACCGCCAGCGCCAGCGCCCTCCCAGAAGTTGAACGCGACCTTGCGGCCGTCGGGGGAGAACGTGGGAGTAACCGCGCTCTGGACCACGGTCGCGAGGCCGGTCGACGTGAGCGCGGCGCCGTTCGAGCGGGTGATGAGCTGCGAATCGCCCTGCAAATACGCCTCGCGCGTGAAACGCGAGCTGCCGAGGGCGAACGTTCCGTCCGGGTACGCGGCCGACCAGAGGAAGCGGCGGTTCATCGCCGGCGTCGCGATGCCGTCGTACACCGTGCGCGTGGCGTATGAGTTCGGAGACCTGAGGTCGTACGAAGCGCCGCGTGCGTAGTCGTCGGCGACGCTGTCTTGCGCGAACAGAGTGGAGCCGTCGGCGGAGACCGAGTGGCAGACGTGGCACTTTCCCGCCGCTCCCGGGATCGCGAGCACCGGATCGGGAGACCGCGGCTTGATCGCGATGACACCGCCGGTGGCCGCCCCCGCGCCGCCGGTGAGCTGCGAGTCGTAGGAGTTGTAATAGACGGTGCCGCGGAGCACGCCGGGGGCGACCTTGAAGGTCTCTTTGATCGGCCCGTACACCTTGTCGTCGGCGGTGGAGTAGACCTTCACCTCGAGCACGAGGTCGTCGCCCTGGTTGCCCCCGGTCGCGGTGCGCCAAGCCACGTCCTCGAGGCGCACACGGCGTCGCGCTGCGCTTCCGGCGGGAAACTGCGCGAGCGAGTAGGTGCCCTCGAAGGCATAATTTCCCTGCGAGAGCTTCACGTACACGCTCGTCGCCTCGCGCGTGGACTGCCACATCAAGAGCGGAGGCAAGAGGCCCTTCGGCCAGATGGTCTTGTCGTACGGGTAAAGGAACGAGAGCTCGGCGGCGCTCGCGGGCGCGTTCGACAGCGTCTTCAGCTTCGTCACGGTGGCAGGATCGACGGCAGGGCCGAGCGGCTCGCCGCCGACGCCACCGAGGCCACCTTGGCCACCGCCCGCATCGCCCGCGCTCGCTCCGCCGTTGGCCGTCGCGGCGACGACGATCTTCACCTTCGCCGTGGCCTCGCGGGCGCCGAAGCGCGCGGTGACCGTGCCCTCGCCTACGTTTCGCCCGTTCGCCGCGAACACGCCGGCGGGGCTCACGTCGCCGAGCTCGCCGCGATCGAAGAGCCACGTGGAGGTGACCGGGTTGCCGTTGTAGCTCGTCGTGAACGTGACCGGCGCGTTGGCGGTGATCACGCCGTCCACGATCGTGACGTTGATCGTCGCCTGCGCGGGGGAGATGAGGAGCGCTCCGAGAGCGTCGTTCGCGGCGTCCGCCGAGGGCCCACCTTCGCCAGGCTCGAACGTGCCAGGAGGCGGAGGCACGGTGCTGGTGCTGGTGCTGCCGGTGTCGTCGCCTCCGTCGAAGTTGGAGTCGGGCTCTTGGCTCCCGCAGCCCGCTTGACCGAGGGCACCCGCAGAAATGAGGACGAGAGCAAAAGCTAGGGCACGACGAAGCGCAGATCGACGCATGAAATTACTGTTCCCCGTTCCTGACTGGGGTGCAAGCCTCCCAAGAGCACCGAACAGTTCGATTCGGTCGGCTTTTCGCCGATTTGCTTCTCCGTGCTTCGTTACTCCTCCTCGGCTAGCAGCAGTAGGACTCGTCCCTCGTCAGGGACTTCCAAGGGTCGTCGTCGCGCCTCGCACGGCTCGCAACTCAGCGAAAATCCTCGGTCATCGAACTGTTCGGTGCTGTACAGTAAGCGTCAGATCTCCAATCCGATCACGATCTTGGCGGCATAGGTCTCACCCGAAAGGGACGGCGTAAGCAGGTACGCGTCCCCGCCGTCGCCGTAGATGCCATCGGAGTCATTCGAGGTGTCTGCTTCCCCGCGCGCCGCGTACGACGAGGTCGCGTAAACGGCCGCTTGGGTCGCCTCGTCGAAGAAGAGCTGAGCCGTGTGCTCGAACGCGGTGGTCGCGCCGGTCTCGCTGCGGAGCTTGAAGTGAACGTGGACCGCGCGCCCTCGGTACCAGCCGGGAAAAATCGTGACGAAGGTGGCGGTGCCATCGGCTGCGGTGCGCTGGTAACCACGGAGGTACTTTTTGCCTTTCGCCGCGCCCACGTCCGAATAGGAGCCCTCGGCGTCGCAGTGCCACACGTCGACCAGCACGCCGGAGAGAGGCGCGCACTGCCCGCTCGTCAGCTTTTGCACCACGAAGGTGAGCTCGAGCGGCACCCCCGCGCGCACCGGGCCCCCTGGCTCCCCAGGATCGGCGCGAATGTCGGAGCGCTCGAGCTTCTCGTCGACGAAATACGGGCCCTCCGTGAGCTCGGGCCGCACTACACACGCGAGCGGATCGGAGCTGCCGCCGCTCGCCGTTTTGCACGCGCTCGGGAAGAGAGCGACCAGGCCGAGGCCTCCGAAGAGGCGAAGGGCATCACGACGAGCGAGCTTCGATGACACGATGATCTCCAGTCCCCGTGGAGGTTCGTGTACCGGCTCCGAGAAATGGATCATCGACGCGTCGAATGGCTTCGGCCTCGTAGTACGAAGCGCCCCTACTTGTGCGTCTTGTCAGCGTACGGGTCGCGCTCGTCGAGCGCGCGCGCCGCTGGCTGCGCAGGGGCCGCGGGATGTGCCGCGGTGGGATCGGGCGCGGCTGTGGCGGCTGCGGTGGGCTTCGACGAGGGTGCCGCGGGGCGGCCTACGTAGCGACCGCCACCGTGACCTCCGTGAGGTGCGGCCGGAGCGAGGGCCGGAGCTTCGGGGGCGCCGGCTGGCTGCTGGACAGTGCTCGCGGCGGTGCTCGCCACGCCGCTCGCGCTCGCGCCGACAATGGGTGCAGGCTGCACGGGTTGCGCGAGCGCTTCGGTCGAGGACGTCGACGCCGCGGCCCGCGCCGCTTCTTTCTCGGGGGATCCTGCTGTCGCGCTGCTGGAAACGTGGCCGCCGCGAACCACCGCGGCGACGGCGCCGATCGCGACGACGACCATCGCGGCCGCCGCGACGGCCCAACCGACTTGGCTCTTGCGAGGGGGCGGTACGAGCGCAGGCGCGGGGGCCGAGAGCGTGGTCGGCCTCGGATCGAGGGAGTCGCGGCCGCTCTCTTCGGCGACCGGGGCCGCGGGGGAGATCTCGACGAAGGGCGTGACAGACCCGATCGCGGCGTACGACCCTGTGCGCGGGCTGACCTGAACGACCGTCGCGGCTTCGTCCGACACCAGCGCGTCGGTGCCGAGGCCGATCGCCGGCGGCGGTGACGACGGGAAGATGCTCGTCATCGTGGCGAACGAGCCCGTAGCGTAGGGAGCGTCCATGAGCGCGCCGAGCTCGTCGAGGAGAATGCGTCGCACCTTCGCGCGCTCGTCCTCGTACTTCGCGCGCACGTGGGGTGCCCACGTGCGACGCGGCATTTCGGCCTCGCGCGGAGCGAGCCATGCGTCGAGGGCGGCGGCCATCTCGGGGGCGCTCGAGTACCGGTCGCTCGGGCGCACGGCGAGGCCACGCGCGCACACCTCGGCGAGCTCCCGATCGACGCTCGGCATGACGTCCTCGATGCGCGGCTCGGCGCCACGGACGCGCGCCGCGAGCACCTCTTCGGCCTCGCCTTCGCAGCGCTTTCGACGCGCGATCGACTCCCACAACATCGCGGCGACGGCGTAGAGATCGGCGCGGCGATCGACGGCGCGACCGGCGACCTGCTCCGGCGACACGTAAGGGAGCTTGCCCTTGAAGCCGCGACCGAGCGCGAGGCTCCGCGAGTCGATGCTCTTCGAGATCCCGAAATCGAGGAGCTTTACGCGCCCGCCGTAGTCGACCATCACGTTGCCGGGGGCGACGTCGCGGTGGACCACGTGGAGCGGGCGATCGTCGAAGTCGACGAAGTCGTGCGCGTGATCGAGCGCGTCGAGGAGGTCGCGGAGGACACGGACGTGGGCGACGAGCGGGAGGCGCATCGGTCCGAGCTGCGCGCGCACGCGACTCCACGGCTGGCCGTGCACGTACTCCATCGCGAGGAACAGGTTGCCGTCATCGTCCTCGCCGAAATCGTAGGTGCAGACGATCTTGGGGTGGTCCAGCTTGGAGGCGATTTGGGCCTCGTGGAAGAACAGCTTCCGCGCGGCCGGCTCGCGGAGCAGCTCTGGGTGCAGCACCTTGAGGACGCAGGCTTTTCGCACGCCCGCCGAGCCGGTCGACACCGCGAGGTGGGCCTCGCCCATGCCCCCCTTACCGAGGGACAGCAGCTTCGTGTAACGGGTGCTCGGGATACGCGCGATCGACATGGGCTTCGGAGTCGAAAAACCTCACTTGGGCTCGTAGCACGAAAGGCCCCCCTTCGCCCCCTCCCGAGGTCGCCTTTTTGCGAGGTTTTTGCGAGGTTTTATGGTGCTCGCAACCCTGCGAAACGCTTCGAGATCCAGACGCAGACGGCGCTCGAACGGCTCGCGATCGCTCACCGAAGCTGCGACGCGAAGGTGGTGATCGTGTCGATGGTGCCTGCTTTCGCGAGCGCGAGCGCGTGGTCTACGGTTGGGCCCAACGTGGCGTTCGCGAGCCAGGTGTCTCCGCCGGTGACACGCCAGCCGCCGAAAAACGCGAGCGCGCCGAGGAAGACGGCGAGCCCAACGCCCGCCTGGCCGCTCGCGCGCCTCGCAACGGCAGGCCGAGCCTCGGCGGTGGCGACCGCGGAGGCGTGCGCGGGACATGGCAGGGGTGGGACGGGGGGCATGCGAGCGGGAGCGGTCGCCTCGTACGGGTCGCGTGCCATTCCGACCTTGCGGGGCCGCGGCTGGGCGAGCCTGGGCGAGGGAGGAGCGGGCTCGTGCGCGTGGGCCCGTGCGACCGCCGCGACCCCGATCCCGGCGCCGCCGCAGCGATTGAACACGCCAGTCTCGATGTCTTCTTCTAGGACGTCGAGAGTGATCCGCGTGCCGTCGGCTCCGCTCTCGAGGTCGCTGAGCACGATGACCGAGGGCTCGTGGTCGTGGCGGGCATCGAAACCGGAATCGAAACACGGCAACCGCGACGCGCGCGCGCGCGGCGACGGAGAGGTTTGGGCGCTTCGTTGGGGCATCGTCGGCTCCTGTTCGTCACTTCAGGATGGGCGCGCAGTTCGTAAAGTGGAGTGTGGTCTCGAAGCGAAAGTTCGACTCGACCGTGTGTCGCTCCGCAAAGAAGAAGTCCAACGGATAGGTCTCGCCGACGCGAATCCCGAGGCGTCCCGCGAGGGCGTCGAGATCGATGCTCGTGCCCTGGGTTTGGTGAACCCCGCCGAGGTCCACGACCTTCTGACCGGCGATGAACACCCACACGTCGTCGTCGCCGCGGAACGCGAACGTCTCGCCCCCGCGGTACGCGAACTCGGTGTGGAGCTCGTACGTAAAGTGGTAGTTGTGCTCGAATTTAGGCGTATTTCCGAACCCTTTTCCATCGAGTGGAAAGAAGGCGGTCGAGTCGAAGGTGGTGCGCCCGGTGGCTGTGTCGACGAGCGCGGGGAGGGTGAATCGCGCAGGCAGGTTCACGCCCGCGGTGTCTCGCCACCACGCGTCGTAGGCTGTCTTGCCGTTGCTCGCGGGAGTGGTCGGCTTCCCGGCGTATTCCGGCTTTCCGTCGGCTCCGAGGCGATCGGCGACCATCGTGTGGTCGTCCACGTTCATGAAGGCCTCGAAGTCGGGGTGCCCACCGGGCTCGTTTTTCCCGCGGAAGTCTCTCAGCACGCCCACGAGGCTCGGATCGCACGCGGAGCTCTCTCCGCCGTCGCGTTCGCGTCCGTCGGTGCCGAACGCGCCCTCGGGGATCGCCGCGCCCGAGCCGGCGGCGAGCGGGTCGTCTTTCTTGTCGGGACCAAACGTGGAAGCGGCGTCGGTCCCGCAGGCGGTGACGGAGCCGAAGAGCGAGCCCGAGAGGGCCGAGAGGAGGACCACGAGAGCGGAGGAGGAGAGGCGCACCTCCGCAACGATGCATCGTGTGTGCCATTGAGCCGGACGCACGCGGCCCCTACGTTCGTAGGGTTTGCGCGCTCGCAGGACACGGAGTGCGCTCCCGCATCACGGTCGCGTGGCCACTCAGCGCGGGAGCTTGGTCGCGACGGCGGGGCGGTTCGCTCGTGTGCCGTAGAGGCGACAGCCGTCGACCGAGATCCATCGTGGCCTAAAGTCGCCGAGCTCCGCGAGCGGCTCGACGTCGCCGTACGTGGTGCCCGCGCCCGGCGTGGTGCGCTTGGCACGGTGAGCCGAGCAGCGCGTGCCCGCGTCGGGATTGCAGACGGAAAAAAACAGAGCCTCGGCGTCGCGCGTGGGCACCGGAGTCTCGGCCCCCGCGGGGAGACCCTCGATGCCCTGCGGGCTCTCGAGCTTGCCGGCCACGCGGGTGAGCCGGAACATCTGGGTGACGCTCGTCGGTGTCCGTTTTCCGTCGAGGAAGATCGTGTCCGGACCTACGAAAATAGGGTTCCGCTTCACATCGAACGTCGCGAGCGAGGTCACGTCGCCGGTCGACGCGAACACCGCGTCGAGGCGCGGGCGCGCGTATTCTTTGAGCGCTCCTTTGCCGTCGGTGTCGGGAGAGACCACGAGCGCGAGGCCGTCGTCACGAAACGCGGCGGAGCCGGCCACCATCTGCTGGACTTGACCTTCGTAGGTGGTCGGCGCGCTCTTCACGAGCGTGAAAAGGGCCCACGAGGACTCGGGGGTCGGCCCGAGCCCGTTCACGAACGAGGACACCGACGCGACCTTCTCGTCGGCTGTAAAGTGCACCGATCCGCACATCCCACGAACGTTGAGAGAGCCAATCTCGACGACGTCGCGTTCGAACGCGTCCTCGAATCGACAGCGCGGGCCTGCGTCCACTCGCGCGTCGAGCGTGGGCGCCTGCGCGTCGCTGCTGTCGACGAGCTCGGCGTCACGTTCGGGCTCCGGCGATCGGGTGTCGGCGCCGCCATCGGCGACGGAAGATGCGAGCTCCACGTCGGGGACACCGGCGATGAGGGCGCAGCCCACGAGGGCAGACGCCACGAGCCCGAGGGCACCTGCGCGGGCGAGCGCGCGCGCGCGGTTCACGGTTCGGCCGGGGTGCTCCTCACGCGGCATACGCCACGAACGTAGCACGTGGGACGCCCCAGCTCCCGCGCGTCAGCGACTGCGGGAGGCACGCAGCACGAGCCCGACCACGAGCGCGACGGCGATGACCGCGAGCGGCGCAAGGGGCATCGGCTCGTGATTGTGGTTCGCGCGGAGAACGACGAACAACGCCCAAAATGCCGCAAAAAGTAGGCACAGAGCGAGCGCCCCCCGCCTCAGCGCTCGTTTTCGTGTCCCCTCCGCGAGACCGTAGAGCGCCGCGAACGAGCCGAGGCCCATGCCGCCAGCCTTCGCTCCCGCCGTCCACGCCGCGAGCGCCTCTTTCGACTCCCCGAGCTTCTCGTGCGCGTCGGTCCGAAGCGCGATCGCGAGCAGACGCGTCGGGCCGGCGAGCGCGTCGAGGTCGGCGCCGCGTCCGAGGATCTCGAGCACCGCGCGCGGGCCCTCCACCTCGCGCGCGACGAACGCCTCCGCCACGCGAACGTCGGTCGTCACCTCCGGAGCGCGAAGCTTCGCCGGCACACGATCGAGCCAACCTTTGGCGAGCTCGGCGCTCTTTGCCTGCACCGCGAGTCGAGCGAGCCGCGCGAGGACGAGCGCGCGGTAAGAGGGCTGCTCCACGAGGTCGAGCGCGGCCTCCAAGACGGCGCGTGCCCTTACGGCATCCCTCGCGCGCAGGCGCTGAGCGCTCTCGAGGCACGCGAGCCAGGTGACCTGGTAGTCACGGAGGTCGCGTTCGTGTCCTTCGTCGGGCACCGGCGCGGCCTTCGCCGAGAGCCACGCCGCTCGGATCGTCTCGACGGGCTCCTTCCCCGTAAATCCTGGCGGAGGGATCGTGAGGTCCATCGTGATCGGGGGGCGGCGTGCGCCTTCGCGAGGTCGCTCTTTTCCGCGGTAAGCGCTCTCCCCCCCGTCGCCGCTCGTGGGCTCGGGGGCGCGCTCGATCGTGTCTTCGGTGCCGCAGTAGCCGCACGAGAGGCTCACTACTCTGCCCTCGAAGCGTCCGCTCACGGGGGAATGGCAAGACGAGCACTCGCGCACCGTGACGCGAGGATCGGCGAGGTCGAAACCGGTGGCGGAGGTCGCGCTCATCGCGCAAGAACGTATCACCACGAACGCGACGCGATCGCGCGCCGAGACGGGAAAACCCGGGTCGGGACGGCATATCGGCGCGAGGGGTAGCGGTCTCGTCGCCGTCGTGGCTATTCTGGCGCACCCGTGCAGCCCCGCGACCAATGGCGAGCCATGTGGCCCATGTTGGGCGCCTTTGCCGCGGTCATGTGGGCATCGTCGGCGCGCGCTGCGACACGGGCACAAGAAGCGGACGCGCTCTTCGCGAAGGGAAAAGCGGAGCTCGCCGAGGGCCGCGTCGCGGAGGCGTGCGCGTCGTTCGAGCAGAGCCTGCACGTCGACCCCGGCGTCGGCACCGAGCTCGCCCTCGCGTTGTGCTTCGAGCGCCAGGGCAAGCTCGCGCGCGCCCTCGCCACGTTCGAGAGCCTCGAGCCGAAGGTGGCCGCTGGCGGCCGCGCCGATCGCGTGACGTTCGTGAAGGAGCACAAGGATCGCCTCGTCGCGACGGTGCCCTCGTTGACGTTCCACACCGGCGCGCGACCTCCCTCCCGCGTCCTCGTCGATGGCCACGAGGTGCCCTCGATGGCCAAGGTGCGCGTCGATCCGGGCACGCATGCGATCGCGGCCGAGAGCGGGGCGCGCGTGTTCATGCGCGAGAGCGTCACAGTGGTCGCGGATGGCCGCGAGACGCTCGTCACTATTCCCTCTGCGCCGGTCGCACCCGAAGAAGCCGGCCCTTCGCGCGCGCCCGGGTGGGCCTTTCTCGGAGGCGGAGCCGCGGCCACGTTCGTCGCGGTCACGGCGGCGGGCCTCACGTTCTCCTCTGCCGCCGACGCGAGGCGTGCCTGCCCCGACGGCCTCTGCGCGCGCCAAGAAGACCTGGGGATCGCCGATCGTGCGCGTACGGAGGCGTGGGTCGCGAACGTCGCGACCGGGGTCGCGACGGTGTGCTTCGTGGCCGCGATCTACTTCTTCTTACGCAAGGGCGACGGCCCTGTCGGTAAGCCAGCGATAGCGTTCTGATCTCGACCGTCCGAGGCCGGCGGACAATAACGGGTAGTATGCATCTATTGGCCGTGCGCTGGTCGGTCGTGGACGTTTTGCCTGATCGTCACCGTTCGCGAAAGCGAAAGCCCCGAGGGCGTCCCCGGGGCTTCCGTGTTCCGTTGCGAGCTCGGGTTTCGTGAGCGGGGTCACGCCGCGGAGCGGTGGGTGCCGTTCGCCGCGACGGGCCTCTTGCCGATCTGTGTCGCGCGTGGTGCGCCGCAAGCCGGTTCGTTCGCGCCTCGGTGGAAGGTCTGGAGGGCCGCCTCTTGGATCTCGCCGATCGCGTCGAGCAGGTGGTGCGCCGCGCGTTGCCGGCGCGGAACCTCGTGCGTCACGAACGAGAGCCGAACGCGCCGATGTCCGACCAGCGCGGAGAGGCATACCTCGACCTCGAGCGCGCGAAAGGCAGGCTTTTTCGGGTCCTTGCGCGCGTCGCGGGCCTTCTCGGCGTGCCGAACGACGAGCTCGGCGAGCGCGACGGCGTCCTCGAACATGTCATCGAGGCCGGTTCCCTCCGCGATGCGGTCGAGGATCATTTGCGCCGCGGAGTCCTCGCTGAGCGCATAACGAAGGGTGTCGGCCATCTCCCGGAGGTGATCGTCGGTCACCTTCGTGGAGCTCGAGCTCCCCGAGATCGACGGGCGCGACGAAGGGGGGGGCCGGAGGTGGGCGCTCGAGAGGAGCGCGATCCGCACGTCGATTTCGTCGATTTGAACGGGCTCGACGCCGACTCCGACGAGGAGCGAAGCGTGCATTTTTACGGGGCGAGATTCGTGGCGAGCCTCGGTGACGAGCTTCGTCGCCTCGAAGCGCGGGCGCTCGGCGCCGAGGCCGAGACGATGGGGCTCGCGCCTGGAACGAGGGCGCGTGGCCTCCGCAGGCTGGCGATCGAACGTGGCATTGGTGATGGACGGGAACATGACGACCTCCTCGGACTTGGGCAGCCGGCGCTTCGAGGGAACGTCCCTCGGAGGTCCGGTGCGCCTCTATCGGCGGGCCGCGGAATTCGTTGCGTCGAGGCAGAGGATTTTTTTTGGTCGCGGGCCAACGCGCGCAAAAATGGGGGAAAAACGCGCAGATTACGCCAGCTTCACGCGCGCCGACCCTCGAGGAGCATCATGAGAGCGGGCACGTCGTGCGCAACGGCGCGGGCGTCTTCGAGGCGAACGTGCCCCGACTGAACCCGCTCGGCGAGGCAACGCTCGAGTGAGACCATTCCTTCGCTGCGCCCGGCTTGGATCGCGTTCCCGATTTGAGAGGTCTTCGCCTCGCGAATCATGCTCGCGACGGCGTGATTGACGCGCAGCACCTCCGTCACGACGACGCGGCCCGAGCCACGCGCGCGCGGGACGAGCCTCTGGCTGACGACGGCGCGGAGCGACTCGGCGAGCTGCACACGGGTCTGCTGTTGCCGCTCCGGCGCCGACACGTCGACGATGCGATCGATCGCCGAAGCGGCGGACCGACTATGGAGCGACGCGAGGACCAAGTGCCCCGTCTCTGCCGCGGTGAGCGCGAGGGCGACCGTCTCCGGATCGCGCATTTCGCCCACCAAGAGCACGTCCGGATCCTCGCGGAGCGCATCACGGAGGCCGGACGCGAAGTCGACCGCGTCGCGCCCGATTTGACGGCGACGAACGAGCGAAGAGGAGGACGACTCGAGCTCGTACTCGATCGGATCCTCGAGCGTGACGAGGACGATCGAACGTCGCTCGAGGGCCGTGCGCGCGAGCGCGGCGAGGGTGGTCGACTTGCCCGCCCCTGTCGCGCCGCAGACGAGCACGAGCCCGTGCGGGAGTGTCGCCAGATCGTCGAACGCGACCGGCATCTCGAGCGACGCGAAGGTGGGCGCGCGCGGGGGCAAGAGGCGCAGCGCCGCGGCGATGCCCTTGTCGGTCCCGTAGACGTGAACGCGCACGCGGCCCACTCCGTCGATGTCGAGGCTCGCGTCGATCGAACGCCCGCTCCGCACGAGCGCCGCGTCTGCGCTCGACAGCCCGAGCTCCTCCGCCACGTCGACCTCCGCGCTCTCGTCGAGCGCGCGCACCTTGCCGTCGACGCGAACGAACACCCGCTCCCCGTCCGCCAAATGAAGATCACTTGCACGCATCGCGGCGGCGCGAGCGCCGAGGCTCGCCAAGGTTCGGCGAACCTCGATGCGACCCGTCCGCCGCGTCGTGGCGGGCGTTGCGGAGGGGGGCTCGAGCGCCACCACGGGTTCCCTCGGTTGGTCGGAAGCGACGATTGGCGCGTTGGTCGCCGCGCTGGTGGGCGACGTGGGCTCCTTCGCGCGAGGGATGTTCCGCGCGCGGACGAAGCGCACCTCGAGCGGAGCCCCAGCCCCGCGGGTGAGCGTGACGCGGAAAGCGCCTGCGCTCCCCGACTCGTAGAGGAGCTCGACGCGGCTCGACGCGACGAGCTCCGCTTCGGTATCGACGGAGAGGATCTCGCCCAAGAGCTCGCGCAGGGTCTCTTCCGACATCGCCGGAATCGAGAGCTTTTTCGGGGCCCCACCCGCGAGCATCTTGGGGTCGCGGTCGACCGCGATGCGCAGCTCGTCGGCGCCCTGTTGGAGCACGATGGATAACAGGCTGTCGATACGTGCCATTCGTCCTCGCGTGCAAAGACCGCAGAAGCGCGCGAGTTATTCCCCGCGGAGCGCGAAGCTGCGTCGGCGAAGGGCGCGAGGCGTGCCGGGGGCCATTCGAGGAAGGACGGCGCGCGCGCTGGCGTCGGCCGGCGCGCGTCCGTGAGGTCGCGCTACTCGCGAACGTTCGTGAAGCTCGTGCGGCGACCGATCGCCTCGTCGTCGACGTTGAGCAGGATCGGGAGTGTCTCTCGCTGCCAGTCGTCGTCGTCGAGCCGGCGAACGGTCACTTTGGCGTCCGAAGCGCCCGCGTAGAGCGCCTCCACGATATCCATGATGACGTAAAATCCGTTCGAGTTGCAGAAACGCAGCTCTGCGAAATCAATCGTGATTTCGTCGACGCTGAGGGCCCCGAGCTTCTGCCCGATCTCGTCGATGTGCTCCTTGAGCGAGCGATACGGGTTGTCGACGCGGATGACCCCCTCGAACCTGTGCTTGAGCGCGCGACCGTCTACCGCCAAAACGGAGTGGAACACGCTCTGGCCGGCGTCGACGATCTCGCCGAAGGTGATGACCTTCATGATTGCACCCCCGTCGAGTACGTGGCGGTCACGGTCATGGTTCCGGCTTCGTAGGCGATGGCGAGATCGAACTTGTTTTCTTGGGCGAGGCGCATGAGGCCTAATCCACCTTTCAGCCGTTGCGCACGCCGCTCGCGGATCGTGCTCGCGAGAAGCGCGCGGAGGTCGGGAGTGGTGTGGATCGTCTCGATCCGCTCCTTGACCTTCTCGTATTGTTCCGCCCCGACCTGGTTCCGCACCGCGATGACGAGGCCCTCCGGCCCCGCGTCGAGCTCGAGGTCGAACGTCGACTTCGGATCGTGAATGTTCTCGAACACGTTCGTCACGAGCTCGGTGATCACGACGTTGGCCTTCTTGGCCATGTTGCGCGGGTAGAACATGCCGAGGATCTGCATCGTTTGTTCGCCGACGAGGCCCCCCAAGTCACCGCTTACGTGGTCGAGCGGACCGAGGGAGAGTCGATACTTGGTACGAGTCTGCATGAGGCGCGCTTCGTCGAGCTCGCTCGCCGGATTGGCAGTTTCGCCGCTCATGATGTCTTCCTCATTACGATGAGCGTGATGTCGTCCGAGTCCTGGACACGAAACGACCGATAGTCTTCGACGCAAATTCGCACGATGTCGTCGGTGGCGAGCTCGCGATTCTTGCGGACGAGCCCGTTCAGCCGCGCGACCGAGTAGTCGCTCCCTTCCGCGTTTTGAGCCTCCACCATGCCGTCGGTGTAGAGCACGAGAAGGTCTCCGACTACGAACGGAAGCTCTTTTTCGACGTACGGCTTTTGGCGCAGGCCCAAGAAGTGGTTCTTTTTCTCGAATACGTACTCTTCGCCGCTCTTCGCGAGCACGAGGCCATAGCCCCCGCCGCATACGTAGGTGAGCCTATCCTCCGCGAAGGTGGTGAAGTTCACGGTCGCGTACTTGCGGACCTCGCGCAGAAAGTCGAACGATGCCTTGTTGACCCACTCGACGATCTCGGCCGGGTCCTCGAGGCGCTCCATAATCGTCATGAACTGAGCCTTCAGGTACGCCATGACGAGCGCAGAGCTGACCCCGTGGCCGGAGATGTCGAAGACGCCGATCGCGTAGCGGTCGGTCGCGGTGCGGAAGTAGTCGAAGTAGTCGCCGCCGACCTCCGAAAGCTGCTTATGGTAAACGGAGAGCTCGAGCTCGCTCGCCATCGTCGCGAACATCCGCGGCAAGAGGGCGGTCTGTACGCTCGCCGCGACCTCGAGATCTTCGCGAATGATGTTGTAGGCCGACGCGAGCTCTCGCTCCTTCTCGTCGAGCGTGTCGTAGGCCACCTTGAGGTTCTCGTTCGTCGAGCCCCAGAACGCGGTGTCGCGCTCCAGCGTCTTCGCGAGCCCGCGAAACTTCCAGTAGAGGCGCAAGAGCTCCTTCTCGGAGAGCCGAGAGAGCAGCTTCGTGTCGTTCTCGGCGAGCACGTCCTCGAGGGTGATCGGCGCCTCCATCAGTGGAACTCCACGACGAGGCGATCGGGGTCAGCCTCGTTCGATACGTCGACGAAGTCGATGTCGCCCGGCGCCGTCATGCCGCCGACGATGACACCGCACTCCATCTTGCGATTGAACGGCGTCGTCGAGTGCACCACCGCGATGCCTCTCGTCTTGTCGAACTGCTCGAGCTCGAAGGACCCCACCACGCTCTCCGGTCCGCGGACCACGCTCGCGAAGCCGCCCGAGCCCGTTTGATAGTGGAGGAACGAAATACCCTTCTTGACGACGCTCTTGCCGGGCCCGAAGTGGTACCAGCCGTGCATCATCGCGATTCCCACTTTGACCATGATCGGGTCGACGTTTCCGTACGAGCGAATCACGAGCTCTTGCAGCTTCTCCCACTGTGAAAGCGGATACCAGTCGTTGATTTGGAGGCCGCCGATGAATCGGGTCGCGTCCTGCCCCGCTACGATGTTGAGGTTCACGCACGCTTGCGCGAACCCGACCATCAAGGCGCCGTGCACCTGCATCTCGTCCATGGGATCGACGATACCGCCATTCATGAGAGGCTCGAGGAAGAAGTCGCTGCGCGATAGGCGAACACCGAGAGGAGCGGGATCCCGCGGTAGCCGAGCCGAACGAGGCCGTCGTCGACCGCGGCGGAGCAGTAGGTGGGGAGGGTCACGTCGATCGTACCGAGTGCGTCGTAGGGCTCCCATCCGGCCTTGGTTAGGCGGAGGAGCCACGAGTCGAGCGGCTCGTGTCGCTCGCAGCGGAAAGCGTCGCTCGTGCCGAAAATATCGCGGATTTCGCGGCCGAAGAACTTCTCTTTGATGACGAACTTCTCCTCGCGCGGGAGGGTGGAGCGATCGATGAGGTCGAACACGGTGCCGAAGTGCTCGAAGCACGCGCGGAGACGCGGTCCGAGCAGCTCCGTGTCGTGGTTGGCGTTCGGCTCGACGAGCGTGAACAGCTTGGGTCGGAACGCCTCGCGGAGCGCCCGGAAAAGATCGGTGCGGAGCGACGCGTTCCCGATCGGATGCACCGTGTGGTGGATCGTGTAGGCCGAGTTCATCACCACGTTGCCGCCGGCCGTCTTCGCCAGACCTTCCATGTCGGCGCGCGAAAAACGCTCCAAAAAGCCCTCTTTTTGGTGGAGCGCTACCGTGAAGGGCAGGTCCGTTGCGCTCTCGAGGAGGGCGCGCGAGCTCGCGAGGTTCTCCGGATCCGGATCGATCGCGAGCACCGTCAGCGACCGAAGCTTGCCCGGATCCGTGCGGAGGCGA
>JAAFHV010000117.1 GCA_013297655.1 Myxococcales bacterium | reverse complement strand
CCCGGCGAAGAGCGCGATCGTGCTCGCGCGCTCTGGCACCGCGAGCGCGAACGGTGGAATCTCGGGGGTCGCGTTCGAGTACGGGAACGGCTTCGTGCTCGCGAACACGGGCGACTCCGCGATCCTCACGTGCGGGGGAACCGTGATCGACAAAGTGGTGCTCACGACGGCGTTCCCCTTCGACAAGGGCGCCACCATGCAGGTGAAGGTGTCGGCGCGGACGGCGACCGCGAACGACACGCCCGCAGGGTGGTGCAAAGCGACCCTCTCGTTCGGAACGAGCGCCCAATTCGGCACTCCGGGGAATACCCAGAACCACTGCCCTTGAGGGGAGTCGCCAGGCTCGCTCGCGTCGTTCTTCGCGAGCGCCGAGGAGAAGCCTCGCCGACGAGCGCGCCCTCGGGTTACGCTCGAGGGTTCGACCGCATCGGAGCCGGCTTCGTGCGCGCTCGTGGTGGTCCGGGGAGGTTCCTTGTCGATTGTCCGATCCGTCGCCACGTCCGGCAGGCACATGCAGGCAGGGATCTTGTTGCTCGCGCTGGTGGCATGCCGGTCTCCTCGGCGTGACGGCGACAATGCATCGAAGCCCCGCCGCGCCGATCCTACGCCCAAGGCGCCCGCAAACGACGCACCGCCTGCCTCTTCGACGCCGAGCGCGCCCGCGACGAGCCGCGGGGGAGGCGCCGACACGGTCTACGATCGTACGCTCGACGTGACCTGGCTCGCGGACGCGAACCTCCCCTCGTCATTGCCGCTCGGGGTCAAGGGCATCAACCCGAGCGGATCGATGGACTACAAGACGGCGGTCAAATGGATCGCGGCGCTGAACGCGTACGGAAACGGAGCGGGATATCTGGGACGCAACGACTGGGCGCTCCCCTCCACGCCCGCGAGCGACCCCGCGTGCTCCAGTCGTAACCGGTACTCGTTCGGGTTCGGCTGCACGAAGAGCATGTTCGCGACGGTGTACCTGAAAACGCTCTCGCTCACGTCGCCGCGCAGCGCAGTGCCGATCCCGGCGACGACCACCGCGATCAAGGGTTTTACCCACTTTCAGCCTTACCTTTATTGGTCGGCGTCGTTGAACGCGAACCACTCCGACACGAACGAAAACGGCTTTACGACCTTCTCGTTCAACAACGGCTTTCAGGGAAGCAACGTGTCGCGCAACCACATGTATGTCATCCCCATGCTCAAAGGGCGCGTGCCGGCGCGCGGGCAGGCCGACAAGCTCGTGTACGACCCGGCGGCCGACGTGACGTGGCTCGCGGACGCGAACCTGGCGGCGACGGAGGCGTTCGGCGTGAAGGAAATCGCGACGAGCGGGGCGATGAGCCACACGACTGCCCTCGCCTGGGTCGCCGCGATGAACCGCGCAGACGGCGGGCGTGGGTATCTTGGGCAGCGGCAATGGCAACTGCCCCCGACGGTAGCCTCCGACCCCACGTGCAGCGCGAAGGACACGTTCGGCTTCGGGTGCAAAGGGAGCCCGCTCGGAAGTCTTTATTACAACCTACTCGGACTGAAGAAAGGCACGCCCGTGGTGCGCGCTGGCGACGGCGTGGTAGGTCCGTTCCGCAACCTCGAGCCCTACCTTTACTGGTCTTGCCATGCGGCGGCGAACGGCCTCCCCTGCAACGCGGACCCCGATTTGCCCTCGCACGTTTTTGCGTGGAGCTTCTCGTTCGGCAACGGGTTTCAGGGCACGACCATGTACTCGAACGAGCTCTACGTCACGGCCTATCATCCAGGGCAGCATTCCAAGTAGGCTTCGCCGCGGAGGGCAAGAGCCGACATCACACCCGTTCGCGAGCGCAGGAGCACGCCCATCACTGCCCATTCCCTGGCGACGCTACTCATTGGCGACACGCCCCGCCGCCGGCCTCGAATCCAAAAACCGCGCCTCGAACCAACGCTTCGAGGCGGCCGCGAAGAGCAACGAGAGCGGGAATGCGAGCGCGAAGACGTACGCGCCATTCGCGCGGTCGCTCGAGACGACCTGTTTGGCCAAAAAGATAGCTGCGAGATGCAACATGTAAACGCCGTAGCTCGCTTGGCCTATCCACACGATCGGCCGGGCGGTGAGCGGCGCAGAGAGGGCATGGTCCTCGCGTATCACGCTCGCGGCGACGAGGAGCGCGAGGAGGAGCTGGGTGCCCAAGAGCGGTATCCAGGTGGTGCCGAGCGCGACCGCGAGCAGCAGCGCGACGACCACGATCGCGAGACGGCTACCGAGGAGCGCGTACATCACGCGGTATCCGCGCTCCGTGTGCAAAACGCACGCGAAGAGGACGCCGAAGAGGAGCGGTGGGCGTAGGCTCGTCGCGATGGTGACCGCGAGCGCGCCGAGGCTCGAGAGGTGGCCCGCGCCGGCGGCGACATCGACCGCGAGGAGGACGAGCACCGCCGCGAACGCAAACGCGGAGCCGCGGCGCACGATCCACGGCCACACCGCGTAGAACTGCTCCTCCACCGCGAGCGACCACGAATAGGCGAAGAGCACCGGATGCGGCACACCGAACCGCACGAACCACGTGGTCGTGAAGGTCGCGAAGAACGGCAGGCTCGCGAAAAAATGCGCCCGCACCGGCGAGTCGGCCGGGAGCACCAACGCGCGCACGACCGTGAGCCCGAGCACCGCGTAGTAGAGGGGCAAGATGCGCCTCGCGCGACGCATGTAGAACGCACGGACCTCGACGGTGCCTCGACGCTCGCGCTCGCGGAGCAAGAGCGTCGTGATGAGGAGGCCCGAGATCGCGAAGAACAGATCGACGCCGAGCGGCCCCTTCCCGAGGATGCCCGCGAGCGGGTGCGGCGTGGAGTGATGGAAGACCACCGGGACGACGGCGAGGAAACGCAGACCGTCGAGCGAACCGAACCGCGTTCGTTCGAGGAAATCTCGGCGATGCTTCTCCCAGGGGCTCACGAATCGGCTCTCTGCCGCGATGCCATGCGATCGCGCGGTGCGAGGGCGGTATAGACGGTCTCGAGGCGCCCCGGCGAGCAATCGCAGGGCACGCGTCGCTCGCGTTGTCCTTCGTGGTGGGTCTTCGTGTCGTCCTTTGCCTCGAACGCCGCGAGGGGCCGCTCAGGGGCATGGCCAACCCACCGGCCTCGCGCCGACGAGCGGCCCGGGGAGCACGGTGTCGCTGCTGCGGACGACGCACGACTCGAGGACCTCACCGCAAGCGGCGCGCACGAACGACGACGTGGGCTGGCTCACCGTCGAGACGTAGAAGTTGAGCCCCGGTGCCGTGCAGCGGACGGCGCCGAGCGGGAGCGGCGCATTGCCGGGGCAGAAGCTCGTGACGGGCGCGGCGATGACGTTGTCGAGCCGGAGGCCACCCATTCCACCAGACGGGAGCGGGCTCACCCCCGCGCACGAGAGCGCCGGCTCGGCGACGAGCTTCACCGGGACGACGGTAGAGAGCGGGAGCACCGTGCTCACCACCGGTCCGCCCGTCTCCTTGCCTTGGATGACGGAGTAACCTTGCGTCGCGCCCGCGAAGACCCCTCCGCTCGGCGCCGCCCCCTGGAGATACCCGATAGAGTAGCTCGACGTGCTCTCCCGCCCGGTCGCCGGATCGGCCACTCGCGCACCGACATACCCTACGATGCGATCGACGAACGAAGCCCCGCTCGCGGCAGGGGTAGCGTCGAAAGTGCCATTCCCGTTCGTATCCTCGTAGACGAAGATCCGGCCGAGCGCGGTATAATCGCCATTCGCGGATAGGGCACGAGCGCTGACGGGAGGCGGCGTCGCGGGGATTTTTACGGTCGCCGCGAGCGCGAGCGGCACGGGGACGCTCGCCCCGACGACGAACGTGGGGCTCGGGGTGAGCCCGTTCGCGGGCGGCTGGTTCAGCCAGACCGTCGTCACCCGCAGCGCCCCGGGAGGACGCGGCCCATCGATCCTCACGACCACCTCGTCGACGAGCGCCGGAACGGGCGGGGGCGGAGGCAGACCGGGGTTGCCGGTGGCCGTGCTCGTTGGCAGTACGGGAGCCCCCGTCGACGTGCTCGTCGGGGTGGGTGTGCTCGACGACGAAGGCGACGCGTCTCGCGGCGCGGTCGCCGGCGGGGGCTCGGTCGCGTCGGAGCACGCCGTGAGGAGAGGAAGGAGCGCGAGCACGGAGAGAGCCATTTTGTGCATGGTGAGACCTTCGGGACGCCAGATGGGGCGGCCGCGGGAACGAGGCGAGAGAAGCTCGGTCGAGCGTGAGCCGTGCGTCCGCGCAGCACCCACGAGGGCACCGTCACGAGCACCGGCCGCGGCGCGCCGAGGGCGTGGACCCGAGAAGTCGAGAGCGGCGCACGTGTGACATGGCGCCGAAAGAAAAACCCGAGCGCTGCCCAGTCGACGCGAGCCCGCGATCGCGAATCGCTTCCCGGGGACGAGACCGCGCGATAGAGGTGCGGCGATGAGCTTCACCGTGCGCCGCGCCGCCCTCGAAGACGCGGAGATCTTGAGCGCCCTCGGGACGACGACGTTCGTCGAAACGTTTGGCCACCTCTACCCGCCGGCGGATCTCGAGAGCTTCTTGCCGGGCGCCTACGGCCTCGCGCGGATACGGCACGATCTCTCGGCGCCGCGGTCGGCCACGTGGCTCGGCGAAGAGGACGGCAAAGCGGTCGGATATGCGCTCGTCGGGCCGTGCCAGCTACCCCACCCCGACGTAAAGCCGAACGACGGCGAGCTGAAGCGGCTCTATTTGCTCGCGTCGCATCAAGGCGGCGGGCGTGGGTCACGCCTTTTGGAAGCCGCCCTCGGGTGGCTCGAAGAGCACGCCCCGGGGCCACTATGGATTGGCGTGTGGTCGGAGAACCACGGAGCGCAGCGCCTCTACGCGCGGCGCGGGTTCGTGAAGGTCGGGGAGTACGAATTTCCAGTCGGCGAAACACGCGATCACGAGCTCATCCTCCGCCGCGGTTGAGGCACGTCGAACGCGCCCGTTTCCTGCTATCGTCTCCTCGGCAACGGCGCGTCGAGCCGATAGGAGCGTGCGTGGAAAACCCAGGACAAAAAGCCCCCCTCCCCCATCCCTCCAACCGTCGCCTCGGCACGACCGTCGGCGCATACACCATCGATCGTGTGATCGGCCACGGAGGCATGGCGACGGTGTACGCCGCGCGCGACGAAGGCGGGAAATCGATCGCGATCAAGATTCTCCATTTGCCTCTCACCGGAGACGACGTGTTGGTCGCGCGGTTCTTCGAAGAGGCCTATCTCGTCAATAGCGTCAAACACCCCGGCGTATGCCGTGTGGTGGACGACGGCGTATCCGAAGATCGGTGCCCTTACCTCGTCATGGAGCTCCTCGACGGGGAGAACCTCGAGGCCTGCTTGGCCGCGCGAACGACGATCGTCGTCGGCGATGCGCTCGACATCGGGATCGACGTCGCCGACACGCTGAAGGTCGTTCACGCCGCTGGGATCGTGCACCGCGACCTCAAGCCCGCGAACATCTTCCTCACCCACGCGGGCGCGGTGAAGGTGCTCGATTTCGGGGTCGGCAAGAGCCGCAGCATCGCCGCGAAGACGGTCGAGGGCTCGCTCCTCGGCACGCCCGCGTTCATGGCACCCGAGCAAGCGCTCGGCGCCGGATCGGACGAGGTCGATGGTCGCTCGGACGTATTTTCGCTCGCGGCGGTGCTCTTTCGCTGTCTCTCCGGGCGCAACGTGCACGAGGCCGACACCACCTTCGCGCAGTGGTTCGCGGCGGCGAAAAAACCGGCCCGTTCGCTCCGCGAGGTGGCCCCCGATCTGCCCGCCGAGATCGTCGCGACGGTAGACGCTGGGCTCGCGTTCGAGCGCGACGCGCGCCCCGACGCAGCCAAGTTCCACGAGAAGCTCGTCGCGACGCGCACGTTCCTCCGCGGCGACGCCGGCGCCGTGGGCGAGGGCTCCTTCGTGACCATGATCCACGAGCTCCGCGACCTCCACAGACGCTGACGCTGACGCGATGCGCGGATGTGCGCCGAAACCGAGCCGTCGATCGTCGCGCGGTGACGAAGCGGTGGTCGCATCGATCCGAGTCTGGTAGTGGCCCGCCGCGTGTCCCTCTTTCGCGGCTCACTCACCTACGTTCGCTTCTTCGTCGACGGCGACGCCCCGTCCGATCTCGCCTCCCATGGCCTCGCCAAGGTCAAACGGAAGGTGCAGCGCCCGCTCACCGCGGACGACGAAGAGCCGGAGCGCTCCGGCTGGTGCAAGGTGGGCGAGGCCTTCGAGCTCGAGCTCGAGCACGAAGATGTATTTTACAACGAGTTCGTGAACCTCGGCTTCCGCACCGACAAGTGGGCCATTCCGGGCGCGCTCTTGAAGTCGAAGGTGGCAGAGGCGGAGAAGATTTACCTCGAGAAGAAGGGCAAAGAGCGCCTCTCGCGGAAAGAGAAGCTCGAGCTGAAAGAGGTAGTCGCGCGGAAGCTGCGCCGAAACCTTGTGCCGCAAGTGCGCTCCAACGACGTCACCTGGAATACGAACGAAGGAATCGTGCGCTTCTTCGGCACGAGCCCCAAAGTGCATATGGTGTTCACCGATCTCTTCGAGAAGACCTTCCAGGTGAAGCTCTTGCGCGAGGCGCCCTATACCCTCGGCCACCGCCTCGGGCTCACGAAGGCGCAGGAGAGCGCCCTCGTCGACGCCGAGCCGCTCGTCGTGAGCCAAGAGGAGGAGAGCTGATGGACCTTTACCAAAAGGTGGAACGCACCCGGCACCTCGGGAAAGAGCTCTTGCTGTTCCTCTGGTTCGAGACCGAGATCTTCGAGGCGACCCTCTCCACGAAGGCGCACGGCTCGTTCGGGATGTGGGTGGAAAAAGAGCTTTCCCTCTCCGCCGAAAAAGAGAGCACCAAGATCCGAGGCTCGTTGCCGGGGAAAGCGCGCGAGGCCAAAGAGTCACTCTTGCTCGGCAAAATGCCGGAGAAGATGGGCTTTCACCTCGTGCTCGGCGAGCGGGAGGCCAACTTCGCGATCCGCGGCGACAGCCTCGCGCTCTCTGCGGTTTCACTCCCGACGGTGCTCCAAGAAGAAGAGATCGTCGGCCTCGACGAGATTGGCGGCCCGCCGAAGACAGCGAAGAAACGCGAGCGAAGCGCATACGCCGAGGCCGAGCGTGTCGAGGTGGAGGCGCAGGAGGTGTTCTTCGAGCGTATGCATCTCTTGCGCGAGGTGGAGGAGGTCGTCGAAGCGCTCTATGCCGACTTTCTCACGCTCCGCCTCGGGCCGGCCTATTCGGGATTCGTCGCCGATACGCTCCTCGCGTGGTCGCGCGGGGAAGAGATCGACGCCGACGCGTATGCCAAAAAGCGCAAAGCGGCGCTCGGCAGCAAAAAGGGCTAATCGCCTTACACCCTCGTTGCCTAGCTAAGCTGTCAGCACCCGTGGAGCCACAAGGAGACGAGGGCGAGCACGGCGAGGACGACCCCCACGATGGGCCCGCTGCCCTTCGGGATCACGGCGAGGGCCGTGGTGGCGGCCGGGACGAGGGCGGCGCCGGGGCCGCCTTCGCGGGTGCAGTTCTCCGGCGCGTCCGTCGCGCGTATCTCGCAGAGCACCTGAGTGACCTCGCTCGCGTCGCCGAAGGGGCGAGCGAGGCGGACGATGGCGCCCTCGCCGAGGCTCGTCGGGAGCGCGAGCCTGAACGTGCGCGACGCGGGATCGTCGGCGAGGCGAACCACGCCGCTGCGGCCACACCCGTCGCACCCGCCTCCGTCGCAGCGCGCGCACGCGACACGGCGAGGAGCCTCGACGATCACGGTCGCGCCGACCTCGGCCCACGCGCGCGGAACGCCGATGCGCACGCGCACACGAGGTCCGGGATCGCCGTCGAGCCCGTCGCGATCGATCACCTTCGCGAGCTCGCTCAGAGGAAAATCTCCATTCGCCGAGGCCTACCGCGCTTCGCGACGAGGGTCGAGACGTGGGACGTGCCGAGGTCGACCGGTCGTCACCTCGGACGCACCGACCCCGTGCGCGATGTCGCTCGTGCTTGACGCGGAGTGCTCGAATTGGTCCCATCCGGGCCGATGGCAGGTGACGGCGACGAAGACGGCCCTGGAAAGAGGGACGAGGCGAACGAAAAACGCCCCGACGCGCCTCCGACCTCGCGCCTCGGGAGGCTCCTCCGCCTCGGCGCGCTCGCCCCGAAGGCGATCCCGTTCGCGACGAATGCCATGAAAAAAGCGGTCGGCATGAAGTCGACCCCGGAGGACGCGAAGAAAGAACGCGACGAGCTCCGCGCCACGGCGAAGAAGACGGCCGAGGCGATGTTGAAGACGCTCGGCGAGATGAAGGGGCTCCCCCTCAAGCTCGGGCAGATGGCATCGTACATCGACGGCCTAGCTCCACCGGGATACGAAGAGAAGTTCCAGGAGGTCTTGAAGGGCCTCCAAGCGAAGGCTCCCCCGCTCTCTCGCGAGGCCGCGCGCAAAGTGGTCAATGCCGAGCTCGGCGTACCGGAAGAGGTGTTCGCCGAGTGGGAGGACGACCCCTTCGCCGCCGCCAGCATCGGGCAGGTGCATCGCGCGACCACACGCGGCGGCGACCGTGTCGCGGTGAAGGTGCAGTACCCGGGCATCGACAAGGCGATCGAGAACGATCTCAAGAGCATCTCCCTCCTCGAGCAGATGATGTCGCCTGTGGGGCGCCGCTATCACACGAAAGAGACCCTCGAAGAGATCAAGTCGGTCTTCATGGCGGAGCTCGACTACTCCAAGGAAGCCGACGCGACGGAGCTGTTCCGCCACATCCACCGCGAGGATCCGGAGATCGTGATCCCGCGTGTGCACCACTCGCTCTCTACGAGGCGGGTGCTCACGACCGAGCTCCTCGGCGGGCAAGACTACAAAACCTTCTGCGCCGAGGCTTCGGCAGAAGAGAAGAGCGCCGCGGGGGAGACCATATGGCGCTTCATGATGCGCGCCCTCTTTCGCCATGGCGTGCTCTATGCCGACCCGCACCCTGGCAATTACCGCTTCTTGGGCGGCGGCAAAGTGGGATTCCTCGATTTCGGCTGCCACAAGATCCTCTCCCCTTCCCTAATCGCCGGCGAGAAGCGCTACGTCATCGCCGCGATGGACGAAGACTGGGACGAATTTTACCGCTGCTGCGTGGAGTTCCTCGGCTTCGACCCCTCGGACGAAGAGGCTTTCGCCCTCTATACCGACTACACGAAATTCGTCATGATCCCGCTCACGCAAGATGCAATCTACACGCACTCCCACGAGGCGGCGCGCGAGACGGTGGCGTACTTGGCGCGCGGGATGAAGAAGATCGTGAAGCGGGAGGACGCCTCGTTCCCGGCGCTCCCGAAGCCGATCAACATGCCTACCGAGCACACCTTCATGAATAGGCTCCAGTGGGGCCTCGCGAGCGTGATGGCTGGCCTCGGCGCGACAGGCAATTACCACCGGATCACGAGAGAGTGGATTCGCGGGCCCTACGTCCCCCCGCCGCGTTGAGCGCGCGAGGCTCGCGCGCGGGAACCGTGGCCCGCGCCGCGACGTTCACGCGTGACGAGACGTGCTCCCCGACGCCGCGCGCGGACGGGGAAAATCGCCTGTACTTGGGCGACAACCTCGCCGTGATGCGGGCGCTCCTTCGTGAAGGGGTCGCGCCGTTCAAGCTCGTCTACGTCGACCCGCCGTTCAACAGCGGACATGCGTTCGCGGAGTACGACGACTCCCGTTCGCGCGAGGCGTGGGTCGCGATGATGCGCCCGCGCCTCGAGGCTTGCCACGCCCTCCTCGCCGAAGACGGCGCCCTCGTCGCCGAGATCGACGACACCGAGCTAGGGACGTTGCTCTGCCTCCTCGACGAGGTGTTCGGCGCACCGAACCGGGTGAGCACGATCACGCTCGTGCGGAGCGCGGCGACGGGACACAAGGCCCGAAATCGCGGCCCGGTGAACGTGTGCGACTACGTGCTCGTGTACGCCAAAAAGAAGCCGTCGTTCGTCCCGAATGCCCTCTTCACGCGGCGCGACGGAATCGACCGCGCGTACCGCACGTTCTTGGAAGACCCGGATGCGGCGCCCGAAGCCTACGTTTTCGTTCCCCTCGCGAAGGCAGCGGCGCGCGCGCTGGGACACGGGCATTCCTCTTCCCGCGCCGCTCGCGCGGCGATGGGGCCAGCGTGGGACGCGCACGTGGCGAGCTTCGCGCGCGTGCATGCGCGGCAGGTCGTGAGGTTCGCGCAGGTGCGCTTCGAGGCGGTATCCCGGGAGGCGCAGGCGATGGTGCTCGCCTCCAAAGCAGCCCCCGAGCGCGTGCTTCGCCTCGAGCGTAAGGGCCACTCCGACATGCTCCTTCGGGGAGGGAATCGCATCTTGTTCTTGTCGTCCAAGGTTCGCCCTCTCGCCCGGAACGGCACGATCGACACGTCCGGCGACGCGGCCCCGGTGCTGTCCGAGCCGCTCACGAACGTGTGGAGCGACGTGCCATTCCAGGGGATCGCGCGCGAAGGCAGTGTCACGTTCGTCCGCAACAAGAAGCCCGAGCGTCTCCTCGAGCGCATTTGTGCATTGGCAACGAAGCCGGGCGATCGTGTGCTCGATCCCTTCCTCGGGAGCGGCACGACCGCGGCGGTGGCGCAGAAAATGGGCCGCGCGTGGGTGGGCATCGAGCGTGGCGAGCACGGCGCCACCCTCGCCCTCCCGCGCCTCCTTCGAGTCCTCGCGCGCGAGGATCACACGGGCATTCCGACCGGCAATTTTGCGGGCAATGGAGGCTTCGGTGTTTACCGCTGAGCGCCTCGGATATGCCATCTTCGTCGCCTTCGTGGTCGGCCTCGGGTGCAAGTCGCCGAAGACCGCAGAGCCGGACGCAGACCACGTGGCGGAAGCCGACGCCACCGTTACCGACGCGACGAGGCCACGGTGCCCGCAGCGGCTGCCGGTACGCGCGACGCAGGGGCCTCACCGAAGAACCCGAGCGCCGCGTTCCGCGACGACGTGAGGCGCGCGCGGTGGGAAGACGCGGAGACCTCCGCCCTCGCGATGACCGACGGCGAGCGCGACAAACCCCTCGTGAAGCTCGCCCGTGCCCGCGCCGCCCTCGAACGCAACGACGCGAAGCTCGCGCTCGGTCTCCTCGTGAAGCTCGAGGCCGAACTGCCACTCCTCGAGAATCGCATCAAGCGCATGCGACGCGCGGCGATGGCGGAGGTGGGCCCGTTCGACGTCGCGGCAGAGGGCTTCTTCGCGGAGGGAACGCCGAAGTCGTATCTCGCCGCCGCGCGGGCCTACGAAAAGGCCGGCGACGCCGCGCGGGCGAGGGTCGCGTGCGACAGGATTCTGTCCCACGACAAAAGGCCGAAGGGGCTCGAGCTCGAGGCGCGGAAGCTTCGCCTCTTTCTCCCCCACGACGACCCTGGAACCGACAAGGACGACGCGCGCTGGCTCGCGGTCCACGCTCCGCAGAAAGACGCCGAACGCGCGGTCGCGAAGCTCGGCCGGCCGCTCACGTCCGACGACTGGCTCGCGCGCGCCCACGAGCTCGCCGAGAACGCGGAGACGGACGAAGCGCTCAAGGCCGTCGAGCACGCCGTCGGGAGCAAGGGCCGCGCGTCGGCGGACGACCTCTGCCACGCGAAGGCAGAGGCGCTCTACAAATCACGTGCACGATACACCGAAGCGTCCGTCGCCTATTTGGCGTGCGAGCGACGGGGAGGGCCGAAGGCCGCGGAAGACGCGTTCCTCGCCGCGCGAGCGCTCTCCCGCGCCGACAAGGACCGCGAGGCGCAGGTCGCGATGAAACACGTGCGCGATCACTACGCAAAATCACCTTTCGCGATTCAAGCGAAGTTTCATATCGCGCGGATCGCCTATCTCCACGGCGACTACAAAGAGGCCGTCGTCGCGTTCGACGAGCTCGCTACCTCGCGCCACGGCGAGAAAGACGTTCCCCGTTACCGCGCCCTCGCCCACTTCATGGCCCGCGACTACGCGGCCGCGCGGAGGCTCTTCGAGGCCCTCGCCGACAGCGCCGACGAGAGCCGCTCGCGTGCAAGATACATCGACTTGGCGGCCCTCGCCGCGCTGCGGGACGGCGATCGCACCCACGCCGTCGCTCGGTGGTCGGAGGTGGTGCGCACCCATACGCTCACGTTCGCCGCGCTCGTGGCGCAGGCGCGCCTCGCCGACGCGAAGGCCCCCGCGGTGCCGTGGGTCGAGCCCGCCACTGGCGCCGCGGTGCCTCTGCAAATCGCGCTCCCCGCCCCCGCCGACGCCCTCCACGAGGTCGGCCTCGACGACGACGCCGAAGAAGAGCTCCGCACCCGCGAGGCGTTCGTGGAGAGTCAGAGCGGCGGCCGCGGCGTGGAGGCCCTCTGCGGCGTTTACGGCATGCTCGGGCACGCGAAGCGCAGGTACCAAGTGGCGCTTCGGGCACCGTCGAGCTTGCTCTCGGAGGCCCCGAGCGGGCGCGCGCGCTGGGTCTGGGACTGCGCGTTTCCCCAGCCGTACGAGGCGGCCGTTCGCGAGGCGGAGGCAAAAGAGAACCTCCCCGTCGGCCTCGTTCACGGAGTCATGCGCCAAGAGAGCGGCTTCGATCCGGACGTCGTGTCGCCTGCGCGAGCGGTGGGCCTCATGCAGCTCCTCCCCGAGACGGCGAAGGCGGTCGCCGAGCGCGAATCCTCGAAATACGAGCCCGCGCTCCTCACCCGACCAGAGGTGAACGTGCACCTCGGCGGGCGTTATCTTCGCGAGCTCGGCGAGAAGTTCGAGAACGATCCGCTTCGCGTCGCCGGCTCGTACAACGCCGGTCCCGAGGCGATGGCGCGGTGGCAAGGGCGGAGCGCGGGCCTCGATCTGGAGGTGTTCGTCGAGTCAATCCCCTACACCGAGACGCGCGGGTACGTGGCGCGGGTGATGGAGAACATGGCCCGCTACGCGCTCCTCGCGAAGGGCGACGGCGCGGTACCGAAGGTGAAGCTCACGCAGTGATTCGGGCGTGGGAATGGCGCTGGCACGGTTCGCGACGGGGTGCACGAACGGCAGAACGCGGGTCGGTCATACGGTCGCTCGCGTTCCGTGATAAAACGCGTGGCCCGTGCTCGGTCTCCTCGCCGCTCTAGTGTTCATCGCGTTGAACGGCTTTTTCGTAGCCGCGGAGTTCGCGCTCGTCAAAGTCGGCACGACGAACCTCAGCGCGAAGGCGAAGCGCAACCCGAAGTACAAACGCGCCGAAGTCGTGGTGTCGAACCTCGAGCGCTACCTCTCGGTCACGCAGCTCGGGATCACCCTCGCGAGCCTCGGCCTCGGGTGGATCGGCGAGCCCGCGATCGAGCACGCGTTCGTCGCCCTCGTCACGAAGATCACCGGTCGCGATCCTGGGCACGCCCTCACCATCGTCGCGACGGCGATCGCGCTCGTGGTGCTGACCTTCGGGCACGTGCTCTTCGGGGAGCTCATCCCCAAGCTCATCGCGATTCAAAAATCGGAAGAGACGGCCCTCATGTCGGCCGGTCCGCTCCACTTCGTGTTCGTCATGTTCCGCCCGCTCTTGGTGGTGCTGGAGTACTCCACGAAGTTGCTCCTCGGTTTCCTCGGCATGAGCGGCGACGCGGCGAGCGAAGGCAAGCTCTCGGAAGAAGAGGTCTTGGGCATCCTCGTCGCGAGCGCCGCCAAGTCTCCGGACGGGCGCGCCAAGGCCGAGCTCGTCGAGCGCGTGATCCGCTTCTCCCAGCGCGCCGCCCGCCACGCGATGGTGCCACGCGTCGACGTCAAGTCGATCCCGATCGACACCACCGGGCCGGAGGCGGTCAAGATCCTCCGCGACCTCCAGTACTCGCGCATCGTGCTCACCAAGGGCCGCTCGCTCGACGAGGTCGCCGGTTATCTCTACGCGAAGGACGTCTTCCTCGACGAGACCGGGCACGAGCACGCGAACCTCGCCGTGCTCCGCCGCGACGTGCTGTTCGTGCCGGAGCAAAAGGGCTGTTTGGATCTCCTCCGCGAGATGCAAAAAACGCAGATCCCGATCGCGATCGTGGTCGACGAGTACGGCGGCTCGAGCGGCATCGTGACGCTGGAAGATCTCCTCGAAGAGATCGTTGGCGAGATTCGCGACGAGTTCGACGAAGAGCCCGCCCACGTTTCACGCGTCGGTGAGACGAACGCCTGGGACGTGGACGGCCGCGCGGCGATGGAAGAGCTCCGTAAGATCGGGGTCGAGATCAAGCCAGAGGAAGCGGGCGAAGCGGTGAGCACGGTGGTGCAAAATCGGATCGGTCGCATCCCGCACACGGGCGACAAAGCCGAGCTCTGCCCCGGCTTCACCGTCGAGGTGAGCGGCATGCGCCGGCGCCGCATCACGAGCGTTCGCGTTCGCACGAAGCCCGAGGAAAAGGCGTGAAATCGAGCGACGGCGCGGGAGCCTCCGGCTCCGCAAACCGACGCCCGTGGCTCCGGGTGCTCCAGGTCGTCGCGCTCTTGCTCGGTATCGTCTCGCTCGTCGCGAGCTCGCGCCTGCGCCTCTCCGGCGATCTGACCGATCTCTTCCCGAAGGGCCCCGAGGCAGAGGCGCTCGCCACCTTCACCCGCGCGTTCGGCGGCGGCGACGTGGGCGTCATCCTCGTCCGCGGTGACGACCCAGCAGAGGTCACGAAGGCCGCCCAGGAAGCATCGAAGGCGCTCGAGGGCAAATCTACCGTCGCGCGTGTGGTCGTGCAGATGCCGGAGCCGAAGCCGCTCGACCCCACCTTGGCGTGGCTCCACGCCGGCCCCCTCGCCCGCGCCGAGCTCGCGAAGGCGCTCACCGACGAGGGCATGAAGCGAAGGCTGGAAGATACACGTTCTCTCCTCCTCGCCCCCGCCGGCGCCGACGACGTCCGCGAGATCATCACCAAAGATCCGCTCCGCCTCTCGCAAATTCCCTGGGATGGGCACGCCGAGCTCGCCGCCGGTGTCGTCGCCGACGCGGAGGGCAGCTTCGTCGCCGACCACGGGAAGGCGCGCCTCGTCGTGCTCGAGCCGCGTGGCCGCGTGTTCGATCCGAAGGCAGCAGAGGCCTTCGTGAAGGAGGTCGAGGGCGAGCTCGCAAACACGCGAAAGCTGCACCCCGGCGTGCGCTTCGATCTCACGGGGGGACACGCCATCGCCTACGCGACCGAGCGCATGATCCGGACCGATCTCTACCTGAGCACTACGCTCTCGTTCGTGCTCTCGGCGGTGATGTTCCTCGTCACGTTCCGCCGCGCGCGTGCGCTGCTCGCGGTGCTCCCTCCGCTCATGCTCGGGACCGTGTGGACGACGGCGGTCGCGGCGCTCGTGTATCCGCGTCTTTCCTCGCTGTCGGTCGCGTTCACCTCGGTGGTCGTCGGGGTCGGCGTCGACACCGGCGTGCACGTGTACGGCGCGCTCCTCGAAGCGAGGAAGAAGGGGGAATCCCCGAAGATCGCGGCCGAAATCGCGCGACGGGTCTCCGCGCGGCCCACCCTCACCGCTGCCGTCGTCGCCGCGCTCGCCTTCGGTGCGCTCGGGATCTCGGACATCGCGGCCCTTGGTCAGCTCGGGGTCCTCTCCGCGATCGGCGAGGTGCTCACCGCGATCGCCATTTTGCTCTTCACGCCGGACGTGGGCGCGTGGCTCGAGAAGAAGGAGCCGAAGGTGCTCCCTCCCGCCGCGTGGATCGGATGGACCTCGCGCCTCACGAAGGGAAAGACACGGGCGACGATGGCGCTCTGTGTGCTGCCGATCCTGCTCGTGGTGCTCGCGGTGGCGGGCCCCCCGAAGGCGGGAGCGGCGGTCGTCGCGCTCCGCCCCTCTGCCCTCGAGCCGCTCCGTACGTCGGACGCGATCTACGCGCTCTTCGGCGGCCGCGCGAACCAGTGGGTGCTCCTCACCCACGATCCCGACTTGAACCGCGCGGCAGCCGAGATGGACGCGGTGGCGGAGGCGCTCGAGCCGCTCGCGAAGGACGGCACGATCGACGGCTTCGACGCGATGACCACGTTCGTGCCTTCGCGTACGACACAAGAGGCACGCCTCGCCGCGCGCGACGCGCTCGATTTGCCCTCTCGCGCGGCTGCGCTGAAGAAGAGCCTCGACCTCGTCGGCTTCGATCCCGAGGCGTTCGCGCCCGCTCTCGAGAGCTTCGCCCACCCGCGCCACGAGACCTACGAGATCCCCGTCGACGCCCACGGGCCGCTCTCGATGGTGCTCGCACGCCACGTGCAAAAGTACCAAGGCGAGTACTACGTCGCCGCGTACGTACGCCCGAAGCCCGAAGCCGAAAAGACGGAGCGCCTGCGCGAGGTGCTGAAGGGCGCGTCGTCGCGGGTGGTCGTGACGGGCTTTGCTGCCCTCGAGGTGTCTCTCAAGCGCACGTTGATGCACGATTTGCCCCGCGTCGCGCTCCTCGCCGCCCTGTTCGTGGGCATCGCCCTCGGCGCCACGCTGCGCAGCGTGAAGGGCGTCGCGCTCGCCCTCTTCGCGCTCGCGACCGAGATCGCGATGGTGGGCTTGGCGATGCGCGTGCTGCACATCGGGTGGCATGTGTATGATGCACTCGTCTTGCCGGTCCTCCTCGGGATCACGCTCGACGAGGTGCTCTTCCTGCTCCACGCGGCGGAAGAGCAAGAGGTCAAAGACGACAGCGAACGCGCAGCAGGGGCAGGGGCAGCGGCCGACACCGACGATCCCGGGAAGTCCCTGACGAGGGACTTCGTCGACGCCGCGCTCGCCAAGCAGGCGCCGCTCTCCACCGCGACCGCGCTCACCACCGCAGCGGGCTTCGGGGCGCTCGTCGCTTGCCGGTTCGAGGGGCTCTTCGATCTCGGAGCCGTCGGCGCTATAGGCTCGGTGGCGGGCCTCGTCGCTTCACTCGTCGTCGTTCCGGCCGGGCTTCGCCTCTTCGCGAAGCGACCTCCGCCGAAGAAGGCTTGAGCGTCGCGTGACAGCGTCGACCCACGGCACCCCAGCCTCGAAACGGACGAGGTGCTCGCGATTCCGTTCGCGAGCACCCTCGGTCTTCGGGACGTATCACACGTGCTGTTTTGCGCGCTTCTTGAGGTACTTTGCGAGGAACGTGCCGGCCTCGTAGCCGGCGGCGCGCAGGCGCGAGCGTTTGTCTGCGGTGACGGCTTGGCCTTCGATTTCGATCTCGTCGACGAGCTCTCCACCTTGCCGGAGAATCTTGACGTGCACCTTCACTCGCGCGGCGCCGTTGGAGATTCCCGCGAACCAGCCGGGCTCGATGAACTTGCAGGTCGCCTTGACGACGAACTCGCCGCCGTCTTTGGCGATGATTTCGTCTTGCTCGTCCGAGAATCCGACCGCAAACGCAGAGACGATGGCGCCCTTGTCGTCCGACCACTGCTCCGGCGTGGTGCCCTTCTTGAAGCTACCGACGTACTCGGTGTCCGTCTTCGCGCCGATGTGAAGGTCCTCGAAGACGAGCTCCTCCACCTTGAACGACGACGTCTTGGCGATGGGGTTGGGAGCCATCTGCGAGACGACGTGAATGCGGGGCGCGCATCCGGTCGTGCATGCAACGGCGAGGATGACGGCGAGCGCGAGGAGCCAACGAGCGGTAAACATGGAATTCTGAGCCTCGGGGAAGAACGTTCGAGTGACGTCGCGAGCACCTTGCCCGCTCCTGTCATCCCGCTCTCGACCCGCCGCGCTCGTGTGTTGCGTCCCGCACGAAGATTTTTCGGAATCCCTCGTGCAGCGGACGCCGGGGTCCACGAAGGGTTCGGCCGCGACCTCACCTCCCGGGATTCGCCTCTTCGCGAAGCGACCTCCGCCGAAGAAGGGGTGAGCTTCACGCGCGATCGCCGCGCCGCGACGAAGCGATGAACGTGGCCCTTGCCCATTGCCGCGCGAAGGGCCAAAAGGTGGGCGTGGATTCTTCCGCCGCTCTGCGTTTCGCGCTCGTTTTCCGCGAAATTTCGCGCATTTTGGTCATCGAGGAGACCCGCGCGTGAGCCGGAAAACCGAAGAGCGCGCGCTCCTCGCCGCCAAGCTCGGCGACCACCTCGACGAAGAGCCGGAGTCCCTCGTCCGGCGCGATCCGAACGTCGACGATCCGCTGCCGTCGCTCATCTCGGAGGGCGGCATGGTGGCCCTCGCGGACGTCGCGCGCGCTTCCGCGGCGAGCCCGCGCCTCGACGTGAGCCAAGTGCGCGGCTCGTCGGCCGCGGCGATCGCGGTCGCGATCCTCGAGGGCACCGCGCGCCCGGTCGTGGTCGTGTCGGCGACGGGGGAAGACGCGCGACGCATGCGCGACGACATCGCGTTCTACGTCGGCGACGCCGCGAAGCCGGTCGACCTGTGCCTCCTCGTCCCGGCCGAGGCGTCACCGTTCGCCGACGTGAACCCCGATCGCCGCGGCGAGATGGCTCGTGTCGCCGCGCTCGCGAAGCTGCTCGGGAAAGAAGCGAGGAGGGTCGTGTGCACCACCGCGGCGCAGCTCGCGCGGCGTGTTCTCCCGCGCGAGGCGCTCCGCGCACACACGTACCGCGTGGTCGCCGAAGAGGCGCTCGATCGCGACGCGCTGCTGCGAGGCCTCGGTGAAGCGGGCTACCTCCGCGTGCCGCTGGTGGAAGATCCGGGCACCTTCGCGGTCCGCGGCTCACTCGTCGACGTGTGGCCCGCCGCCGACCTCGGGAGCGACGCCCGCGACGAGCCGGTTCGAATCGAGCTCTACGACGATCTGGTCGTCAGCATGAAGCGCTTCGATCCGTTCGAGCAGCGCACCAACAAGGACGACATGCTCGCCGAGCTGCTCTTGCCGCCGGCACGGGAGCCTATTTTTACGCCGAAGAACGTGGCCCGTGCGCGCGCGCGGGTGCTCGAGATGGCCGACGCGCTCGACATGCCGACCACCCGCGCGCGCGCACTCGCGGACGACGTCGCGAGCGGACGCGCGTTCTTCGGCGCCGACGGGTACCTGCCCGCGTACTACGACGAGCTCGAGGCTCCCTTCGCGTACCTCGCGGAAGACGCGACGGTGGTGCTCGACGACCCCGAGGCGGTCGTGAAGAGCCTCCGCGAAGAGATCTTCCGCGCGAACGAGGACGCGAACGCACGCGAGGGAACGCTTCATTTTCCCGCCTCTGCGTTCTTCACCGACGAGACCACGGTGCTCGCCGAGCTCGCGAAGAGGCACGTCGTCACCACCGGGCGCTCGCTCGTGCAAGGTGGCGAAACGACGGGCCTCTCCACCTACGAGGTCGCGCGCGATCCTGTCGCCCTCGGCGCGTTCGACCAAGACGATCTCGTGCTCGCGATGCAGCGCGCGCGGGCCTCGAAGGGCAAGGTCGGCGGCCTCGAGCCCCTCGTCCGCCGAATCGCGCACTTTCGAGACGCGGGCCTCCGCGTCATTCTGAGCGCGCGCACCGTCACGCAGGCCGAGCGTCTCGTGGGTCTCCTGAAGCACCAGGGCATCAAGTGCATGTTGCACGCTTCTGGCGGCAGCTCTGTCGCGCGAGGCGGAAAAGAAGGCATCGACGCGCACGTGGTGCCGAGCGCCCTCGGCCGCGGCGCGATCTTGCCTGGCGACGCCCTCGCGATCGTCACCGAAGAAGAGATCTTCGGCGGCCGCGCGCACAAGAAGCGCGAGCGAAAGACGAAGGACCAGACCCGCCCGTTCCTCGAAGATCTTCGCAGCCTCGGCGTCGGCGATCTCGTCGTCCACGTGGAGCACGGCGTCGGTCGTTATCTCGGGCTCGTCCACAAGAACGTGGGCGTCAACGTGGTCGACCTCTTGGTCGTCGAGTACGCCGGTGGCGACAAGCTCTACCTGCCCGTCTACCGGCTGAACCAAGTCCAGAAGTTCTCCGGTGGCGAAAGCGAGAGCCCGAAGCTCGATCGCCTCGGCGGCTCCACGTTCTCGAAGACCAAAGCGCGCGTCAAAAAAGAAGTTCGCCAAATGGCGGACGAGCTCCTGCGCCTCTACGCGGAACGAAAGGCGCAGCTCGGGGTCGCCCTCGAGCCGATGGACGACGAGTACCGCGCGTTCGAGGCCACGTTCCCCTTCGAGGAGACACCCGATCAAGCGCGCGCGATCGACGACGTGAACGGCGATCTCGAGTCCACCCGGCCGATGGATCGGCTCGTGTGCGGCGACGTGGGTTTCGGCAAGACCGAAGTGGCCATTCGCGCCGCCTTCCGCGTCGCCATGTCCGGGAAACAAGTGTGCGTACTGTGCCCCACCACCGTGCTCGCGCAGCAGCATTTCCGCACCTTCGAGGCCCGCCTCTCCGGCTACCCAATCACGGTTCGTTGCCTGTCTCGTTTCCAATCGAAGAAGGAACAAGACGAGATCTTGAAGGGCGTGAAAGAGGGGAAAATCGAGGTGCTCGTCGGCACGCACCGGCTCCTCTCGAAGGACGTGCACTTCCGCTCCCTCGGCCTCCTCGTCGTCGACGAGGAGCAGCGCTTCGGCGTGACCCACAAGGAGCGCATCAAGCAGATCAAATCGAGCGTCGACGTGCTCACGCTCAGCGCGACTCCTATCCCGAGAACCCTGCAGATGGCAGTCGGCGGGCTCCGCGATCTCTCCCTCATCGCGACGCCTCCTTCCGACCGCCGAAGCGTGCGCACGATCGTGACCCGGTTCGACGCGCAAGTGCTACGCGAGGCCGTTACGCGCGAGCTCTCGCGCGGGGGGCAGGTCTTCTACGTTTACAACCGCATCGACGGGCTCTACGAGCGCGCGCAACGCATGAAAGAGCTCGTCCCGAACGCGCGAATCGCGGTCGCCCACGGGCAGCTCGCGAAGACCAAGCGCCGCGCCGCCAGTGGCGAGACGGAAGAAGAGTCGAACCTCGAGCGCACGATGCTCGACTTCGTCGAAGGCCGTTACGACGTGCTCTGCGCGACCGCGATCGTGGAGAGCGGGCTCGATATTCCGCGCGCGAACACGATCATCATCGACCGCGCCGACATGTTCGGTCTCTCGCAGCTCTACCAGCTCCGCGGGCGGGTGGGCCGCTCCCGCGAGCGCGCTTATTGTTACCTCGTCGTGCCTCCGCAGGACGCGATGACCGACGACGCGCGAGCGAGGGTGGAGGCGCTCGAGAAGTTCTCCGAGCTCGGCTCCGGGTTCAAGGTCGCGTCGCTCGACCTGGAGCTGCGTGGGGCGGGGGATCTGCTCGGCGGCGAACAATCGGGCACCGTCGCGAGCGTGGGCTTCGATCTCTTCTGCCAAATGTTGGAAGAGGCCGTGCACGAGCTTCGCGGCGAGCCGGTCGTGCACGAGGTCGATCCCGAGCTCTCGTACGACGTGGAGGCGCTCATCCCGGAGAGCTACGTGTCGGAGATCGGCGTGCGACTCTCGCTCTACAAGCGGCTCGCGGGCGCCCTCGACGAAGCGCAAGTCGATGATATCGCCACGGAAATGGAAGACAGGTTCGGAGCCCCGCCAGAGGAGGTTCGGCGCCTCGTTCGGCTGATGGCGCAAAAGACGGAGCTTAGGCGCCTGCGCGTGCTCGGGTGCGAGGCGACCTCGAAGCTCGTCACGCTGCACCTCCGCGAGGACACCCCGCTCGACCCACGCAAGATCACGGAGCTCGTTCGCGACAAGAAGAGCCCGTGGAAGCTCACCCCCGACATGCGCCTCTCGCGTCGCTTCGAGACCGCGGCGACGAGCCTCGACAACGTCGACACCATGCTCGGCGATCTCACGAAGCTCGAACGTTGACGCCGCACACGCGCGTGCCACGAAGCGTGCGTTCTACATCGATCTACATGAGCGATGCGGGATCGGACGGGTTCGGCGCCCCAGGCGACGGCGCGGGGAGCACCGGGACCGCGGTCGCCGACGGAACGACGGGAGCGCCTTGGTTCGGCACCTCGGTCGGCGTCGGGACCGGGCTCGCGCTCGCGCTCGGCACCTCGGTCGCGGTTACGGCCATCGCCGGGTGCACGACCGCCTTCGGCGCCGCTTGCGTCGGCACGATAGAGGGGACCGGCACCTTGATCGGGGCGCGCGGAGCGTTCGTCGTGCTCGCGGTCGTCGCCGGTGGGCGCGCTGCGACTGCGGCGGGCTGCGCAACTGCAGATTTCGGGGCTGGCTCCGCCGAGGCGAGCGGGGTGGCAGACGTGGTCGCCGGCGCTACGGGTGCTTGCGTGGCGAGCGGCGCGTTCGCGTTCGCGTTCGCGTCAAGCGGCTGAACCGTGAGCGGCTGAACGAGGACACGGGTCTGCGCGTACGCACGATCGACGAGCCCGGACTCGTGCGCGGCAGCGACCCCGACCGCGAGCGCGCCGGCGATCATGACCAGCGCGGGGAGCCAGCGGCGTTTCCGAGGGACGAAGGAGGTCCTCTCGTCGCTCGCGGCGCCGAGCCCGAGCGAATCCGAGTGGCTCACGCTCGATCGCGTGAACGGGTGCGTGGCCGTGCTCGCCGGCAGGCTTCGAGAGGACGCGGTGATGGTGTCGTCGAGCTCCGAACCCGCTCCGGGCGACGAGGACGAGCTCCACGAGGACGAAGACGAGGCGAGGGCGCGGGCCAGCTCCGCGGCCGTGCTCGCAGCTTCGAGCTTCGCGCGTGCTTCTTCTATCTCTGCGACGTCGATGACGATTTCGGGCGCCGTCGTGACGGGGATCTCGTGGCACGGGCTCGACGTGCGGCCCGCGGCTTGGCGGAGCGCGACGACGAGCTCGTCGACGGTGTTGAAGCGGTCGTCGATGGATCGGCTGAACGCGCGCTCGAAGACGGGCGCGAGCGGCTCGTACTTCGGATCACGCGCCGTGATCGGGACGTACTGGCAGCGCACGACGTTCGACACGACCTCGAGCACCTGCGCCCCCTCGAACGCAGAGACGCCCGTGAGCATCTCGTAGATGACGGTCGCGAGCGCCCACACGTCACTCCGCGCGTCGATCGGCTTGCCTGCCGCCTGTTCGGGGCTCATCGAGTGGGGGCTCCCGACGATGAGCCCGATCGAGGTGCGCGACGCGGGCTCGGCCGCCTCGAGGACACGAACGAGGCCGAAATCGAGCACCTTGACGAGAGGGGCGCCCTGCTCGTCGGTCGCGAGGAACACGTTCGCCGACTTCAAGTCGCGGTGGACGAGCTTGTCGGCGTGCGCCACACGGAGCGCGTTCGCGATTTGCTCGGCGATGCGAATCGCGGGTCGGACCTCGAGCGCGCCTTCGCGGTCGACGCGCTCTTCCAGCGTCTCGCCCTCGAGCAGCTCCATCACGAGGAACGGCTTGCCTTGGTGCTGGCCGTAATCCGTGACACGCACGATGTGGCGCGTCTTCGTCGAGAGGCGCGCGGTCGTGCGGGCCTCGACCTCGAAGCGCTCGTCGAAATCGAGCGTGTCGAAGCGCGGATCCACCGAGAGGAACTTGATCGCACACGGGAGGCCGAGCCCGCGATGGGTAGCGGCCCAGACCTCGCCCATCGCCCCGCGCCCGAGCACGAACTCGAGGACGTAGCGATCGCTCACGACGTCGCCCGGCATCACCGGACGTGAGGCGACGAGGGAGCGGCGAGACTCGGGGGAAGGTGTGTCGGAAGGAGTGGGGAGCATGGGGGTCTCCACGAGGGGAAAGCGCAGACCCTCCCTCCCTTGCGACAACCGTTCCACACGACGCAAGTCGACGTAGCGCGAAAGTGGATGAAATTCGGCCGTAGGATGGCCTCCCGATGGAACGGTGGCGCCACGGGTGTGGCGTCTTTGCACATGCGCAGCTCGGTGAGTCGAGCCCGCTTCGTCAGGCGCCCGCGGATGGCGGGGCGGCGCGCTGGGCGAGCAACTCCGCGTGCACGGAGTCGAGGTCGGCCGTGAAGGGGCGGTCCTCCAAGACCCGCGCGCGGCGGATCCTGTCGAGACGAAATATGCGTACTGCACGCTTCTCGAGGTCGCGCGCGAGGAGGTAAAACGCCGGTGTCTCGACGAGAAGACCGTGCGGCTCGACGGTACGCTCCGTCGCCGCTCCGTGGCGGTCGACGTACTCGAACGCGACACAAAGGCTCGCGGTGAAGCAGCGCTCGACCGCCGCGAGGAGCAGCGGCGAAGCTTGGCCGAGCTCGGCGTAGACCCTCGGTGAAGCAGGACGCCCCACGACGACCCGCTTCGACACCGCTTGGAGGAGCCGGGCACGAGGGCGCGGCAGGCTCGCGAGCACCTTGTCGAGCGCGCGCTTCGCGGCCGCGCTCCACGGGAGCGAAGTCGCACGGGCAGAGAGGGTCGCCGCCATCCAAAGGGCGATGAGCTCGTCGATCGAGAAGTGCACCGCGACGATCCCGCGGTCCCGCTCGAGCCGCACGCCGCCTCCGTGCCCGGACTCGGTGAGGATCGGCTGACCTTGGTCGCGCAGGGTGGCCAAATCGCGGAGCACGGTGCGCTCGCTGACCGCGAGCTCCTCGGCGAGGAGCGGCACGGTGGTGCTCTCGCGGCCCCGAAGGAGCGCCGCGAGCTCGGCGAGGCGATCGACACGTTTCATGACTTGGGTGACAGTTTTTGTCAGGTTCGAGGCGCATACACAAGTCTCTCGCGGCGACGTGCCGCGCACCGCGACGACGCGGAAAACCAAGGAGATCCCGATGACCGCCCTCGAGACCACAGCTCCCCTCGCCTCCTCCTCCCTCGTTCTCTACGCCGATGACGCGGGTGGAGGCGGGCTCCCGGTCGTGTTTCTCCACTCGTCCGCGGGGAGCTCGCGCCACTTCGAGGGCCAGCTCGCGCACGCCCGAAAGACACGCCGCGCGATCGCGCTCGACCTCCGTGGGCACGGGAAATCGCCTACCGGCGCGTCGTTCGAGGTGGGGCTCGCCGCGGGGGACGTGCTCGAGACCCTCGACCGCCTCGATGTGCCCCGCTTCGTCGTCGTGGGTCACTCGTGGGGTGGCGCGGTGGCGACGGCGGTCGCGGGGCGTGCTCCCTCCCGCGTCGCGGGCCTGCTCTTGCTCGACCCCGCGAGCGACGGGCGAAAAATGCCCGCGCCGGTGGCGGAGGGCCTCATGCGCTCGCTCGAGACGGACTACACCAAGGTGGTCCACGAGTACTGGGAGTCGATGCTCGGGGGCTCGAAGCCGGAGGTGCACGCGCGGCTCATGAACGAGATCGACGGCGCCGCCCGCGCCACGGTAGTGGGAACGCTCGCGTCGCTCCTCACCTTCGATCCGGTCGCCCCGCTCGAGAGCTACCGCGGCCCGAAACACACCGTGATTACGCGTCTCAACGAAGGCCCGGACGCGTATCAGAACCTCGTCGCGAATCTCCCGTCGAGCCGCATCGAGGGGACCGGGCACTGGCTCCAGCTCGACGCCCCGGACGAGGTGAACGCGCGAATCGACGCGTTTTTGCGCGAGATCGTGTGACGACGAGGCTCACGTCGCGGCGACGAGCTCGACTCGAAACGTGGAGCCTCGTGGGCTCCGTGGCGCGTAGGTGAGGGTGCCCCCGAGCTCGGTGACGAGGGCTTGGCTCACCGCGAGGCCGAGGCCGGTGCCGCGCCCGGCGGCCTTCGTGGTGAAGAACGGCTCGAAGATGCGCGCGACGTGCTCTTTCGCGATGCCGACGCCGGTGTCCGAAATTTCGACGATGACCGTCTCCGGGGTGCTCGCGCCTCCGGGGACGTCGGACGAGCTCCGCCCGGCCCGGATCGCGATCCGGAGCTCGTTCTTCCCGCCGGGCGTGTCGCTCATCGCCTCGCGCGCGTTGACGAGCAGGTTGAGCACGATCTGCCCTATCCGCGCGGCGCTCCCCCGAACCTGCGGGACGGCCTCGCACTCGTAGACGATCTCCGCGTGGCGGGCGAGATCGGCGCGCGCGAGGGCGAGGGTGGACTCGACGACGTCACGGAGGCACACCGGACCTATCGCACGATCGTCGACCCGCGAGAGCATCACCAGGTCGTGGACGATCGAGCGAATACGCGCGACCCCCTCGAGCGCGATCGCGAGCGCTTCGCGGCTGGTTCGTGCGTCGTCGCCGAGCGGCCCGAGCTCGCGGCTCGCGATCTCGATGTTGTTGAGCACGTACGCGAGCGGGTTGTTCACCTCGTGCGCGACGCTCGCGGCGAGGAGACCGATCGACGCCATCCGATCGGCGATCGCGAGGCGGTGGCGCATGCGGACGCGCTCTTCGATGTCGCGTGCGACGACGAGGCGCGCCGAGGACCCGCCGAAGACGATCTCGCGCGAGGGGGCCACCTCCGCGCGGCGCACCTCTCCGCCGCGGGTGAGGAGCTCCACCTCGACCAGCTCCGGGAGGGCCGTGTCGACCGGCGTGCCCATTCGGGTTCGCAAGAGCTCGTGAAACGGCGGGGAGACGATGTCGAACAACGAACGCCCTACGAGCGGGTGGTTCGTGTCGTACCCGAGCACCCGGCCGCAGGTCGTGTTGTTCCAAAGGACGACGCCACCACGGTGCACGACGACGAGATCGGGGAGGCCCTCGAAGAGGCGATGCGCCTCTTGCGACGCGGTCTGCATCGCGGCGAGCGCGGAGGTGAGATCGCGGCGCTGCTCCTCGAACGCGTCGACGAGATCGGTCGGCCGCACGATCGCGCGCGCGCGGCGGAGGGTGCGCTCGACGAGGGTCTCCGCGCGCGGGAGCTCGATCCGGCACTCGTGCGTGCGCGACGAAATCTGGGACGAGAGCAGCGTGGCGCGCGGGAGCCCGAGGAGGCGAGGGATCTCCTCCAGCACGCCCTCGAAGAGCAAGAACATCGCCTCCGACGAAGCGTGCGGCTCCGGGACCCGCACGATCGCGTGGATCGTGCGCGGACCTTCGAAGCGCAGATCGAGCGAGACGTGTGGAAACTGCGAGGGCGCGACCCAATCCGCGCCCGCCCGATAAATGCCCCGAAGCGGCACGAGCCCACGCGCGAGGCGACGCAAGAACGTCCACGTGGGCACGTAGACGAGGTTGTGACCGATCGCGCGCAGCCGGGTGGGATCGTGGTCGAGGAGGCGGCCGAGCTCGTCGAGCAAGGCCGCGAACGTCTCCCACGCCATGTCGTTCGAGGTGTTCGAGAGGGCAGCGACGTCGCCTCCGAACGGCCGCACGAGGTCGGCGCGCGCGATCCCGCTCGCCTCGGCGGCCTCGAACACCTGAAGAGCGACACGGCAGCTCACGCGCATGGACCACGGAAACTAGCAGGCCGCTTTGCCCTTAGAGCAAGCTTCGGACTCCGCCATTGACACGATGCGTTATGGAGTTAAATTCCCGACCAATCTCATGATGATGGACGAGATCGTACCGCGCTCGGTCGTGATTGGAGGTGTGCCGCTCCGCCTTCGACCGATCGCTCCGGACGACGAGGCCGCGCTGCGGGCCGGCTTCGAGCAGCTCTCGCCCGAGGCGCGCTACGCGAGGTTCCGCGGGGTCACCACCCCGTCGGACGCGCAGTGGCAGTACCTCACCCGCGTCGATGGTGAGCGGCACGTCGCGATCGTCGCGGTCGATCCCTCCGGTGAGATCGTCGGCGTCGCGCGGTTCGTGTGCGGGCAGGAGCCGGGCGAGGCAGAGGTCGCGTTCACGATCGCCGATCGCGTGCAGCGGATGGGACTCGGGCAGACGCTCCTCGACGCGCTCCTTCCCCTCGCGCGCGCCCGCGGCGTGGCGCACCTCACGGCGTACACCTCGGCGACCAACCACGGGATGCTCCGGCTCTTCTTGTCACGCGGAGGGCGCCACGTCTCGACCCACCA
>JAAFHV010000116.1 GCA_013297655.1 Myxococcales bacterium | reverse complement strand
TTTTTTTGCTCACGTGGCAGGGCACCCCCGCGCGGGTGGTGGGGACCACGACTTCGCCGGTGACCGAGCAGGCGCCGGTGAACACGAGGCCGAGCGCAGGCGCCGCGATCACACCGACGACGGGGAGCTCGGTGCCGTCGCCCACCGGCGCGACGATCCCGATCGAGACGCAGAAGAACGGATGACCGTGCACGAAGTTGGTCGTGCCATCGAGAGGGTCGACGAAGATCGTGGGCCGATCGCGCTCGGTCTTTCCGCCCGACTCCTCGCCGACGACGTAGAGCCCCGTCTTCTCGAGGTGGCGAATCAGGATCCCCTCGCTCTCGCGATCGAAGCGGGTCACCAGATCGCTGCGACGCGACTTGTGCTCCACCTCGAGCGGCGCGCGGAAGCCCTTCAAGACGTGCGCGGCGGCCTCTTCGGCGGCGAGCACGCAAACGCCGAGGAGCTCTTCGAGGCGCGCGTTCGTGAACGTTTCGACTTTCGTGTGCATACTACACTTTCACGCGCGCCGGGCCGCGAGGGCCGAAGCGAGCTTCGTGTGGATGCCACCGAAGGCACCGTTGGAGAGCAGAGCGATCGTATCCCCCGCCACCGATTCACGCGCCAAGGTCTCGACGATGTCGTCCACACTGGCCGCGTTTTGTGCCTTTTTTCCGATGTCGGCGACGAGCTTGTCCACGTCGAGGCGCTCGCTCTCGGGCACGTTGGTGCGCCCGAGCGGCGCGAGGATCACGCGGTCGGCGCTCGCGAACGAGGGCGGATAGTCAGCCTGGTGAAGCGCGCGGCAGGCCGTCGCCGAGCGCGGCTCGAACACGGCGAAGAGCTTCCCCGCGGGGTGCTTCTGCCGAAGCGCGCGCAGGGTCTCGAGCACCGCCGTCGGGTGATGCGCGAAGTCGTCGTACACACGAACGCCATCGGGCTCGGCGACCAAGTCTTGCCTTCGTTTCACGCCGGTGAACGATCCGAGCCCGGCACGAAGCTCGGCGAAGCCGATCCCGAAGCCCTCCGCGCACGCCGCGATCACCATCAGCGCGTTGCGTACGTTGTGCGATCCGGGGCTCGTCATCGCGAAGCGCCCCGCAGAAGAGCCACCGACGAACACGTCGAACGACTGCACCCCGTCGTCGCCGATCGGGACCGGCGCCGCGAGCCAGGTCGGAGGCTCGGGCCCCGTGTCGTCACCATCGAGCGCGGTGTGCACCACCCGGCACTTGGCCTTCTCCGCCACCGCGCGTACCTTCGGATCGCGCGCGTCGATGACGAGGAGCCCGCCCTCCGGCACCTTCGCGACGAGCCGCTCGAACTCGGCCACGTAGCGCGCCTCGTCCGGGTAGATGTCGATGTGGTCGTGCTCGATGCTCGTGACGAGCACCACGTCGTCCGCCGCGAGCCCCACATAGTCTAGGAATTTCGGCTCTTTGTGCCAATACACCGCGTCGTACTCGTCGCCTTCGACGACGAAGGGCGAGCGCCCGCTATAACCCGCCCCCGAGGAGCCGAGCTTCCGCCGCGTGTTGCCGATCTGGGCGCCGCGTCCGAAGTTCTTCGGGATCCCACCGATGAAGAAACCTGGCTCAGTGCCCGCTTTTTCGAGGAGCCACGCCGCCATCGACGACGTCGTGGTCTTCCCGTGGGTGCCGCACACGACGAACGGGCGACGCCCCTCGAGGAAGTGCGTGCGCAACGCGGACGACATGCTCGCGCGAGGCAAGTCGAGGCGGAGGGCCTCGAGCGCCTCGGGATTTTCCTTGCGGATCGCGTTTCCGACGACCACGAGATCGGGCCGCGGCTCGCTCAGGTGGGAGGCCTCGTAGCCGCGGAGGCACGTGACCCCCGCCGTTTCGAGCGCGGGACCGATCGGCGGATCGAACGCGACGTCGGACCCGGTGACCTCGTGACCGCTTTGGCGAAAGAGGGCCGCGAGCGCCCCCATCCCGGTGCCGGAGACGCCAACGAAGTGGACGCGCATGCTCACTTCTTCTCGAACGTGAACTCTTCGTCCTTCACGTCCACCTTCACCACCGCGCCGGGCGGATAGCCTCCCGCGAGGATCTCTTCCGCGAGCGGATCCTGCACGTTTTTCAGGATCGCGCGCTTCAGCGGGCGCGCCCCGAACGCGGGCTCGTACCCGAGATCGACCAGCCGTGCCTTCGCCGCCGGCGCGAGCTCGAGCTTGAGCTCACGGTCGACGAGCAGCTTCTCGAGGCGCATGAGCTGGATGTCGACGATGCCGGTGAGGTCGTCCTTCGAGAGCGGACGGAAGATGATGACGTCGTCGATGCGGTTCAAGAACTCGGGGCGAAGGAAGTTCTTGAGCTCTTCACGAAGCACGTCACGGAGCGCATCGCGACCCTCGGCCGATTCGAAGAGCTTCGGATCGGTCTCCAAGATGCGCTGCGATCCGATGTTGCTCGTCATGATGACGACGGTGTTCGAGAAGTCCGCCGTGCGCCCGCGACCGTCCGTCAGGCGGCCGTCGTCGAGCACTTGGAGGAGCAGGTTGAACACGTCGACGTGGGCCTTCTCGACCTCGTCGAAGAGGAGCACGCTGTACGGCCGGCGGCGCACCGCTTCGGTCAAAAAGCCGCCTTCTTCGCTGTCGACGTAGCCCGGGGGCGCGCCCACGAGCCGCTGCGCCATGTGCTTCTCCATGAACTCGCTCATGTCGAGGCGGGTCATGGATTGTTCGTCGTCGAAGAGGAACTCCGCGAGCGCCTTGGCGAGCTCGGTCTTGCCCACGCCGCTCGGTCCGAGGAAGAGGAAGCTGCCGATCGGCTTGCCCGGATCACGCAGCCCCACGCGCCCGCGACGCACGGCCTTCGAGACGGCGCGCACCGCTTCTTCCTGGCCGACGACCCGCTTCGTGAGGCGGTCTTCCATCTTCAAGAGCTTCTCGCTCTCGGCCTCGAGCATCCGCGCGATCGGGATCCCGGTCCAATCGCCGAGCACGACCGCGACGTCTTCCTCCGAGACGATGCGCGACGTCGCCGACGTGCCCGCCGTCGCGCGCGCCGCCATCACCGCCGCGTTCGCCGCGTCGAGGCGCTTCTTCACCTCGGGGAGCTGCGCGTGCTCGATCTCGCCCAACCGCGCGAAGTTCTTGTTCTTTCGCGCTTCTTCGAGCTCCACGACGAGGGCCGCGTGCTCCTTCTCGATCGCCTGCGCGGCTTCACGCGCTGCCGACGACGCGGCCGCCGCGGTCCTTCGCGAGTCGAGCTGGATGCGCATCTCGGAGACGCCGGGCTCGAGCTCCGTCACTTCTTTCTGGAGGCGCTGACGCGTCTTCACGCTCATCGTGTCCTCGTCGTCCTTGAGGCCCTCGAGCTGGGCCTTCAGAGAAGCGAGGCGACGGATCGCGTCGTCCTTCTGCGCGGGGATGCCGTCGATCTCGACCCGCTTTCGCGCCGAGGCCTCGTCGAGCAGATCGATCGCGTTGTCCGGGAGCTCGCGATCTTGCACGTAACGTTTCGCGAGGCGCACCGCCGCGACCACTGCAGGATCGCCGATCTGAACGTCGTGGTAGGCCTCGAAGCGGGTCGCGATCCCGCGCAAAATCTCGATCGCCTTCTCGGGGGTGGGCGGCTCGATCGTGAGCGGCGTGAAGCGACGGAGGAGGTTCGGGTCCTTCTCTTGAAGCTTACGCACGCCCTCCGCGGTGGTGGTCGCGAGGAGGCGCACTTCGCCGCGCGCGAGGAGCGGCTTCAGCAAATCGCCCACGCTGCTGCCGGCGGTGCCCTGGCCGAGGAGCGACTCGATCCCGTCGATGACGAGCACGGTGTCCTTCTGCTTCACGAGGGCGAGCACTTGTTTCAGGCGCTCTTCCACCTCGCCACGAAGCTTCGCGCCGGCCATCAAGGTGCCGATCTCGAGCTCGTGGAGCACCATCCCGGAGAGGTTGTGCGGCACGTCGCCGGAGGCGATGCGCGAGGCGAGCGCGTTCACGATCGCGCTCTTGCCGACCCCGGGCTCGCCGACCAAGAGCGGGTGGTTCTTCTGACGACGCTCGAGGATTTGGAGGAGCCGTCGCACCTCGAGATCGCGGCCGATCACGAGGTCCATCTTTCCTTCTTTGGCGCGCGCGGTGAGATCGGTCGTGAAGCGCGAGGCGCCCGTCTCGGTGGTCGCGGACGAGGACGACGAGGTGGTCGTCGGGACGTCGCGCGGCACGCTCTTCAGGGCTTCCATGTGCGGACGAAGCGAGCCCGGCCCGAGCCCGAACGCTTGCAGCACGACCGCCGCAGGTCCGCGGATCTCTTGGGAAAGTGCGTTCAGGAGGTGGTCCACCCCGACGGCGCTCTTGTCGGCCTCTTTTTCGGCGCGACCGAGGAGCTGCAACGTGGCGGTCGAGAGATACGCGAGGCCACCCGCCGTCTTCGGGAGGCGCGCGAGCTGCGTCTCGGTCTCGACGGCGATGTCGGTCGCGGAGCAGCCCGCCTTCTTGAACACCTCCTGAACGCCTCGATCACGTTCGATCGCGCGAGACAAAAGGTGAAGCGGCTCGACCTGCCCGTGCTTGCGCTCGTCGGCGAGGGCCTGCGCGCCGGCCACGAGGGCTTTCGCGTCGGCAGCGTACTTCTCGAGGTGAATGGTCTGTTCGGCTCCCATGGGTGTGGCGATGGTAACACCACAATTTCACGTGCTCGTGGTCGCCTTCGTTTCGAACGGTAAAGCCGCATTTCGAGCCCAACCGGAGCCGGCCGACCGGCCCGGGGGCAGACCGATTGTCGTCGCTCCACCGCCGCTCCGCCGCCGCTCCCCTTCGGACGTGACGAACGTGCCCGCGGTAGGCTTTGGCGAAAGGGCTATTTTTCCGCGCGATAAGGGCCTTCCGAATCAGCAGCGGGGTGTTACCTTCACGCATCATGAGCCAGCGCGTTCAGGTCTACGTGACCAACTACTGCCCCTACTGTACGAGCGCCAAGTCCCTCCTCGAGAAGCGAGGCATCGCGTACGACGTCATCGACGTCACGAACGATCCCGAGAAGCGCACGTGGCTCGTGGAGACCACGAAGCGCCGCACCGTCCCCCAGATTTTCATCGACGGCACCGCGGTCGGTGGCTCCGATGATCTTCACGAGCTCGACAAGAACGGGAAGCTCAAAGAGATGATGGAGCGCGCCCCGAGCTGACCTTCTCTCCGCGAGATCGCCTGCGACGCGCGTCGTGCTGCGCTCAGTGCATCACGATGTCGAAGCGCCCCTCGATCGCTCCCGCGCGCACGCTGACGGAGCCCTCCCCCACCACCGGCGGGCTCGCGGGGAACACCACGAAACTGCCCGTCTCGTAGGCCTGCGCGCTCCCGAGCGCCTTGGGAAGAAGCTCGGCGCTCGTGAGCGCGACGCTCGCGCGGCGGCCATCACGCAGCAGCGCGACCACGGCGACGGACGTCTGCTCGCGGCTCGAGCCGTCGATGCGCGCGACCGGCGCGTCGGTGATCCAGTACGGCTTCTCCTCGTCACCGAGCGCCGTCGTGGACCGCGGCTCGGCCAACGCCTGGAGCTCGCGCACCTCGCTCGGCGCGACGACCTCGACGGTCGCCTCGCGACGGAGCACCCCCGCGACCTCCCACGTGAGGGTGGTCTTCCCCGGGGCGACCGCGTTCATGCGAACGTCGTTCTCTGGCCGAGACAGCGCGTCACCGGTCTGAACGCGCACGATCGCGTCGTCGTCGATCGACATCTCGTCGCCCTTCTCGTCGAGCAAGCGCGCCTCCGGGACGTACATCTCCGCGCCGACCACGAGCGGGACGTCGAGCACGGCAGCGCCACGGAGCGCGATCCGACCGGCCTTCGCGAAGCCGATCGCGACCGAGTCGGTGAACGTCTCGCCGGCGCGGTTCTTCAGCGTCACGTCGAGCTTCGTGGCGCGCGCTTCTTTCGCCGACACGCGGAGCACCACCACGTCGCCCTCGAGCGCGGAGGTGACGGAACACGCGCCTTCGGGGCACGACGCGGACACGAGCTCGACCGGGTCGGGTGCGAGGCCCGTGCAGCGATCGGAAGGAATGGAAAAGCCAGCGCGCAGCTCCACGTTGCTCTCTTCCGGCAACGCGGGGAACTTCGCGCACTGCACGATGCCCGGCGAGTAGCGCGCGACCTTCACCGTGCGCGTGCCTCCGATCGGCGCGACACCGACGCTCGCCTCGTCGACGCGGAGAAAGTAGAGCGTGCCCGCGGCGCCGTTGGCTTGGCCTTCGTGCGCCTTCGTGTACTGAAGCGGAGCGCACGCTCCGGAAGCGAGTGCCACGACACAAAGCCCGAGAGCGAAGGTTCCTAAGCGCATCGTGGCCCGAAAAGCAGAACGCGTGCCGCGCGGAAACGGCCAGAAAAATAGCCGGCCGTGCGCCCCCGTTGGCCGCGCGTGAACCCGAGGTAACGCGCCCGAACAACGCTCCGTCACGCGAATTCTTCTGCGCACTCGCGGACTTACGTCTCCCTCGTGTCTCGTCGGCCGGTGAGTCTTGCGTGCCCTCCGGGCGAGCGGGCGGTAGGCTGTGGTCTCTTCGCCGTCGGAGGCTCTCATGCGATCTCGTCTGCTCGTGGCCACGTCGCTCGTGGCGACCGTCCTCGTCTTCGCCTGCTCCAGCGAGAGCCCGGGCTCGTCTTCGTCCGCGGACGGGGGCCCTGGTACGACGCCCACGCCCACCACGCTCCCGCCGATCGGCGAGGGGCCGCCCGCTGGCAACCCGGGCACCGGATGCGCGATCCCGGAAGAGGCAAAAGCAGAAGACAGCTCGAGCCCCACCACCGTCGTCGGCGACGGCACCCCCGAGAGCTGCACGAGCAAAGCGTTCGTCGACGCGGTCGCGAAGGGCGGGGTAATCACCTTCTCGTGCGGCGCAGCTCCGAAGACCATCGTGCTGGAGGAGACCGCGAAGGTGGTCAACGACAAGCCCAAGATCGTCATCGACGGCGGCAACAAGGTGACGCTCAGCGGCGGGGGAAAGCTACGAATCCTCTACCAAAACACGTGCGACGAGAAACAGAAGTTCACGACGTCGCACTGCCAAGATCAGGAGACGCCGAAGCTCACCGTGCAAAACCTCACGTTCGTCGACGGCTTCGCGCAAGGCGAGGATCTCGTCGCCGGTGGCGGCGCGATCTTCGACCGTGGTGGCCGCCTCAAAATCGTGAACAGCCGCTTCTTTCGCAACCGCTGCGACGAGGTGGGGCAAGACGTGGGCGGCGCCGCGGTGAGGGCCTTCGATCAGTCCGAGAAGAAGCCTCTTTACGTCGTGGGCTCCACGTTCGGTGGCGAAGCGGCGCTCGGAAACGCGTGCTCGAACGGCGGTGGCCTGTCCAGCATCGGTGTATCTTACACGGTGATCGACAGCGTGTTTTCGCACAACCGGGCGACCGGAAACGGCGCGAATCCCAAGAAGGCGGGCACCCCCGGAGGCGGCAGCGGCGGCGCGATTTACAACGACGGCAACACGTTCACCCTCTCGCTCTGCGGCACGAAGATCGAGGACAACCACGCGAACGAGGGCGGCGGGGCCATCTTCTTCGTATCGAACGATCGCTCCGGCACGCTCTCGATCACCGACTCGCAGCTTCGCCGGAACAAGAGCGACGGATTCGAGACGAAGGGATACCCCGGGATCTTCGTGCTCGCGAAAGGCGATCCCGTCGTGACCCGGTCGACGATCGAGTGACCCGTCGCTGGCGGGCACGCAGCCGCAAGTTGCCATTCGCGACACCCGATGACGGTGAGCCTCGCGCATCCACAGCGACGTGAGCCTCGCGCATCCACAGCGACGTGAGCCTCGCGCATCCACAGCGACGTGAGCCTCGCGTATCCACAGCGACGTGAGCCTCGCGCATCCACAGCGACGTGAGCCTCGCGCATCCACAGCGACGTGAGGCTCGCGCATCCAGAGCGACGTGAGGCTCGGGTCCGCGGAGCGTGTCCACGGGAGCCCGAGCCCCTCCGCCCGAGGCGGTTACATCAGATCCGTCCTTTCCATTTCATGACCTGACGGAGCGCGGTGGACATTTGGCGCCCACGGGCCTTGTCCCGCGCGCGCCGGTTCGTTCGCGAGAGCTCGGCGCGGAGGCCCGCCGCTTCGGCCACCCGCTCCGGATCGAGCGCGCCGTCCTCGATCGCCGCCGCGACGGCGCACCCGGGCTCGCCCTCGTGTCGGCAATCGCGGAAGCGGCACCCGCTCGCGTAGTGGGTGACATCCTCGAAGGTCGTATCGATTCCCGCCTCGTCGCCGACGAGGGCGACCTCGCGCATCCCCGGGGTATCGAGGAGCACGCCGCCACCCGCGAGCACGTGGAGCTCGCGGTGGGTCGTGGTGTGGCGCCCCGTCCCGTCGCTCGCGCGCACGTCGTTCACGCGGGCCACGTCGTGCCCGAGCAAATGGTTCACGAGGGTGGATTTCCCCACCCCCGAAGAGCCGATGAACGCGAGCGTACGACCCTCGCCGACAAGCGCGGCGATGGCCTCGAGCCCGATGCCCACGATCACGTCGACCGCGTGCACGGGCACACTCCCAGAGGCATTTTTGGCTTCTTGGAGCTTCTCGGACACATGGTCTGCGATACCCGCTTTCGTGAGGAGCACCGTCGCCGCGACCCCGTGACCATGCGCGAGGGTGAGGTATCGCGAGAGCCTACGAAGGCTGAAGTCGCCATCGAGGCCCATCACGATCACGGCCAAATCGACGTTCGCGGCGACCACCTGTGCGGCCTCCGCTTTCCCGACCCGCCGCCGTTCGAATACCGAGGTTCGTGGGAGCACGTGCTCCACGATTTCCCGCGCCTCGTCGTACGCGACCCAATCGCCAGCGACAGGCCACGAGGTGTCGGAGATGAGCCGCTTCGGGACGAGCAACACGCGCTCTCGTCCGTCCTCACCGAGCACACGCGCGCGCATACCTTCTGCCCGCACCACGCGGCCAGGAGAAGAGCCCTCGCCCGCGACAGCACGAAACAACGCTTCGACCTCGGGTCGAAACCCGATCGTCTTCAGAAACATGGGAGACCTCACCAACAAAAAACCGCAACGATCCCAGACCCTCCCGAGCGGCTCGTGTAGAGGCGGGCGGTTCTCCGCTTCCTCCGTTCGAGACGATTGAGGGCCAATCTTCGGGTCGTCCCTCGACAGGGACTTCCCAGGGTCGTCCCTCGACAGGACTTCCCAGGGTCGCGTCCACGGTGCGGCGCTTACGCGCGCCCGTGGCGGTTTTAGGCAGTGGTCGGCATGTGGGGCACGATAGCGCACGATCCGCCGCCGCGCCCGAACTTCTCGAATGCCGCACGCCCGGCGGGAATCATGCAGGGGGCCGGGGCGCCTCGTTTCGATACGAGACGGCCCCGGCGGTTGGCGTCGATTCGTCCCGCGAGTTTGGGTCGCGTACCCTCCGCGCGCGCCGGGTCGGTCAGGTAATGGCCTGATCCGAGAGTCGTGGATCGCGCGGTCGACGACACCTTAAATGCCGCGACTCTCGATTGGCACGACACATGCTAGCGCGGGCGCGTGGAGCGGGTAGTCGGATCATTGCCAATCGATGGTCGCGCGCGGAGGCGACGTCGCGCCTTGGCGGTCGTGGGCGTGCTTTTGTTCGTCTTGGGCGTCGCTCTCGGCCTTCACAGCCTCGCGCTCCCCTTCGGTGACGACCAGGGACTTTATTACTACGTAGCGCGGGAGTGGCGCCACGGGACCATTCCTTACCGCGACGTCTTCGATCACAAGCCACCAGGAATCTACGTGGTCTATCGCGTGGCCCTCTCCCTCTTCGGCGAATCGCTCGCGAGCCCGAAGATCACCGAGTTGGCGTGTGTGCTCGCCCTCGGCGCGCTCGTCGCGCGTCTCGTCGTCCCGAGGGGAAAGAGGGTGCCGCGCGCCCTCTACGGCGCGAGCGCTACCGTCGCCAGCATAGCCCACTACGGCTTCTTCGACTTCTGGAACGCCTACCAGACCGAGCTCTGGTACACCACGCTCGGGATCGCCACGATCGTGTGCGCGGTGCACGTTCGGTCACTGCGGCGCGCGTCGTTCGGAGTGGGGCTTTTTGTCTCCCTCGCGGTGCTCATGAAGCCGATGAGCGTGTTCTATTCCGCCATCGGGGTGGGCGCGCTGGTGCATCGGCTCGTGTTCCGGTCGCACAAGGTCGGCTTCGGTCTCGGCGGGCGCCTGCGAGGGGCAATCCGCGAGACCGCTTCGAGCTTGCCGTGGGCTTTGTTCGGCCTGCTTTTGCCGTTCGCTCTCGTTGGGATCTATTTCGGCGCGCACGGGGCGCTCGGTTCCATGATCGACATCGTCGTGTTTGGGAATCGCCACTACGCGAAGACATTCAAGAACGTCACCACTCTCGAGGCGGTCGTGCGCCTGCATCGCGACGAGCTCGAGTTCGTATCCGTCGTCGGGAAGGCCGTGCTCGCGACGACGCTCCTCCGGATCCCGCTCGGGTTCGTGCTGCGCGACAAAGCGCTCGTGCGCCGCGGACTCTTGGGGCTCGCGCTCGTGGTCGCGGCCTCCGCCGCCGTCACGGTCCAGCAAAAGTTCTTCGGGGTGCACTGGGTCACTCTCGTGGGTGCGCTCGCCTTCGGTCTCTTCGCGTTCGTGTACGACACGCGCAGGCTGCTCCAGCGACGCCTCGGCCCCGCGCTCGCGACCGTTCTGCCGGTGGTGGTCATTGGCGCGGGGTATCTGCTCACTCCCTACGACATTCGCGTGCTCTCCCACGAACAAGGCGCGGTAATCGACCTCGTGACCAAACAGACGACGCGCGAGCAGTTCGCAGGCCGGTTTTACGCGCCGCCGATGAACTACTACCAAGTCGACGTCGACGCGGTCAGCCGCTATCTCAAGGCCCACATGAGCGCCGACGAGCCGCTCTGCGTCCGCGGCTTCGACACCCAAATTTATGCGCAGACAGGCTTTCGTTACGGCGGTCGTTTCTTTTGGACGAACTACATTTGGAATCCTGCCTCCTACCGTCACGACGACTTCGTCGCCGAGGACCGTGCCTACTTCGAGAAGATCAAACCTCGCTTCGTGGTGACCGAAGCCGTGAATCGTGGGCGCGGAATGCTCGAGTCGCGGGAGACCTACTTTCCGTATGGATACGAGCTCGTCTACACGCACGGCTCGCTCGATGTCGTCGAGCGGCGGACCACGGCGGCCCCGCCTCCGTGAAGCCGCAGCGATAGTACGTCTCGTCGTCCGATGAGCGACGGTCGTATCGCGTTCGCGTTCGCGGTCGGCTCCGGGTATGGAGCGCGCATGCATCCGCCGATCGATCCGTTCGACTCGGGCCTCCTCCGCGTCGACGCGCAGACCGAACTCTACTGGGAGGCCTCTGGGAATCGGCATGGAATCCCCGCGCTCTATCTCCACGGTGGACCCGGCGGCGGCATGGCGGGCGGCTATCGTCGACGCTTCGATCCGGCGCGGTTCTTTATCGTGGGGTTCGAGCAGCGTGGGTGCGGGAGGAGCCGGCCGCTCGTCACCGACGATCTCGCGAGCTTGGCCTCGAACACGACGGCGACCCTGATCGAGGACATCGAGAAGCTACGCGTCCACCTCGCCGTCGAGCGGTGGCTTTTGCTCGGGGTCTCGTGGGGAGTAACCCTCGCCCTCGCTTATGCCGAGGAGCACCCGGAGCGTGTCTCGGGGCTCGTGCTGATGGCGATCGGCACCACGACGAAGGAAGAGGTCGCGTGGACGACGGATGGCGTTGGCCGCCTATTTCCAATGGAATGGGACGCGTTCGAGCGCGCATCGGGTCGTGCTCCGGGCGAGCGCCTCGTCGATGCATACTACAGACACTTGACGGATCGGGCCCCCGAGGTACGAGCCAACGCGGCCCGCGCGTGGTGCGCGTGGGAAGACGTGCACGTGTCGCTCGATCCGAAACACCGGCCCGACCCGAGCTTCCACGATCCCGCGTTTCGCGAGGTGTTCGCGACCCTGGTGGTGCACTACTGGAAGCACGCGGCGTTCCTCGACGAAGGCGCGATCCTGGAGCGCCTCCCACGCATTGCGCACCTCCCCGCGACCTTCATCCACGGCCGACTCGACGTAAGCTCTCCGCTCGCGACGGCTTGGAAGCTTCATCGCGCGTGGGCGGGGAGCGAGCTCCGTGTGGTCGACGACGAAGGCCACGGCGGCCCAAGGATGGCCGAGGAACAGGCCGCCGCGATCGCGCGAATGACCGCGTCGTGGTGAGTCAGGTATCGAGCACCAGATCGATCGGGAAAAAGCCGTCTTCCACGAACGATGCGCGCGCTTGCTCACGCGTGACCCCGGCGTGGAACCCGCGCTGAAGGGTGACTCCCCCTTCGGCCTCGAGGGCGAGCAGCAAGAGCGGCGCGTGTTTTTCGTAGACCGCGTCGAGGAGCTGGAAGCCCGCTTTTTCCGCTGCCGAATCGATCGTGGGCTCGGCGTGGCGCTCTTCGAGGCGACGCGTGCCGCGCCAATAGAAATACACGACGACCGACCTCCCCGCGTCGTCCTTCGCCGCCTTCGGGAGCCGCAGCTCGCAGACGACGACCCGCGGCGCCTCTTTCGGAGCGGCCGCGTTTCCACGCACGAGCGCCCCTTCGTTCGCTTCGTCCACGAGCGCCCCCACGATCTCCGCGCGCTCGCCGGTGAGCTGCTCGGGCACCACCGTGCGAAGCATCGCCTCGAGCTTCTCCGGGTGAGCCTCGAGCAGTGACTGCGCGACCCACGCCGCGTTCGTGAGGGTGGGCTCCTTGGCCTTCCGGAGCGACCGGGATAGCCCCTCGAGAGCACCATCGAGCGGGACGAGCGCATCACCCGTGGCGCCATCGACCAGCGCCGCGCGTTTCGTCGCCGCGGGGAGCCGCGCCTCGACGTCGAGCGCCATCTCCGACCACGTGCATCCTACAGCTATCATCGCGTCGGCAAGCTGCACCCCGAAGTCCTTCGCCGGCACGAGCGCGACAGCCGGGGGACAGTGTTCGAGCGGCACTTCCTCGAGATCCTCGAACGAGCTCGAGACGAGCCCACCTTCGACGAGCTTCTTTCCGCTCCGCGCCGCGACCGAGAGCACCACCGCGAGAGCCACGTCGTTCGGAGCCCGCGAGCGCATCACTACGATCGCCGGCTGAGCGCGCGCGACCCCGACGGCGAGGAGCCTATTTTTCTCCTCGATCACGACCCCGAACGCGAGCGTCTCGCCTTGGTAGACGAAAGGACCGCTCGCGACGACGGGGCCGAGGGCCTCCGCGGCGGTGACCATGGCGGAGGCAAACGCAGGAACAGAGTCGCGCAGAGTCATCCCGCACCGATTACCACACCGATCGCCGACGACGCGTCGCTGCCACCGTGGTTTCCTCTACGTCGAGGGGCTGTTCGCTAAAGTCGAGGCATCCGAAGCCTGGCCCGCTCAGATACACCACGTTCACGCGGTCATTACGCCCCTCCGCCTCCGCGCCTCGAGAACCGAAACGTTCGAACGCCATGCGCGACCTCACCACCAAGGAATCGAGCGAGTCCCTGAGGCGGATCGCGGCGGTCGTCGGACGGGGCGGTCGCGCGTGCGCGTGGGCGCTATCGACGTTCGAGGACGAGCATCGGGCAGCGGTGGCGCTCGCGACGACGGCGCACGTGGAGCGCGCCCGTGCGGCCCTCGCACGCGTGGAGGCGAGCTCGAACGCGGACCACTTCGCGCAGATGTGGGTCACGGAGATCGCGAGGCTCGAGCGCCTGCTTGCAGAGAAAGACGCCGCGGCGCCGCGGCCGCCGCGGGCGTTGAGCACGTTCGCGCTCGATCACGTCGGCCTCGAGCGCGACTCCGATCCTCGCGTGCCGGTCGTGCGGAAAATGGGAGTGCGTCCGGCGCACGTCCTCATCGCGCGCCACGGCGGCGGCCGAACGAACGAAGCGCTCGCGGACGCAGCAGCGATCGCGGCTGACCTCTTTCCGATCGGCGAAGCGTGGACACCCACCGCGCGCGACGTCGTCGTCACCGAGACCGGAAAGGCGATTTCCACCGACCTCGCCTACGGGACCCGATGCCAGCCTCAGGAGACCGCCGAGGGGCGCATCCGTCGATTCTTGTCTCTCTTCGACGACGACGCGGCTCTCTTCTTGAACGGGGCGCGAAACGCGAACGCGCGCTGGTACGCACCTCTCACCCTCGCCACGTTCGACTTCGGCATGGCGGTCGTGGACCGACGACGCGTCGGCATCGTCGCGCGGACAGGAGAGGACTGAGCGCCGAGCGAGACACCAGCGAACGGCGAGCTCGAACTGGCCCGCTGGCGTCGTTCGAACCATCACGCAAGGCTTGGCAGCTGTCGTCGGGATCCGGCGCTCTAGACAGCCGTACCCTCAGATCCCGAGCCAAGGCCCAGCGGGGATCGTCTCGGTGCCGCGGCGGACCTCGAAGTAGAGCATCGCGCCGTGACCTTCGTCGCCGACGGTGCCGATGCGTTCGCCCGCGCTCACCTCGCCGCCGACCTTCACGTCGATCGAGCCGAGGTTGCCGCTCACGCTGTAGTGATGCTCGCCGTGATCGAGGATCACGAGCTTGCCGTAAACGCCGTAACGATCGGCGAACGCGACACGGCCGGCGAACACGGAGCGCACCGGCGTGCCGAGCGAGGCGCGGATCTCGAGGCCCGGTCCGTCGGTGCCTTCGCGGTGGGCTTGGCGCGTCTCCGCGCGGCCCGCGACGGGGAAAAGAAGCCTCCCGCGCGCAGCGGAGAACGCGCCGATCGCGACGTCGGCCGAGGCGCCGTTGCCCCCGTAGACCGCGACATAGCCGCCGCCGGAGGTGCTCTGGGTGAAGGCTTGATCGAACGCGACCTGACGGCGCTGCTCGTCGGCCATCGCGAGCCGAGCGGCGTCCATCGCGTTGCGCTGGCTCGCGAGCGACACCCGGTCACGGGCGACACGCTCGAGGTTCCGCGCGAGATCTCCGCCGCGCATGCGGAGTCGCTTTTCTTCCCCGAGATCGTTCGAGAGCGCACGACGCGAGCGCTCGACCCGCATCGCGTGCGTCACGAGCGCGTCGAACCCGCCGCCGACGGGGAGCATCCCGGCCCGGGAAAGCTTGTAGAATGCACGTCCACGCGAGAGGGTGCGACCGTGGACCTCGGCGAGCTTGGGGCCGAGCTCACCGAGCTCTTTTTTGGACGAGGCTTCTTCCGCGTCGAGATCGGCGATCTTGCGGTCGAGCGCCGCGAGCGCGAGGGCGGGCGACTCCGGGGTCGCGAGCGACGGATGCGGAGGCATCGCGCGCGGCTCGCTCGGAGCTTGGGGCTCTCCGCGCGCGAGCTTGTCGCCCGGGGCCGCGTGCACCACCGCGCCGCTCGTGAGCACGAGCCCGAGCGCGACGAACCAGGGAGAATAACGGGACTTCATACGATCAGACCGTCACGAGCTTGCGGAGACCGAGCGACGCGGCGGTCATCCCGAGGAGGCCCCCGGTGAGCACCATCCCGAGCGCCACGTGCCAAGGAAGGAACGAGGGCTCGACACCGACGAGGAGCGCGAGCTCGCCATCGAGACGCCCACGCACCACGAAGAAGAGCACCGCGAGGAGCACGATCGCGCCGGCCGCTCCCATCGCACCTTGCGCGCTGCCCTCGAGCAGGAACGGGCCCTTCACGAAGCGGTCGGTCGCGCCGACGAGCTTGAGCACCTCGACCTCGGTCTTGCGGCGCTGGAGCGCGAGGCGAATCGTGGAGCCGACCACCGCGAGCACCGACGTGAACACGACGATCGCGAGCAGCACCGCCGCCGTCACGCCGCCACGCACGAGCTTCGAGAGGCGCTGGGTCCAGACCTGGTAGGTCTCCACGTCGTCGACGGCCGGGATTTGCCGCAGCTTGCCGACCGTCGCGTCGAGCTCCGCGTCGCTCATGTCGGGGCGAACCTCGACCTCGAGCGACGAGGGGAACGCCTCGACCGGGAGGGACGCGAGCTCGGTCTTCTGCGTCACTTCGGCCTTCCCGAAGTCACCGCGCGCCTGACCGGAAGACACGTATCGAACCGAGAGCACGCCGGGGACCTTCTCGAGCGCCTTCTTCAGGTCGTCGATGTCCTCTTGGGTCGCGCCGTCTTTGAAGTACACCGAGGCACGACCGGCGTGGGCCCAGCGCTCTTCGATCGAGCGCAGGTTCGTCACGACGAGGAGCGCCGCCCCTAGGCACACGAACGCGACGGCGAGGGAAAATACGCTGAGCGCGTGGAGCCTCCACTCGCGGAGCATCCCCCGGCGTGCGCGTCGCGTCGTGCTGAAAGATGCTTCGATCATGGACGGAGGTCTCCTCGGGCGACAGGGAAAATTCCCCGTCGTCGTGGTGCTTCGAGAGGTCGAGAACGGGGCGAGCTACGAGTGCCCGCGCGTGAAAGTCAGAGCGGAAGCTCGTTGTCGTAAGGGGAGTCCTCGGCGGTCGCGACCCCGGTCGGTACGTCGATCGCTTTGCCCTCGTCGAGCACGATCACGCGGCGCGGGCGTTGGTCGAGCAACGTGCGATCGTGGGTCGCGAAGAGCACCGTCGTGCCCTGCTCGTGGATCTCCTCGAAGAGGCCGAGCACGTCGATCGCGAGCTGCGGATCGAGGTTCCCCGTCGGCTCGTCGGCGAGCACGAGGGCCGGCTCGCCCACGATCGCGCGCGCCACCGCGACACGTTGCTGCTCGCCGCCGGAGAGCACACCGGCGAGATCGCCGCCGCGACCGGTGAGACCCACGCGCTCGAGCGCCTCGCCGACCCGCGTCTTGATGAGCCGCGGGGCGACGCCGATGACCTCGAGCGTGATCGCGACGTTCTCGAACACGGTCCACGAGGACACGAGCTTGAAGTCTTGGAACACGACGCCGATGTTGCGGCGAAGGAACGGCACCGAGTCGTCGCGAAGACGAGCCACGTCGCGGCCCATGAACAGGATGCGGCCGTCGTCGACCCGCTCGGAGCGGTAGAGCAGGCGCAGGAGGGTGCTCTTCCCCGAGCCGCTCGGCCCGGTGATGAACACGAACTCCCCTCGCTCGATGATGAGGTTCATGCCGCGCAGCACCGGAGAGCCTGCCCGGTAGGACTTGAAGACGTCCTCGAACATGAGCACCGGGCGCTGGGCTGCGTCCCGCGTGAAGCGGGTCCCAGAGCGGAGCATGGGTTTGAACGCCCGTTCCTCGTCCATTCGAGCCATGCTCTCGGCGGTACCAAAGCTCACGGAGGTGGACCAAGTTTTCGACGGAATTGGCCGTCGCCCGGCGCACCAGTAACGAATCATTTCAACGGGTTGCGCCAAAACCAGAAGCGAGCGGGGCGCGTCGGTGTCGGTGCGTCATTTTCCGGTCGGGCGGCGAGTGAATAAGCCGGACGAAAGGGAGTCTCTCACGGGGCCGTCCGTCTTTACCGAGGCATTGCCCGCCACTCGAATTGAGCGGTAGCCTGACGAGCTTAGGAGAAGGTCCGCATGAGAAACGTGGTGTTCGGTTTGGCGGCTACGCTCTCGCTCTTCATCGCGGGAGGCGCCCAAGCTCAGGGCTTCATCAAAAGAGGGAGCACCACTCCGTCGACTCCCGCGACGCCCGCAGCGCCCACGGCCCCCGGTCGCACGCTCCACGCGACGCCCATGATCTCCTTCGCCGGCGCGGCCGATCCGATGAACGTCCAGAAGCTCGCCGACATCAAGTCGCGCCAGCCGAAGGCGTGCGGTCCGACCGAGGTCTCCCCCGGCGTGTGGGTGCGCATCGATTGCCACCTCGACACCACGCGAATGGCGCGCGCGAAGACCCACTTCAGCAGCGCGAAGCTCCGCGTCGCGAAGGCCGGCAAGCTCTCGCTCAAGCCAATGACCGCGAAGTCCTTCCGTGGCGGCGGCAACGGCGCGATCTTGCGCGGTGGCGCGACGAGCCCGACCGTCGCTCCTACCCCTACGCCCGCCCCTGCACCGGCTCCCACTCCGGCAGGCGCGGCGCCCGCGGGTGAGCGCGGCGGCGTTCGCCCCGGCACCGAGAGCTCGGGCGGCACGGTAGCCAACGGCACGTTCCCCAAGCTCGTCGACCACCGCGCCGACAACCTCCAAGGTCCGATCAAGAACCAGGGTTACGTCGGCTCGTGCACCGCGTTCGCGCTCTCGGCCACCCTCGACAACGCGATTCGTCGCGCCGGCCAGCAAGAAGCCAGCTCCCCGTCCCACATCTGGTCTTTTTACGCCGTCCCGAAGATGTCGGCCGCGGGCGACTCCAACCTCGGGCAGTCGATCACCTCGTGGACCAACTGGCCCTACAGCGGCAAAGAAGCCTGCAAGATGAGCTCGCCGCAGTACGAAGATTGCGGCCAAACGTACGGCGTAAGCGAAGGCACCGCGCGCCAAGACCCCACCTACGTGGCGAACCTGAACAAGGCGACCCAGAACGGCGCCTACAAGATCTCCGCGATCGAGCAGCTCAAGACCCTCCCGCCGGACGTCGAGGAGCTCCAGGCTTCGCTCGCGAGCGGCGCCGACCTGTGGATCGCGATGAAAATCGACGGCTCCAAGTGGTCGAACAGCAAAATGAAGAACGGCGTCATCCCTGACTGGACGCAGTCCGAAATCTCGGGCGGCCACGCGATCGCGATGAGCGGCTACCGCGAGAACGCGCAGGGCAAGCGCGAGTACCTCATCCACAACTCGTGGGGCACGTCGTGGGGCGACGGCGGCTACGCGTGGGTGAGCGAGAACATGGTGAAGACCATGATGCACTACGCCTTCCGCGTGAAGCTCGAGGGCTCGGCCGCGCCCGCTTCGCTCACCGACGACGACTGCGCGGGCGACGAGCTCGTCGACTCCGCCACCGGCGCGTGCGCGACGATTTGCCCCGACGACTCGCGCCCCAACAACGGCTGCGGAAGCACTTCGTCGAAGGCCCCTGCCAAGAAGTAAATCCACCGCGATCGCGGACGAACCACGAGGGACTCGGCAGTCGTCGAGTCCCTCTTTTTTTGGACTCTACACCGCGGGCGGAATTCCCGCGGTCGCGGCGCCGTGATTTTCCGATACGACTCCGGAATGGCTCTTTTGCTTTGCGGCGGGTGCAGTCGCCATATCCAAAAATCGCACACCACGTGTCCCTTCTGCGGCGCCACCGAGGGGCACGTTCCTGGCGCTCGTCCCCTTTCGCGCGCCACTCGCGCATTGCTCCTCTTCAGCTCCGCGGTGGCGGCGGCGGCGGGGCCGAGCGCGTGCTCGTCGAGCGACACTTCGCCGGTCGAAGATGTCTCGAACGACGCAGCCTACGGCGGCGCGGACGGCCCGTTTCAGCCCTTCCAGGACGCCGCCTCCGACGCGCCCTTCTCCTCCGATGTCTCGACCGATTCCGTGTACGGCGCACCAGACGCGCCGTTTTTCGACGCAGCGGACAGCGCCGCCGACAGCGCGAACGACGGGGGAACCGACTAAGCTCGAGGCCCGTTTCGGCCCTTCGACGTTGTGCGGGGAAGGAGGCGCCGCCGCTCGCGGCCTCGCGACTCAGGGGTGGCGCGCGAGGATCTCGAGCACGACCACGAGGGCCAGCGCCGCGACGAGCACGGCGACCGCGGCCATGAGCAACATCGACGAAGCCCGTGTGGTCGTGGCCTGGGGCGCCTGCGCTTGCTCGCCCGCGCCGGCGCTCGCGAGCGACACTCGAGGCTCGCGCGGCGCCGCACGAACCCACGACGAGTCCGAGCTCGGCGGCGCGCTGACCATCTGCGCGGGAAACGCGCGCGGGGTCGCGTAGCCACTCGGCGGCGCGGACGCGGGGGCCGGTAGCTCAATCACGTCTGGCGCAGGAACGGAAGCCGGCGCGCCATCGACCGCGGCCAAGAACGGGAGAGTCTTGGTGTAGACGCGCGTCCTCGTGCGAACGAAACGCGCGCCGACGATCGAAGACTTTGGATGGAGCAACGAGATCGGCTCCGCGTCTGGCTGCGAGCCACGCTCTGCTTCGGGGAGCTCGCTCGCGCGCTCCTCCACCGGTGACATGGCGGCGCCGGAAAAAGCGGCCGATGCGGGCGGTTCGACGCGATCGCTCGCTCCGTCTGCGTTGGACGGGAGGGCGGACCCCTCGGCGCGGTCGGCGCCCGTGACGGAGGCATCTTCGTCGCCACCCGTGGGGCTCTCGTGGTCGAAGGGAGAGACCTCCCGCGCGCGGCGGCTCGCGAGGGCGGTCGCGCGCTCGCGATCGATCGCGAGCTTCGTGTGGGCCGCTCGCGGCACGATGCCGGATCGGGACGGCGGAGGTCGCGACGACGACGCGGCGAGCTCTCGCGCGACGGCGCGCGCCTTCGCGGCCTCGTCGGACGAAGCGGGCCGGGACGCCGAGTACGGCGCCTCCTCGAAACCCGGCTCGAGGACGCTGTACGTCCCGTCGTCCAGCTCCGCGCGCGGATCGCGTTCTTGTGGGGACCTCTGACTCTTCATTTCCCGCCCGTGTGGGCGTCTATCACACAGGATCGCGGCGCGCCGGTAGGTTTTTCATGTCCGTCCTTGCAGGGGCGGCAAAAGTGCGGCTAATGTCGGGGGTTTTGCCAATTGCGAAGAATCGAGTCGTCCGGCGGCGCTGTTCCTCGTGAGATAGGCCGCGCGGGTGCCCGACGCGCTCGCGACGACGAACGGCCTTCCGCGAAACTCGCGCCACAAACAGACTCGAGGCGCGCCTCGTCCCTTGTCGAATCGAGGAGCGTACGGGCTCGTTCGAACGGCGCGCGACCTCGCGAGCAGCGGCGCGCCGGTCTGCTCGGCGCGCTCGGGAACGTCAGTGCGACTTGCGGAGGCTCTCCGGACCGGGCTCGTCCCCTTCCGGCTCCTCGTCGTCGCCGCGGCGCTCGACGTCTTTGCCGGCTTCCGTGCCCATGCGAGCGACGATAAGCAGCATCGCGGGGAGCGCGATCATCGAGACGAGCATCGCGACGATGAGACCGCCGATCACGACCGTCGCGAGGGGCTTCTGCACCTCCGAGCCGGTGCCGGAGGAGATCGCGGCGGGGATGAACCCGATCGCCGCGACGAGGGCGGTGCTGAGCGGCGCACGAAGCGAGAGGAGGGCCGCCTTTCGCACACGCTCGGTCGGATCGGGGATGTCTTTGATCGCGAGCAGGTTCGAGGTCATCACGAGGCCGGTCATGACGGACACACCCGCGAGCGCGATGAACCCCACGCCCGCCGGAATGCTGAACGGGAGCCCGCGCACGACGAGCGCGAACACCCCTCCTGCGATCGCGAATGGCAAATTCAGCATCGTGACCGCCGTGTACCGCGCGCTGCCGAACATCACGACGAGCATGAGCGCGATGATCACGAGCGCGACCGGCACGACGAGCGAGAGGCGCGTCTTCGCGCGGTTGAAGTTCTGGAACTGGCCGCCCCACACCACCTCGACGCTCGCGGGCAGCTTCAAGGTGGCGCTCTTTGCCTGCGCTTCTTTCACGAAGCCGACCACGTCGCGTCCGCGCACGTTGGCTTGCACGACGACACGACGGCGCATCTGCTCGCGCCCGACCTGCACGATCGTGTTCTCGGGGACCACCTTCGCGACGCTCTCGAGCGGAACGAGGGTGTGCGAGCTGGTCGCGATCGGAAGGCGCCGGAGGTCGCTCTCGTCCTCGGTGTGCTCACCGCCGACGCGGAGGACCAAATCGAACACGCGCTCGCCCTCGCGCACCTTGCTCACCGGCATGCCGGCGCGCGCCATCGCGAGCATGTCGAGCACCGACGACGTCGAGACACCGAGCCTACCCGCGCGCTGACGATCGACCTGGACCCGCAGCGACGGGAGGCCGTTGATCGCCTCCATCTTCACGTCGGTGGCGCCAGGGACCTTCGCGATGGCCCTCCGTAGGATGTCGGCGGTCTCCACCATGGAGGTCAAATCGTCGCCGAAGACCTTGATCGAGACATCGCTCTTCACGCCTGCGATGAGGTCGTTCACGCGCATCTCGATCGGCTGAGAAAACGCGGACAACGTGGCTGGAACACGGTGGTCGACGCGGTCCGAGAGCTCTTGTGCGAGTCCGTCCGGAGTCAGGCCCTTGCGCCACTCTTTCCGCGGCTTGAGGATGACGAACACGTCGCTCGACTCGGGCCCCGCCATGTCGACGGCGCCCTCCGGTCGACCGATGCGATTCACGACCGTCACGACCTCGGGGGACTCCTTGAGCGCGAGCTCGGTCTCCGTCGCGAGGGCGACCGCCTGATTGAGCGACGTCGACGGCGGACGTGTCGCGTCGATCGCGAAGGCCCCCTCGAAGATGCGGGGGAGGAACTCGGCCCCGAGGCTTGCTCCCGACGCCATGAGCACGGTCGTCAGAGCGAACGACACGCCGATCACGGTCTTCGGCCGCCGCATCGCAAAATCTACTGCAGGAACATAGACTTTGCGCACCTGGCGGATGAGCCATGGCTCCTCGCTCGACGCGATCTTGAGAAAGCGCGGAGCGATGGCGGGGATGACGATGAGCGCGTAGATGAGCGCGCCGACGAGCATGAAGCAGAGCGAGACGACGACCGGGCGGAACATCTTGCCCTCGACGTCCTCGAGGCTGAGGAGCGGCAAGAACACGAGCACGGTGATGACCACGCCGAACACGGCGGGCTTCGCGACGTCGGCCACGGCTTGCGTGATGTGGCGCTGGCGGGTGGCCTTGTCTTGCTCGCTCGCGCCATGAGCCATCGCGTGCTCGACCGCGACGACGGCGCCCTCGACGACGATCCCGAAGTCGATCGCGCCGAGCGACATGACGTTGCCGCTGTAGCCCGTGAGCGAGAGGCCGATGAACCCGACGAGCATGGCGAAGGGGATCGCGCCCGCGACGAGGAACCCCGCGCGGATGCTCCCGAGGGTGAGCAAGAGGCAGACGACGACGATGATCGCGCCTTCGGTGAGGTTCTTCCCGATCGTATGGATGACGTCGTTGATGAACTCGGAGCGGTCGTAATAGGTCTCGATGTGCACGCCAGCGGGAAGGCGCGGGCGAATCTGATCGATGGCCTCTTTGGTCGCCTCGACCACGTCGCGGCTGTTCTTGCCCTTGAGCATGAACACGCTCGCGCCGACCACCTCGCCGCGACCGTCGCGTGTCATCGCGCCCTGCCGAAGCGAAGGCCCGGTGTCGACCTCGCCGAGCTGACCTATTCGTACAGGGATACCCTTGTCGTCGATGTGGACGATGGTCTCTTCGATGTCCTCGATGCCCTTGAAGCGACCGTCGCCGCGCAAAACGACCTGTTCGCCGTGCCGTTCGACGAAGCCACCGCCAGCGATGCGGTTGTCTCGTAAGAGGGCGTCGCGGACGTCGTCGATGGACAGACCGTGGGCGGCGAGGCGTGGTGGGTCGACGGTGACGCGGTACTGCTTGAGGGCACCACCGAAGCCCACCACCTCGACGACCCCGGGCACCTGCCTGAGACGCGGCGCGAGCTGCCACTCGACCATCGTGCGGAGCTCTTCGCTGGAGCGGCCCGAGTCGGACCGGAGCTCGAACATGTAGATCTCGCCGAGCGCGGTCGTGACGGGGCCGAGCTCGGGGCGGCCGAGCTCGGGCGGGATGTCGTCGCGGACGCCGCTGAGGCGCTCGTTCACCTGCGCGCGCGCAAAGTACACGTCGACGTCGTCCGAAAAGACGAGCCACACGATCGAGATCCCGAGCTTGGAGATGCTGCGCGACGAGACGAGGCCGGGGGTACCTGCCATCGCGCGCTCGATAGGCTGCGTGATCTGCGCCTCGACCTCGGTCGCGGAGAGCGACGAGGCACGAGTGACGACCTGAACCTGCACGTTGGTGACGTCGGGGACCGCGTCGATCGGGAGCGACCGCGCCGCCATGATGCCGAAGCCGACGAACATGAGCCCGATCAGGATCGCGAAAAGCGGGTTTCGCGCCGACCAGAGGACGAGACCTCTCACGCCGCTCGGCTCCCTTCCCCGACCCTTGAAAAACGAGCAAATACGAGAGCGGAGATCATTGTTTCGTGACCTCTCCGCGGAGCACGAAGCCCCCCGCGACCACGACGCGCTCCCCCTTGGAGAGACCGCCGCGGATCGTCACGACTTGCGGCGTGCGGCGCGCGATGTCGACCTTTCGAACCTCGAAGAGGCCCGCTTCACGCTCGACGAACACGACGTCGTCGTCGGCGAGCGGCTGCACCGCGCTCGACGGGACCAGGAGCTGATTGCCACTCTCCTGCGGGAGCGGGATCGACGCACGAACGAAGAGGCCCGGACGCAGCGAGCCGTCGGGGTTGGGGACCTCGATGAGCGCACGCGCGGAGCGGCTCGACTTGCCGACCTGCGGCTCGACGACGAGCACGTGGCCTTTGACGACCCGACCCGGCAACGCGTCGAACGTGATGGTGGTCTCCGAGCCGACCTTGAAATAGGCGAGATCGTGCTCGTACACGTTGAGCGACGCGCGGAGCGAGTGCGGATCGGCGACCACGAAGGCCGTCTCGTGGGGTTGGAGGAATTTGCCGAGCACGGCGTCGCGACGAACCACGACGCCCTCGATCGGCGAGACGAGGGTGAGGGTGCCCGCGCCGGTGATCGTGCCGCTTCCGGAGGGCTTGCTCACCCCGAACGCTTGCAGCTTGGCGGTCGCGGCCGCGAGCTCTGCCTGGGTCTTGATGGCGTCGCCACGCGCGACCTCCGCCTCGCGTGCGGTGGTGAGCTCACGTTGGAGGAGGGCGTCCTCGCGGACGGAGTTCTCTTTTGCGATCCGGGCCGAAGCCTCCGCCGACACGAACTCGGCTTGCGCGGCGGCGATGGTCGGGACGACGATGGTGGCGAGGGCTTGCCCGCGCTTTACGGAGTCGCCTACCTTGACCGAGATCATCGAGATGCGGCCATCGAGGACGGTGCCCACCTCGGCGTAGCGGTCGAGGTTGTATTCGAGCGAGCCAGCGACCTCGATGTCGTTCTCGGCCGACTTGGCTCCCGCCTCTTCCACTTTGACGCCGAGACGCTCGAGCGCCTTCGGATCGAACTTCACCGTCTTCGGGCCGGTCGGCGCCGGCGGCTCGGCCGAGGGCGCCTTCTCCGTGCACCCCGAGGCGAGCGCCGCTCCGCCGATGAACGACGCCGCTGCAAAGACGCGAAGCGCTCGGTGAGGGGACCAGGGAGGGAGGAATGGCATGGGCAGGGGAGTATCGGATGGATCGATCACGAGGGCCGAACGGACGGCAGCTTACACGAAAGTAAGCTTTCTCCCAAGCGGAATGAATCCAATCATTTCAGACGCTTGTCTAGATTGTGGACCGTCGTCCACGAAACGAGATTGGCCGACGCGGTTCGCCAGGGGTGGGGTGGCGCGTGACCGTGGCAGCGCACGTGGCGCGGCGATCTTTCCGTGTGCACGAGATCGCGGCCGCGAAGATTAGGCACCTATGGATGGGCTCGCGCCGCCTCGGGAGCAAGCCCCAAGACGGGCCGAACCGACGTTCACGCGACGGGCGCGAGACGCGGCGCAACGTTACGGCAGGCCGAGCCCGCCACTCGCGAGCGGGGTCACGCGGCGGGAGGGAGGCCGCGCCACGAACGGGCCGAGCCGAAGAGAGGCCGAGCCCCGCCTACGACTTGGGAGGCGAGCCTCGTCGCGATGGGCTCGCGGAAAGTCAGCCGCCGATGCCGAACTTGAAGGGATAACCCGCGACCGTGGTGGGCGCGTCCGCGGCGGGGAAGTGCCACGATTTGACCTGCCGAACGACGCAGCCCTCGACGCGCGGGTTGCCGAGGGTGGAGCCCGCGACGGACGCACCGCCGACCGAGCCGCCCGCGTCGATGCTCCACTGCACCGTGACGCCGCCTTTGAGGCCCGGGTTCTTCTGCGCCTCGCTCTCGTAACAAGCGCGAAGAGCGCCGGTGTGCGCGACGACGACGCGACGGATTTGCTCGGCCGAGAGCCCGCCCTTCGAGGTGCCCGCGCCAGGCGCCACGGCGACCTTCGCTTCGCCGGGGCCACCGTTGCCGCTGCCGTTGCCGTTGCCGTTCCCGGTGCCGCCGCCGCTCCCGCCGTTTCCGTTTCCGCCGGTGCCTTTGCCGCCGGGGCCACCCGAGCCGCCGCCGAAGCCGCCGCCTTTGCCTTGGCCCCACCCGGTTTGCAACGTGCCAGCCCCGAACGCGACGCCCGCGCCCGTTCCGCCGCCGCCGGAGCCCCCGCCCTTGAGCGACGTTCCGGGGCCACCGCCGAGCACGATGTTCTCGCTCTTCAAGCCACCGAGCGCGTCGGCCACGGTGTTGATCGACTTGAGGGTGCTCTGGATCTCTTTGCCGGTCTCGCCGTCGAGGACCTCGCTAAGCCCGCCGAGGTGGGTCGTGGGTTTGGGGTCCCCCGGTACTTTGGTATCTTTCTCGTGGCCATTCATCCCGAGCTTGCCCTCGGGGCCTTTGATTTTCTGGCCGCCGCCCTGGTCCTTCTTGTCTTTGGCGCCGGGGTCTTTCACGCCGCTGCCGCCAGGGTTCGGATCGGTGCCGGGGGCGGGCGGCGGGGGGACCTCCAGATCGGCGCGTTGGAGCGCGAAACGAGTCGCGTTCTCCTCGGTGCTGGAGAGCTCCACCGGCTTCGCGAGGGGGCCCGGAGTCATCAGCGTACGGAGCAACCCCACGATGCCGCCGTGGAACGTGGCGCTCGACATGATGGCGAGGAGGACCATGAGCTCCGGCCCGCGAAACCCGCCAATTTTGACGGGCTGGGCCGTATATTGGAAGAAGATCGCGAACTGGCCATATTGGATGAGGCCATAATCGCCCGGCATCACCGGGACGGGCATTCCCGTTTGGCCCACGGTGGCGGGATCTTCGCTCCGTCCGCGGAGCATGAGCATGCCGGCGCGAGCGCCTTGTGCGTCCAGCATCCAGCCGCCTTGGGAGGCCTGGAGCGGCATCGCGCTCATCTGGATGCCGTCCGGGATCGGGATCTCCGCGAGCTTGTCCTCGCCGAGGCGGAACGACTGCCCGTGGTTCAGCGTGCGAAGGGCGACCACCGTCGTGCCCCACACCGCGGCGACACGAAGAACCTGCGGCGTGAGCACCGCGCCCGCATTCGGCATGTTGGTAGGAACAGCGGTCAACGTGGCCTCCTCTTCCGAGCGTAGCGGAGCTTGGCGAGCCCGGCACGGTTCCATTCGTCCCCCGTCGATCGTGACCGGCGCGCGGCGCATGTGGGACGTGTCGCACCCTCGAAAAAGACCTCGCGATCGCCGCGTGGTGGTGGTGCTAGGCTTCTCGAATGGCCAAGGAAGACGAGCTTTTGGGCGTGCTCAAGAAGGTGGTCGCGCCCGCCGTAGCGGTCGACAAGGGAACCCTCTTCGTGGTCACGGCCAACGCCACCGACGTGCACCTGCATTTTGGCGGTGCGTACTCGGGGTGCCCCGGTGTGCCGGTGCTCGAGCGATCGCTGCTCGAGCCGCTCATGAAGTCGATCGTTCCGAACGCGAAGCTTCGCGTGACGAGTGGGCTTCCGTTGCCTGTCGGCGCCAAGCTCGTGGAACCCGAGGGGTGATCTCTTTTGGGTTGGGGCGATAGGCTCGGCGCTCCAGTAAACCTTCTTCGTGTCCGTCTCTCGTCTTCGTTACGGCGAGGAGGACGCTCGGCGAGGCATGTCACTCTGCGAGGCTGACCCTTCGGTACGGCTCTTTGCGGGGCTTGTGGATGACGCTCGGCGAGGCTGACCTCCGTTACGGCTTTTCGCGGGGCGTGTGGATGACGCTCGGCGAGGCTGACCTCCGT
>JAAFHV010000115.1 GCA_013297655.1 Myxococcales bacterium | reverse complement strand
GTCCGAGAACGACGTGGCCGGCTTTTCGCTCGCGGGCAGCTCCGCCGCGGCGACCTCCCCGAGCTTCGTGAAGCCGCTCTCGCCGACGCCGACGAGGAACACACGACCGCCGACCTTGACGAGGTAGATGCCACGACGCGCGTCGAGCGGGAGCTGACCCACGAGCTCGATGGGGCCGTGCGCGCGGCCGACGCCGAGGCGCTTCGCGACGACCATCGCGAAGAACGCGAGCCCGGAGACGACCGCGAGCATCGCCACGGTCTCCACGAGGTACGAGCCGTAGGGGCCCATCACGTGGCTCCCTTCGATCGCGCCGCTGGGAGCGCGTGCAACCCGCGTGACCTCTGCCGATGGCCCAAACGCACGCCCTCCTCCGAGCCCGAGGCGCTAACAGAGGGGGAACCTCGGGGCAAGGACGAAGCCGCGAAGACCACCCGCGGATCCGAAGCGCCGAGCCTGGCGGCTTGATTCGCTCCCGCCCCTCGCCTAACGCCACGACTCGATGCGCGAGCTCGACCAGGCGCTGTTTCTCCTCGTGTATCGACCCACCCCGAACGCGGTGTGGCTCACGATCATGAACGTGATTTCGATCGTGGGGGGAGGAAACGCGCTCTTCGCGATCGTGCCGTTCGTGCTCGTGAAGCGCGCGCGAACGACCGTGCTCCGGCTGCTCTTGGCGATCGTGATCACCGCCGCGGTGGTCTACGCGGTGAAACATACCGTGCGCCGCCCGCGGCCTACCGCGTGCGTCGATGGCGTCTGCGCGCTCGGTCGTGGCAAACCGACCGACCCCTCGTTCCCGAGCGGGCACGCGGCAGGGAGCGCCTGTTTCGTAGGCTTCTTCGCGGACCGAAGGCGCCCTTGGCGAACGTTGGGGCTCGCGAGCGCGGCGTTCTGCATTGGGCTCTCGCGTGTCGTTCTCGGTGCTCACTTTCCTATCGACGTGACGACGGGGTTCGCCGTCGGCGCCACGATTGGCGCGCTCACCGCTCGAAAATTCGCGGCCCGTGACGCTGCGCGTGAGTCACACGAAGGAGCCGTATCGCCGGCGCCTACGGACCCCGCGCAACGAGACACGAACGGGTGACCCGAGAAGAAAGGCCCCCCAACTCCACCGTGGTATAGTGCCCCCCATGCTCGGTCGCTTGAGGGGGGGAACCGCCGGTGCCATTGGCTTGCTATTCGCCACCTTCGGCGCGGCTTACGGCGTGTCCCATGTAGGATGCACCGATTACCTGGAGGCCGCCGATCCGATCGACGCTGGGCCTCCCGTGCTCGAAGACGTGGCGGCTCCCCCGCTCCCCACGCGTGAAGCGGGCGGCGAGCCGGCCCGTCCTGACTCGGCCACCACGCTCCCTCCCGCGGTCGACGCAGGCAGGGACACCAGCACCGACGCGCGCGACGCCGCGCCGGGCTGACGCGAGGAGGGTGCGGGCGAGGAGGGTAAGGTCGCTGGGCCCGCGCGGTCGGGGTCGTGAGCTTCGTCCTTTCACGCCTCGTTCAGCCTCGTTCGCACACCGGCAATGTGTTCAGGGCGATGGAGTCATGCGGCGTGAAAATCGCGCGCCGCTTGCCAGGACCCCTACCCCGGATGCACAGTGTGCGCGTGAGCTCGGCCTCTCCGCACTCGCGTGCCCTCGTCGCTCCGGGAAATTCCCCGTGGGTCGCGCGGGTCGTGGCGCTCGCGGCGCTGCTCGTGACGTGGCTGGGCGCGGGAAACGCGTCGGCCGGTGAGGTCTCGTCCGGAATGGCGCGCCTCGCGTCGAGCGCCTCGGCGCCTCCGATGAGCCCGCGCGGCGAGGAGCCGAGCCGCTCCCGAGTGGACTCGTTCGCTCCGCTCTGCGACATCCGCTGCGCGACCACGTTCGCCCCCGCTCCGCAGTTCCAAGACAGCGAAGTGGCCCTCGCCGTGGGCGACGACGAAGACGACGACAGCGCGATGGACGTAGCCCGCATGCTCCCCGGCAGCGGCCACGAGAGCCAAGTCTCACAAGACGATCCGTGCACCCTCGCGCCACCGCGGGTACGCCCCGCGCCCCCCGGCGCCGAGCGTTGCCCCGTGCCCGTCGTAGCCTCCAAGGCGCGCGCGGGGGTCACGTCGTCGCTCGAGCGCCCGCCTCGCGCCTAACTCACGCCCGAACGCGGTCTGCGGTGCGACGGCTCGTGTGAGCCGGGCCGCCCGCCCTCGGTCGCGATCGTCTGCCCTCGCTTCGCTCTCGCGTCGCGGAGAGCAGGCCTGACCCACCCCTCGTCTTCGCGGGGCCGGTGGGATCGCAGGAAGCTCGATCCGCCCGGGCCCAACCCTCATGTCGCGAGCTCACGCGCCTCTTCGGCGGTGTTCGCGCGGCTTTCACTTCGTCAATTATCCAAAGGAATACATAGACATGGCTAAGAAGGAAGAAAAAGACACGAAGGCGGCGCCGACAGCGCACCCCTTCGAGTCTGGTGGCGGCGGGATGAACACCGGCGCGGCCATCATTGGGTTCATTCTCTGCTTCATCGCCGGCTCCGGCGTGATGTGGGGCTACGACAACTACCGCCTCAAGCAGGGCGGCGCGATCTCGGCGGAGAGCACCTCCACCGGCGGCGCGACCTGGAGCGACGAAGACTCGCCCGTCCCGATCTCGAGCAAAGATCCGATGGCCGGCAAGCGCGACGCGCCGGTCACGATCGTGATCTTCTCGGACTTCCAGTGCCCCTTCTGCTCGCGCGTGGAGCCCACCCTCGACCAGGTGAAGACCACCTACGGCGACAAGGTCCGCTTCATCTGGAAGAACGAGCCCCTCTCGTTCCACGACAAGGCCAAGCCGGCCGCCGAAGCCGCCGCGGGCGTGTTCGCGCTCAAGGGCAGCGAGGCGTTTTGGAAGTTCCACGACACCGCGTTCAAGAACCAGCAGTCGCTCTCGCCCGAGTCTTACGAGAAGTGGGCGAAAGACGCTGGCGTCGACATGGCGCAGTTCAAGGCCGGCATCGCTTCGCACAAGTGGGCGAAGAAGGTCGACGAGGACCACGAGGTCGCCAAGAAGGTCGGCGTGAACGGCACCCCCGCGTTCTACATCAACGGCGTCAGCCTCTCCGGCGCGCAGCCGTTCGACAAGTTCAAGGAGACGATCGACAAGGAGCTCGGCAAGGCCCAGGCGAAGATCGCCGCCGGCACCCCGAAGGACCGCGTCTACGTCGAGATGTCGAAGGAGAACAAGAAGAACGCTCCTCCGCCGGCGAAGGAAGAAGAAGAAGAGAAGGAAGACACCACCTCGGTCTTCAAGGTCCCCGTCGGCAACGCGCCCGTCCTCGGCAAGAAGGACGCGCAAGTCACGGTCGTCATCTTCTCTGACTTCCAGTGCCCCTACTGCAAGCGCGTGGAGCCCACCCTCAAGCAGGTCCGCGAGAAGTACGGCGACAAGGTTCGCATCGCATGGAAGCACGAGCCGCTTCCGTTCCACCCCCGCGCCGAGCCGGCCGCGCAGATGACCCTCGAAGCGCGCGCCCAAAAAGGTGACGCCGGCTTCTGGGACGCCCACGACCGCCTCTTCGAGGTTCAGCCCAAGCTCGAGGACGCCGACCTGGAGAAGGTCGCCGCGGACATGAAGCTCAACGTGGAGAAGGTCAAAGACGCGATCAAGACCCACAAGTACAAGAAGGAGATCGACGCCGACTCCGAGCTCGCCGACGACGTCCAGGCGAGCGGCACCCCGCACATGTTCATCAACGGCCGCCGCCTCGTGGGCGCCCAGCCGATGGACAAGTTCGAGAAGATCATCGACGAAGAGATCAAGAAGACCGACGAGATGCTCAAGAAGGGCGTCGCGGCGAAGGACCTCTACGACACGATCATCAAAGACGGCAAAGGCGCTCCCGATCCGGAGAAGAAGAACGTCGCCGCTCCCCCCGCCGGCTCCGCCTTCAAGGGCAAGGGCGACGCGAAGGTCGTCATCCAAGAGTTCTCCGATTTCCAGTGCCCCTTCTGCTCCCGCGTCGAGCCGCAAGTGGCCGAGATCATGAAGAACTATGGCGACAAGGTGAAGTTCGTTTGGCGCCACAAGCCCCTCCCGATGCACCCCGACGCGCCCCTCGCGAGCGAGGCCACCGAAGAGGCCCTCAAGCAGAAGGGCAACGAAGGCTTCTGGAAGATGCACGACAAGCTCTTCGCGAATCAGGCAGAAAAAGACGGCCTGAAGCGTGAGGCGCTCGAGAAGTACGCGCAGGAGCAGGGCCTCGACATGGCCAAGTTCAAGGCCGCCCTCGACAGCCACGTCCACAAGGCGAAGGTCGACGCGGACGACAAGGCCGGCACCGACGCTGGCATCAGCGGCACCCCCGCCTTCGTGATCAACGGGTACTTCATCAGCGGCGCGCAGCCCTACCCGAAGTTCAAGAAGCTCATCGATCGCGCGCTCGCCGAAGCGAAGTGATCGTGAGGTAGAGCTCGCCGAAACGCGGGCTCTTCGAAGAGCGCCCTCGAGAGAAATCTCGAGGGCGTTCGCTATTTTGTAGAAGCATGTCGCCTCCTCTTCGTTCGTGGGTCCCGCTCGTTTTTGCGCTCGCGCTCGTCGCCTGCTTTCGCAACCCGAAGGGCGCGGAGGGCGTGACCCTCGACGCAAAACGGAGCGGGAACGAGCTCGCGATCGACCCGTCGAAAGAGCCCGACCGAGCGCCGCGCTCGTCCGCCGACGACGTCGATGCGCCGATCCCGGTCCTCGCGAACGATCCGCAAGAGGGCGATCGCAACGCGCTCGTCACGATCGTGGAGTTCTCGGATCTCGAGTGCCCGTTCTGCGCGCGGGGAGCCGAGACGGTCGAAGCGCTGCGCGAAGCGTTCGGCCCGGACGAGGTGCGCGTGGTGTGGAAACACTACCCCCTCGCGTTCCACGCGCACGCGCGCCCCCTCGCAGAAGCTGGCGTAGGTGTTCAGGAAATTGGAGGCTCAGCCGCGTTCTTCCGTTACGAGCGCGCGATCTTCCGCGAGCGTATGCGGCCGAACCCGGCGGGCGGCATGTTCCAGTTCGCGGACGACAGCCCACGTCGCTTCGCGGAGGCCGCGGGGGTCGATGGCGTCACGATCGAGGCGGGCCTCCGCGACGGCCGCTGGAAGCCGCGCGTCGAGGCCGACATGGCGCTCGGCTCCGCTGTCGGCGTGAACGGCACACCCGCGTTCTTCATCAACGGGACGTCACTCTCGGGTGCGCAGCCGCTCGAGAAGTTCAAAGAGGTCGTCACCGCGGAGCTCGCCCGCGCGAAGGAGCTCGTCGCCAAAGGCACGCCGCGCGCGAACATCTACGCGGTCGCGACGAAGGCCGTCTTCAAGGCCCCGAGCGCGAGGCACGACGACGACGACGACGCGCCGGAGCCCCCGGACGTCGCGGTTTACAAGGTGCCGGTCGGCAACGCGCCGACGCGCGGCCCCGCCTCGGCGCTCGTCACGATCGTGGAGTTTTCGGACTACCAGTGCCCGTTCTGCAAGCGCGCCGAGAACACGGTGACGGCGCTCCGCACCCACTACGGCGACAAGATCCGGATCGTTTGGAAGGACATGCCGCTCGACTTCCACAAGGACGCGATGCCCGCCGCGATGGCCGCGCGCGAGGCTCGTGTGCAGAAGGGCGACGCCGGCTTCTGGGACATGCACGATCGGATCTTCGATCACCAGACCGCGCTCTCCGAGAAAGACCTCCTCGAGTACGGAAAGAGCGGCGGGCTCGACGCGGGCAAGCTCTCGCGCGCGCTCGCGAACAAGACGCACCTCAAGGCGATCTACGCCGACCAAGACGAAGGCGACGACGTCGAGGCCGCTGGCACGCCGCACTTCTTCGTCAACGGGCATCGGCTCGCCGGCGCGCAACCGATGGAGAAATTCCAAGAGGTCATCGACGCGGAGCTCAAGAAGGCCGAGGCCCTCGTCGCCGCCGGTACGCCCGCCGCGAACGTGTACGCGGAGATCCAGAAGAACGCGGTCGTCAAGGTCGCGCCGCCGGTCACCAAGGCCGTCGCGCTCGATCCGAAGGTCCCCTCCCGCGGGCCGGCGAACGCGAAGGTCACGATCGTGGAGTTTTCGGATTTCCAGTGCCCGTTCTGCAAGCGCGTCGAGCCCGTGATCGACGACCTGCTCAAGGCGTACCCGAAGGACGTGCGCCTCGAGTGGCGTAACCTCCCGCTCTCGTTCCACGCCGACGCGGAGCTCGCCGCCGAGGCCGCGCTCGAGGCCAAAGCGCAGAAGGGCTCCGCCGGCTTCTTCAAGATGCAAGCGATGCTCTTCGACGGACAGGGCAAGCCCGATGGGCTCAAGCGCGACGCCCTCGACGAGCACGCGAAGAAGCTCGGCCTCGACATGGGGCGCTTCGCGCGCGCGCTCGACAACCACGTGCATCTTGCATCGATCCAGGCCGACAAAGCCGTCGCGCAAGGTGCAGGCATAAGCGGCACCCCCGGGTTCGTCGTCAACGGGACGTTCCTCTCCGGGGCGCAGTCGTTCCGCAAATTCCGCCGCGCGGTGGACGCCGCGCTCGCCAAGAAGTGACGCGAGAGACGGACGGGCCCCGCTCGTGCTAACGAACGAAGACGAGGACGGGGGAAATCCCCGAGCAAAACGGATGCGAGCGCCTTTGACGAAGCGGGTGGGGTTGGGGCTTGGTGGCCTCCTTGCGGGCAGCGTCGTGGCGCTCTTCGCGACGAACGCTTCGGCCTTCGAGAAGCAGCACCACCTCGGGCTCTCGCCGGGCCTCGCCGTGCTGAACGTGGCCGACAAGTCGACCGCCAGCGTCGGCGCGGGGCTCTCGCTCCACTACGCCTACGGCCTCACCGACCAGTTCAATTTCATGGTCGAGGGTGGCTCCCACGTCGTCGCGCTCGACCAGCAGATGGACACCCCGGAGACACCGCGCACGTTCCCCGCGCGGGTCGATCACGCTGGGGTGGGCATCGGCTACGTGCTCGACGTGCTGCGGTGGGTGCCTTATTTCGGCGTGCTCGGCACGGGCTACGTGGTCTCCGGCGGCACGGTGGAGTCGTCGAAGGTCATCGTCGGTGTCGCGATCGCGGCGGGCCTCGACTACCAGCTCTCGCGCCGCTTCGCGGTGGGCCTCGCGCTCCGCCAACACTTCATGGCGTCCGAGCTCTCCACGTATCCCACGTACACGGTCGCGCAGCTCCGCTTCGAGTACGTCTGGGGCTACTGATCACAGCCGTCGTCCGCGCTCATGCGATGCGCTCGAGCACGATCTCCGGCGCGCCGGGCGGACCGTAGGGCCCCTCGAAACGCAGCAAATCGTGCGGCGATTCGGGTGAAAACCACATGTGGTACTTCGGGATGAACGGCTTCGCGAGGCGCGAGAGCACGCTCCCGAGGCGCACCCAGTCGTTCAGATCGGGATACATCACGACCTCGATCGCGTCGCGTTTTCCGACCGGGAGGGCGAGCGTGCTGCGGTGCCCTGCCTCCAGGTACACCTTGGCGACGAAGCGATCGTTGATCCACGCGTAGAGGCTTCGGCGCGCGCCATCGAGGGGCAAGAAGCCGGCGATGAACGGGAGCGTGACCTCCGGGTACGTCGCGAGCGGGAGACCTATCGCGGCGTGGTCGAAGGTGGTCACTTTCTCGTCGCGGGTGGGGGCGCTGTCGCCCTTCACGACCCGGCGCGCGAGGCTGCGCGTGACGAGGCCCGTCTCGGTACGTGCATAATGCACCGTCTCGTGGATGCGCCCGCCGAGCATCGGGTGATCGGTCTCGAGCACCACGTCGTCGCCCGATTCGCGGAGCGTCACGACGCTCTCGTTTTTCCCGTTTCGATCGAGGAGCGCGTGCGCGTCGAGGATCGAGTGGAACGCGCGCTTCTCCCGTGCCGCGATCGCGAAGCGCGAGATCTTGGTCGCTCCCGCGGGTGGCACCGGGACTTGATCGAGCCTCGTCACTCGGCGGCCTCGAGCGAGGCGGGCGCGGCGAGCGCGTGGGTCGTGGGCGGCTCGGTCACGAAGGCGACCTCGAAGCCGGCGCGGACCGCCATGCCGACGAGACGGTTCACGCCCCGCGTCGCGGCGTAGCTGGTGACCACGATCCCGTCGTGGATGGCGCGCACCATGTTCGCGGGCGTAGACACGACAGGGATCGCGTCGAGCACGACGAACGTGCGCGCGGCGGTCGCGAGGTGAATGCGCTCCACCGCGGAGACGCCTTGGTCGACCGCGACCTCGACGAGAGACTGCACACCACGCCAAAGCTCGTTTTTCGATTTCATGAGGGAATCTCCATGCAGAAGTCGCGGAGCGACTCGTAAACACCGGGGTGGCGCGCCAGATCGATGTGGGCGACACGAGGGAAAATCTTCACGTGCGACGGCGGGAGCGCCATCGTCTCGCTGGAGGTGCACGCGCCGTCCGTCGCGCTCGGGAGCGGCACGATGGAGTCGCCGAAGAGCCGCGCGAGGAGCGGATCTTCGGACAGCGTTCCGGCCGCTAAAAAGTGCTGGATCGAGGGCAACAGAGGCACCGGATGACGTTCGTCCCGCAGGCTCCACGAGCCGGTGCGCCGCGCGCGATCCTCGTGCCGAAGATCGGCGTCCCCGAGGTCCTTCAAGCCGTCGCTGCGGAGCTCTCCGAGGTCGACCGCGAGCTGCACGTACGGATCGGGCACCGAGCGAAGGAGCCCCACGAGCGCGCGCCCGAGACGCTCGGCAGGAGCGCCGAGGTGCGGCGAGCCCACGTAAAACGCGCGCTTCACGAGGCTGAGCCACGCGCCGTCCGCGCCGTCCGCTGCGTGCGCGGTGACAGCCGTGGCAGCGACGTGGCAGGCGCTGCGAACGACGAGCCCGCCCATGCTGTACCCGACGAGCATGATCTCTTCGACCGGGACCGGCCACGACGCCACCAGATCGCTTACGAGGCTCGCGAACGCGGCGCCGTTGTCCGCGATCGGGCGACCCGTGTTGTAGCGCACGTAGAGGGGCGTGAACCCGAGGTCCCGCGCGAGGTCGGTCCCGATGCAGGTGCCGTCTGCGCGCTCCCAGATCGACTCGCTGCACATGAGGCCGTGGACGAAGATCGCGACCTTCGCCGTCGGCGCGGGGTGGACCTTCGCGAGCTCGTCGCGCGTGGGGCGGTAGGTGACGCCGCGGTGAGCGAGGGTCATGTCCGTCGCGAGCGGGTTCTCCGCCTTCACGAGGTAGTCGCCGATCGCGCCGTTCAAGACCGCGAGCGCCGTCTCGAGCTTTCGGGTGATCATCGTGGGCTCCTTCCGTGTGTCGCACCGTAACAGTTAACGGTGTCACACTTATAGATGCCCCATCGGCTTTGTCCAGCCCGCCGCGTCAGAAAGATGCCCCGCGCTATTTTTTGCTAGGTTCGGGTGCTGTCACGGCTGCGTCAGAGAGCCCCGTCGGCAACGCCGCGGACGCGTCGATTGGCTCGGGTGGCGCTGGCAGAGCTTCGGGCGGGCGGACTTGGTAGCCCGGCGCGACGATGCCCGTCGTGGCTTCGTGAACGGGCTCCGCGCAGGCGAGCAGCGACGCGACCCCGAGGGTCGCGGCACCGAGCAGCGCGCGGCTCGGGCTCGTTTTGGAGCGACGCAGGTTGGCGACGGGCACGAACCCCGAAGGCACGAGACCAAAGAGCACCGCTTCGTGCGCGTCTGCCAGGTAGCGCACGCAGGTGGGAACGGCCGCGCGACCCGCGAGAAACGCGCGCGCCTCGGGCTCGGACATGGAGGAGAGGTTGTGGACCTGGGACTCGCAGCTCTCGCAGAAGCGCGCGCGGCCGGCGGGGGTCATCGTGTCCCAGGGGACGTTGCATGGGAGGGGGACCGAGATGTCGGAGCGTTTCATCCAGCCTCCTCGACCAGCGCGCACGAATCGTTGCGTGGCGATCGGCCAGGCGTCGCGATTTTCGGCGAATGCCGGTCGCGCTTACGGCGCGGGGGCGGCGTTGCTCCGCGCTTGGAGCTCGCCGATGCGTGACTGGGCCGTGGCGAGCAAGGGTGAGCCCGGGTACTTCGCCGCCTGATCGAACGACTGAATCGCGAGCTCGAGCTTCGTGGGATCGGCGACCGCCTCCTTCGCGAAGAGCTCGCCGAACGCGAAGTAGGCATAGGGAACAAGGCGTGATTTCGGTGCGCTCGTCACGATCTCGAAGAGGAGACGGCGCTCGTCCTTGAAGTTTCCTTGGCACTCCAAGGTGAGCGCCAGTCGGTACTTCGCCTCTGCGACGGACGGGCCTTTTCCCTTCGCGGCGGCGGTATACAGCGTGAGCGCCTCGGCCTCGTGCGCCTCCGACTTGGCCGGCTCGAGACCCGCGAGCTCGCTCTCCGTGTCACCGAGGCTCACGGCGAGCATCGTCTTCTCCTCGGTCAGCGGCGGCACGCTGTCGTAGACGGCCGCTGCGCGATCGCGCTCGGCGCGGACGAGCCCGAGCGGGCGGCGGGTGGAGCTATTTTTTCGTACGTCACGGACGGGATCGAAACAATACCGGCCCGCGGGCTCTGGCTCGGGATCGCTCGCGTTTTTCCCTGATCTGGCCGAGCCCGGGGTGCCCGCTCCGACCGGCGTCGCGGACGGGAGGGCGAGCGTGGGGACCGGCATCGCGGGCGCGCCACAACCCGCGAGGACGAGCAGCGGAACCGCGAAGACCACGAGGGAGGAGCGCGTCACGTCCTCGACGTTAGCAAACCCGCCCGTGGTCTGCGTGACAGCGGCGCCCACGAACCGTTCGCGGGTCCGCGCGCGTCAGCCTACCGGCTTGCCGAGCCCGAAACCGTCGTGGAGGGTGCGCACCGCGAGCTCGGTGTACTTTTGATGCACGATACACGAAACTTTGATTTCGCTCGTGGAAATGGCTTGGATGTTGATGCCCTCGTCGGCGAGGAGCTTGAACATCTTGGCGGCGACGCCGGCGTGGGAGCGCATGCCGAGGCCAACGATGCTCACCTTCACGATGTCCTCGTCGTACTTCACCGCGCTCGCGCCCACCTTCGACGCGACCTCTTCGATGAAGGGCTTCGCGCGCACCAGATCGGTTCGCGACACGGTGAAGGTCACGTCGGCGCGACCCTCGGAGTTGCTCGTCGCGTTCTGGATGATCATGTCGACGCTGACGTTCTTCTCTGCGATCGCGGCGAACACCTCGGCCACGACGCCGGGCTTGTCGAGCACGCCGACGAGGTGCACGCGGGCGTCGTTTTTGTCGTAGGCGACGCCGGCGACGACCACGTCCTCGAGCGACTTGTCCTCGCTGGTGACCCATGTGCCCGGGGTCTCGTTGAAGGAGCTGCGCACGTGAACGGGCACTTTGTACTTCATCGCGATCTCCACGCTCCTGATTTGCAAGACTTTGGCCCCGAGCGACGCAAGCTCGAGCATCTCTTCGTACGAGATGCGGTCGATCTTGCGCGCCGACGGGCAAATGTTCGGGTCCGTCGTGTAGACGCCGTCCACGTCAGTGAAGATTTCGCACGCGTCGGCGCCAATAGCCGCCGCGATCGCAACGGCCGACGTATCGGACCCGCCGCGGCCGAGGGTGGTGATGTTGCCGTCGTCGTCGACACCTTGAAACCCCGCGACGACCGCGATCTCACCCGCCTCGAGGGTGGCTTGGATCTTGGAGTGATCGATGGTGCGGATGCGGGCCTTGGTGAACGCGCCGTCCGTCAAGACCTTCACTTGGTGCCCGAGGAGCGATCGCGCGCGGCCACCCTCGGCCTCGATCGCGAGGGCGGTGAGACCGGCCGCGACCTGCTCGCCGGTGGCGGCGATCGCGTCCATCTCGCGCGCGTTCGGCACCGCCGTGAGCGCGTGGGCGAGGCCGAGGAGACGGTTCGTCTCTCCGCTCATCGCGCTCACGATCACGACCACCTTGTTGCCGGCGCGTTGGGCCGCGAGGCACCGCTTCGCCACGTTCTGGATGCGCTCGATCGAGCCGACCGAGGTTCCGCCGAATTTTTGGACGATGAGCGCCACGTTGGCGCGTGTCCTAGAAGACGCGGCACACCGCGTCAACCACCGAGATTTGCGCACATGCGGTGGTGGTGGGTCCCGAAGCCGTCCGCGTGCGACGCGTGCGAGGCTCGAGATGGACGAGATGGACGAGATGGGAGGCGCACGAGGCTCGCCGCTTCGCTTCCCGTCACTACCCGCCGGCCACCGGCGCTCGAGCCCATGCATTTTACATGCGACTGCGCGACGGGCGATGGCGTCGTTTCTGGTCAGCGCTCGGACTTCCGGTTCTTGGCGGTTCACGCGCGTGGTGCTTCGCGTCGGCGGATAGTTGGGTACGCTCGGTACCCTCGTGTAGGACTAAGGAATGCCCACTACCCGCGTAAGCGCCCTCGCCTGTCTTGGTGTTCTGGTCACGATCGCGGCGACAGGATGCGGAGGCTCGTTCGGGAGGCTCACGTCGGCCGAGCGCATCCCCGCGGACGGCTCGCTCGGAGGCCCGGGACCGAGCGCGCTCAAGGTGCAAGCGGTGTCGAGCGCGGAGTGGGGCGCGTTGCCGAAGAAGAAGCTCGCCCCCGCGTGCGACGCGCGTGGCGGCGCGCCGAAAGCCGACAAGGCCGCGCTCGACAAAGCCAACACCTCGATCGCCGCGTGGACCGAGTACCTGAAGAAGAACCCGAAGCCGGTACCGAAGCCCGTGAAGGGCCCCACCGTCGGCGACGTGGTCGGCATCGAACGCACCGACAACTCGCGCACGCTCACCTCGCTCTCGATCACGTGCGCCGCCGATAAACCGGCGACCATCGAGATGAGCGGAACGTCGTATGCTTTCGATCTCGCCTGGGTGTTCGAGTCGAAAGCGAAGCGCCTCGGCGTGCAGGCGCTTTCGCTGAAAGACAAAAAACTCTACTACGCGATGATCTTCACCCCCCCGTCCCCGAAGGACAGGGTCGACGAGATCGCGATCATCGCGAACGTTTCGAGCTATTTCCCCGCCGACGCCGACGAGCCGCTCGTGATCGGCGGCACGGACATCGACAGTCGCTTCGAGACGTTCGTGTTCGGCAAGGGCAAGACGCAAGGCTTTTACTGGCTCGTGCCGCTCTCGCCCAACCTCTCGGTCGAGCGCTACCTCGGCGTCGGCGCGTTCGCCGTCGGCGGCTGAGCGAGCGCTCGTGCGCGCGCGGCCCGGTGCGGGTTTCGCGCATGCACCCGCTTCGCGCGCTATTCTGCGCGTGCCATGCGGCCCTACCGAATCGTCACGCTCGCGCTGTGTGTCGCCTCGCTCTCGTTCGCGTGCGGCAAGAAGGACCCGCCTGTCGCCGCTGCGAAGCCCGACGCAGCGACGGGTGAGCCGCCCGCGCTCGCCTCCGGGATCCCCGGCTTTGTCGCGCCACCGCCCGGCCTCGTTCCCGAAGAAGCCGACGCGGGCGACCCGTTCGGCAAAGAAGCCGACTGGTCCAAGGGCACGATCCCTGGAACCAAGATCACCTACAAGTATCCCGGCGATATCTTCCTCATGGACGAGGACAAGGTGGCGAGCTTGCTCTCGTCGTCTATCGCGGTCGACTCGATCCAAGACGACTCCGGCGCGGCGCCGACGCAGTACCTCTTCAAGATCAAGCTGACCACCGTCGGAGTGGGCCTCGTCGACGCCGCGAAGGCCGAACGAGCGCCGATGTTCCCCGACGGAAAAAAAGAGGCGTTCGTCGAGATCGACGGGCTCGCGAAGAAGACCGCCGTCGGAACACGTGTAGGCTACATGCAGCGCTTGATCGCGCACGGGTTCAACACCACCGTCGTGCTCGTGGAGCTCGGCCCGAAGAAGACGCTCGTCGCCCACGTGGAGACGGTGGGGGAAGAGCTTCGTCGCCGCGTGTCGCCTTCCAATTGGCACCCCGAGACCTGGCAGCTCGCGCTCGTCGAGAGGGTGCTCGCGACGGTGCAAGATCCGTCTGCCCCTCCCCCGCCTCCCGCTTCCAAGCCAAAAGACGCAGGAAAATGAGCGATCTCCTCGACACCGAAGAGTGGAAACGGCTCGCGATGGCGGGCAAAAAAGAAGGCTACTTCGAGCTCGCGACCCGTGACACCGGCGCGGTCCCGATTCGGCTCTTCCTCACCGAGAAGCTGCTCACCGAAGCGGAGCCCACGCTCTATCGGCAGATCGTGAACGCGTCCCGCTTCCCGGGGACCAAGCTCGTCGCGATCACGCCGGACGTGCACTACGGCTACGGGGTGCCGGTCGGCTCGGTGATCATGACGTCGCGCGACGACGGCGCGGTCGCGATGGGTCCCGTCGGCTTCGACATCGGGTGCGGCATGATGAGCGCGAAGAGCCGGGTGCCCGCCGAAGCGGCGACATGGGACCGAAGGCTCGCGTTCAACCGCGAGGTGGAGAAGCGGGTCGCGCTCGGCGCGGGGGGCGCGAGCCGTGACGGCGCGCTCTCGAAGCGCGAGCTCGAAGAGGTGATCCGCGGCGGGGCCGAGCACTGGATCGCGAAGCACGAGGGCGCAGGCTCGCGCGACAAGGCCGAGCGCCATCGCCTGCCCGTACGCGACACGTGGGACGTGCCCTGGGGCGGCAAAGGCAGCCCCGAGCGCGGCCTCGATCAGCTCGGCACCCTCGGAGGCGGCAATCACTTCGTGGAGCTGCAGCGCGGCGAGCCCTCCGGCACCCTCTTCGTGCAAGTGCACACCGGCAGCCGCGGCTTCGGTCACGGCCTCGCGACGAACTACTTCGAGCTCGCGAGAGAAGAGCGCCCGAACGAAATCCGAGACATCGATCTAGGCTATTTTACGCCCGATTCTGCCCACTTCGAGGACTACCTCGACGCCGTCGCGGCAGGCGCGAACTTCGCGATCGTGAACCGGCTCGTGCTCTTCGAGGCGATCACGGAGGCGTTCCGCAAGGTGTTCAAAGAAGACCTCGAGCTCGTCTACGAGATAAGCCACAACCTGGTGCAAGCCGAGGATCACCCGGAGCTCGGCGCGGTGTGGACGCACCGCAAAGGCGCGACTCGCGCGTTCCCCGCAGGCCACCCGATGCTGGTCGGCACGGCGTGGGAGAACGAAGGTCACCCCGTGCTCGTGCCCGGCTCCAACCGCGACACGAGCTACATCCTCCGGCCCCTCGCCGGCGCGGTCGCGAGCGGCTTCTCGGTGAACCACGGCGCCGGTCGCAGGCTCTCCCGCGGCGAGGCGAAGCGTGTACTTTCCCAGGAAAAGGTGAACGAGCAGTACCGGCGCGACGGCATCGTGGTGAACACCGATTTCGAGGTGCCGCTCGACGAATCGAACGCTTGTTACAAGCCGAGCGCGGAGGTCATCGAGGCGGTCGTCGGCGCCGGCCTCGCTCGAATCGAAGAGACCCTCTACCCCCTCGCGTCTCTCAAGGGGAACGACGAGGCGCGAAAAAAGGAGGCCCACCGCGACCACGAGAAGAGCAAAAAAGAGCGCGACAAGGCCCGCGGCGCCGAGCGAAGGCACAAGGGCCGCGGCTGAAAGCTCGCGAGGCGGGTGCCTCCTCGCGGGCCCATGAGGAGCGCGCGGCACACGTCCGCGATCCTCCAGGGTCGCCCGCGGGACGCGAGAGAAAACGCGCCTCGCCGTGGCTCCGACTCGAGCCGCCGCCACCAACCTGCCGCGCCATTCCTCATCCGAGCGTCCCTCGTGAGGGACTTCCACGCGGATCACGTGCGGGTGTGATCCGCGTGGAGGGCCGAAGGCGGGAGGTCAGTCGATTTCGCAGTCGGCGGAGATGGCCTGGGTGGTGGCCTCGACACAATCGTCGATCTCTTTGCAGGGCTTGTCGAAACAGACCATGACCTTCGAGAGCGTGTCGGAGTTGAGGGCTTTGACGCTGCCGCAGATGTCGTCGTCGAAGTCGCCGTCTTTTCCGGCTTTGCACGCGGCGTACTTCTTGGCGCAGACGTCGGCCTCGGTGGCGTTGGGGCCGGCCGAGAGCGCGTTGTCGTCGCAGTTGCTCGTGCTCGCGCTGCACTCCGTGTTCGACGCGCAGGCGAGGTAGTCGTTGGTCACCTTGTTGTCGAAGAGGGCCGTCAGGCAGCGGTGGCTCTTCTCACACGCCGCCTGATTGAACGCGGGGCGCGTGGGAGTCGGCGTGGTGCCGCCGTCGACCGAGGGGGCGGGATCTTGAAAGCCCGAGCCGCCCGGACACGCGTCGTAGCGGGCCTTCAGCTTGCCGCAATAGTCCTCCACCGTTGGCGCGGACGAGCAGGCCATCGCGAGGAGGCCGACGGAGCCAAAAACAAGGACGGCGTGGAAGAGGGGGCGAACGGTCATCTCGAGATCTCCAAGCAGGGGCGCGTTGCGCGCGCGCGCCGTGTAGCAATGTGCGTGCCCCAGAGTACTGCGAAAAACGCGTCGAATTCGCGCGATCTTTCGAGCCGTGAAGCTCACCGTTCACGGCGCGGTGTGCCACGTGCACGCGTCGCCCGTCGCGGAGCGCGCGCGACGCACCCTTTGCGGGCGCGCTACAACCGAAGGATGGCAACCACCTCCGACCCGGCGATCGAGGCCTACCTCGCCGCTGTCCCCGCAGACCGTCGCGCCGCCATCGCCGACGTGCGCGCGATGATTCTCAAGAACCTGCCGTCTGGCTTCGAGGAGGCGGTCCAGTACGGGATGATCGCCTATCGCGTCCCGCACGCTCGATATCCCGCTACCTACAACGGCCAGCCGCTCACCCTCGCCTGCCTCGCGTCGCAGAAGAGCTACATGGTCGTCTACTTGATGAGTATTTACGGGGATCCGGCGCTGAAGTCGTGGTTCGAGGAGGCGTATCGAGAGAGCGGGAAGCGCCTCGACATCGGCAAGTCGTGCGTGCGCTTTCGCTCGCTGGACGACCTGCCCCTCGCGCTCGTAGGCCAAGCGATCACGAAGGTGAGCGTGGAGTCGTTCATCGCGATGTACGAGGCCTCCCGCGCGGGCACGAAGGGTGGCCTCGCGCGGGCGAAGCGCTCCGCCGCCACCACGAAGAAGGTCGCGAAGAAGACGAGCGCGACCAAGCGTGCCGGCGCGAAGGTGGCCCCGAAGCCGGCGAAGGCCAAAGCACGGAAGCCGACCGCGAAAAAAACCGCACCTAAGAAGCAGGCCGTGCGCAAGGCGACCCGCGCGTGACGACGGGGCTCTCCGCGGCCGACGAGGCGCGCCGTCAGGGAGCCCCTTCCCTCGCCTCTTGGCGCCTCTGCGCGGCGTGCTCGCCGTCGCGGACAGCGGGAGATCCGAGGAGCGCGCGGAGCTCGGGGACGACCTCGAAGATGGACTCGGGCATCGTGTCGGCGGGTCGCTCCGGAGCGGCCGACTCGACGAGGTGCGAGCGCACGACCTCGTCTTCCCGTAGGTAAATTTCGGCCCACGTCTTGTTGAGGGGGACCTGGACCGTACCTTCGTCCTCGAGGGCGAACTCGTCGCGGAGGCAGCCGGTACGAAGCACCTTGCGCCCGCCGTGACTCCACCAACCTGGCTCGTGTTGGTGCCCGAGCACGCGCACGTCGTAGTCGTCGCTCTTCGTGACGAGGGCGAGCAAGTCTTGGCCCATGTCGACGTCGACGTCGCGCACGGCGAGGCGACGCACGAGCTCGCGGAGCATGGTCCAGCTCACCTTCTTGAGGGGGTCGTCGCCGTCCAGAAAAGCGCGCCAATAGTGGCGCGTCCAATACGTCCAAAACTGGCTCGTGAGGAGCTCGCCCACCTCCGGGACGAGCTCGAGCACACGCTCTTTCGGCTTCAGTCGATCGTGATGATAGAGGAGCGGCTGGAGGGGAATCGCGACGTCGAGGAGCGCGACGGACGCCCAGCTCAGGTTGAGGAGCTTGTCGCGCTTGTCGGCGTTGCGTCCGGTGACGAAGGGCTCGCCGGGATCGATGTGGAACAGCGGATCGTGCTGCGAGCCGTGCTCGACGTGAAGGCGCCCGAACGACGTGGAGAGCCCGGGAAACTCGACCTTGCCGTGCCGCGAGCCGATGCGCTCGCGCACGAGGGCCTGCACCTCCGGAAAGAACAGCTCCATGTCGTGATTGCCGACGATGAAGGTGGCGGTCCGACGCTCGGGGTCGTCGTCGAGGAACTCGCGCAGCCCTCGAAAGAACTCCGAGTGATGGTCGGCGACGCGCGCCATTTTCGCGAGCGCCACGTCGCGCGTGACGTGGTGGGGGTAGCCGTCGCGGAAGCTGGTCTTCAGCAGATCGAAGGTGTCGCCGTTGAAGACGAGGTCGACCGAGAGCCAGCGGAAGGGGTCGCGCCCGTACCCACGAATGACGTCGGCGAGGAAGTCCGAGCGGGGGAAGTCGTCGAAGCGACCGCCGGCCCCCATTTCGATGTCGCTGAACGAGACGACGAGCCGATCGGGGCCCCTTCGCGGGCGAACAGTGGTTCTGCGTTCCATCGCGGCGAGACTATGGATCGGGGCGGGGCGTGCGCGAAAGGAAACCGCGCACGCCCCGGGCTCACGCGGTCAATCGAGGGACACGTTGCGAAGCTGCTTCTTTCGGGCCGACCGCACGACACGGCGCCGCGCTCGTAGCTTCGGACGGTCCCCGGGCTCGCTCTCGTCGAGGAAACGATAGAGGCCCAGGTCTTCCGGGAGATGGGGCCGAGCTTGGTCGTCGAAGCGCGCGTCGGAGGACAGATCGACGGAGTCGGGGGCGTCGTCTTCGAGGATCGCGATCGTTCGCAGGGCGCTCATGAAAGAATTCTCCTTTCCAAAGGCTCGGCGAGCGCCGGATGACTCGCCGAGGCGTTCCGATGGCAAGGAATTAAATTCCCATCGACACCTGTCAAGGCCCCGAGCGAAGCTTCTTTTTGACTAAAACTGGCCGTACACGAAGGGCTCGGACTTGGCGCCGGCGGCGAGGTGGAGGCCATACGCGGCGAGGGCGAGGAGCACCCCTTGCAGCACCGCGGGGCAGCGCCGGAACGCGTTCATCGCTCCCTCGTACGCGCGCTTCGGCATGAAGTGGGTGACGAAGCCGAGGAGCAAGACGAGCATCACCTTGGGAGACAGGTTCGGCGACGTGACGGTGAAGCTCAGCACGGTCTTGAGCTCGGCCGTGATCGGGTCCACGACCTGACGGACGCCTACCGTGCGGAGCAAGAGAAGCTTCGCTTGGCCGAAGGTCTGCGCGCGGAAGAACACCCACGCGACACACACGAAGTGGAACGTGGCGAGCACCGAGAGCACCGTGCGGCCGGTCACCTTGGCGCCGTCGTCGTTCGAACGCTCGTGCTTGCGGAGGACCTTGCCTTCGCCCTCGGGGACCTTCTCCGCGGCGGTGCGGTAGGCCGTTTTTTCCGTCTTTTCGACGCGTGGGGTGCGCGCGCGCTGCCAGGCGCGGTTCACCGCGAGGGCGCCGCCGTGGAGCGCGCCCCAAATGACGAAGTTCCAGCTCGCGCCGTGCCAGAGGCCGCCGAGCACCATGGTGAGCATCAGGTTGCGGTACGTCTTCAGCGTGGAGCCGCGGTTGCCACCGAGCGGCACGTAGAGGTAGTCGCGAAGCCACGTGGAGAGCGAGATGTGCCAGCGGCGCCAGAACTCTTGGAGATCGAGCGACGTGTATGGTGCATCGAAATTCTTGGGCAGCTCGTAGCCGAAGAGGAGCGCGCTCCCGATCGCGACGTCGGTGTACCCCGAGAAGTCGCAGTAGATTTGGATCGCGTAGGCGTAGATCGCGACGAGGCCCTCGAGCGACGAGTAGCGCTCCGGGTTGTCGAACACGCGCGCGACGAGGTTCACCGAGAGGGTGTCGCCGATGACGATCTTCTTCGCGAGGCCGCTCGCGATGAGGAACATGCCGCGCGCCTTCGTGTCGTCGGTCGCGACCGGCTCGCGCTCGAACTGCGGGAGCATGGTGTGCGGACGCACGATCGGGCCCGCGACGAGGTGCGGGAAGAACGCGACGAAGAGGAGATAATCGAGGTACCGCTTCGCGGGCGGGATCTCCTTCCGGTAGACGTCGATCGTGTAGCTCATCGTCTCGAACGTGAAGAACGAGATCCCGAACGGGAGCGCGAGGCGAAGGTGGAACGGCTCTGCCTTCACCCCGACGAGACGGAGCATGTCGACGACCGTGTCGACGCCGAAGTTCCAGTATTTGAAGAGCGCGAGGACGCCCAAATAGTACGTGACGGAGAGGAGGAGGAGCGCCTTCCGCTTCTTCGGATCTTCGGTCGCGCCCAGCTTTTTCCCGATCCAAAAGTCGAGCGAGCTGCCGACGAAGATGATGCCGAGGCAGAGCACGCTCCAGCCGACGGGACCGAGCGGGACCGGCTGCTCGAGGGCGGCGTCGTAGGTGCCGTAGAAGTAGAAGACGTAGCTCGCGACGACGAGGAACAGCGCGCGAAGGAGCCGGCGCGTCGCGAGCACGGCGGTCGATACGCTCCCGCGCTTCGGGGTGAGCGCCCAGAAGACCGCGTAGACCGCGAGGAGGAACACTCCATAGAGGGCGCTGTTGAAGAGCATCGTTGGGAGCGGGACGCGTGCGTTCCGTTCGAGCGGCGACGACTAATCCGAGGTGGGTGCAGGTTGCAACCCATGGACAAGTGCTCAGCACCGTGCGGGTGGTGCTCGACGAGGTGGGCCCGGGTTCGCTAAGAGCGAGCGATGGCGGAAGACGGGGAGAGCGCGAAGCCCGCGAGCGAGGGCGTCCCGACGGCTGCCGAGGCACCTGCGAGCGCGGAGGCGAGCGCGACCGAGGGCGTCACGGCGGACGCTTCGCTGCCCGAGGCCGGTGCCGTGCCGGAGAGCTTGGGGGGCGTGGGCGGCGTGGCGGTTGGCGGGGGTTCGGGGCCGTCCGGAGCCGAGGGTGACGCTGCGGAAAATCTGCCTTTCTTCAAACAGAAGACCGCGGTCGCCTTGATGGTTTTTTTGGGGCTCTTGGCGGTGCCGCATTTGATCCCGGGGGCGGGCAAATGGCGAATTGGGCGGCTCCCCTGGGAGGCCGCGGTGGAAGAGAAGCTCGAGACGGCCGAGACGGCGACCGCGCCGACGACGAGCGCAAAGGCCGGCGAGATGACCTTGAAGGCGTCGGGGAACCAAGGCACCGAGACGAACGCGCTCCCCGACTCGAAGGGCGAGAGGCCGGCGCTGGATCCGGAGCTGCTCGCGAAGACGGCAGGGTCGCTCGCGATAGAGGACCCGACGGGCCACGGGTTGGATGCATTTTACAAGCACCTCGCGGCGACCGAAAAGAAGGAGCCGGGGGCAGTGACCCGGATTCTGCATTACGGCGACTCGGTGATCACGAGTGACTACATCTCGGGCACGCTGCGGCGCAGGTTGCAGGCAAAATACGGGGACGCGGGGCATGGGTTCATTCTCGTGGCGAACCCGTGGGAGTGGTACTTCCACAACGACGTCGTGCACTACGCGGGCGAGGGTTGGAACGCGAACCGAATCACGGGACCGTTCACGAACGACAAGATGTACGGCCTCGGCGGCGTCACGTTCCACGGCGCGCCGGGAGCGACCGCCACGTTCGGCGCGATGGAGAAGGGCGACTACGGGAAGAGCGTGTCGCGCTTCGATGTATATTACATGAGTCAGCCGCAGGGCGGCGACTTCGAGGTGAAGAGCGGCGAGAAGGTGGAGAAGGTCTCCACGAAGGGCGAAAAGGCCTCGAAGGTGTTCTCGTTCTCGGTGGAGGACGGGGCGCGGAAGATGGTGCTGCGCGCGGCGGGCGGAGGGGACGTGCGCCTCTTCGGGGTCGCGCTCGAGCGAAACGTTCCGGGCGTGGATCCGCCGCAGGGCCTCCCCGGGATTGCCTACGATGCGCTGGGAGCGAACGGCGCGCAGAGCCTTTTGTGGGAGCCGATGGACGACGGCCACTGGAAAGATCAGATGGCGCTAAGGAAGCCGGCGCTCGTGATCTTGCAGTTCGGGACAAACGAGAGCGAAGCCCCCGTGTTCGGCGAAAAGTCGTACGAGAAGACGGTCGCGCACGTGCTGGAGAAGGTGATCGCGGCGGCCGAGGGGGCGAGCGTGATGCTCGCGGCGCCGCTGGATCGCGCGGAAAACCAAGGCGGCGCGCTGCGCACCAAGAAGATCATCCCGAAGATCGTGGCGTCGCAGCGGAAGGTCGCGCTCGCGCACGGGTGCGCGTTTTGGAATACGTACGAGGCGATGGGTGGCGAAGGCTCGATGGCCAAATGGGTGCGCGCGAAGCCGCAGCTCGCCTCGGGCGATCTCACCCACCCCACCCCCGCCGGCGCGGAGGTGATAGGCGAGCTCTTCGAGAAGGCGCTCGTGACGGGCTTCGAGGCCTACAAGTCACGAGCTCCGGGCGCGGCGGCGACAACGACAGACGCGGGGAAGTAGCCCGTTTCGTGTTCGGTCGGGGAACATGGCCAGTCGCGAAGGTGTCGCGCAAGGCGATTGTTCGTGCGTTAGAGTCATGGCAGTCATGGCTGCCTTTCCTCCGCTGCCTGGAATCCCGACCGCCCCGCAAACCGGCATCGACCCGCGCCAACGGCGTACACGTGAGATTCTTGGCAATCTTCAAGAAGCCATCGGCCTAGAGAACAAGGGTGCTCCGGTACGCGGGTATCACGCCTCGGCCGTCAACGTAGGCAAGTTGCAAGCGACGTTGGAGAGGTGCCTGCGCCGCTTTTCCGAGCCCGTCATCGAGGCTCGATGGGGCGAGATCCACGTTTGGGTCGTCGACTTCCTGGGCGTCTGGGTTCAACGCCGTAAGGAGATCGGCGTCGAGCGGCACGGCGCTGCGCTTCACGTGCGGCTGAAGACACAAGACGATTTTGGCTACTACGAGTACGCCTTCGACGTATTTCCTCACCGCGACGCGGACGAAGGCAGCGCCGAGTAGGATCCCAATAGCCCTCGACCGATCCGCCTTTAAAGCCCGAATCCGACGATCGAGCGAGGCACGACGCTCGCATAGGGGTGGCGTCGCGTCGCCCGATCGGGGGACGTTCGAGGGATCAGGCGATGGCGCGGCGTGCGGTGCGCGGTCCGTTGCCTGGTCGAGCAACAGGTTGCTCGGGGGTCGCGCCACGCGTTGCATGCGGGCCGGAGCGACTCTGCGAATCACGGCCGTCCTACCGCGGGCGACGTTGCGGCTTGGCCGATGAATCCTCGGCAATCAGGGCTCGTTCGCCCTCACCGTCGCCCCATCATGCGCTCCCGAGTCCCGCCGATCCGTGGTGGCGCGCCCCGTGCAATCGATGAGGGAATCCAAGAGTGAGCGCGCAACACCGAGAGCGCTCGCTCATCACACGCCGGCACGCCGGCACTTCCCAGGAGATCCTATGTCTATCCCCCGCATCGCTCGTCAGCTCTTCTCCGTGCTCGCCGCAGTCGCGATGACCGCGAGCCTCGCCGCCCACGCGCAGGCCAACGTCGTCGATGCCGAGACCAAGGACGTCGCGGCCGAACGCGCCCTCACCGGCGCCGACAAGCTCGCGCCGAAGGGGAAGTTCTGCAAAGGGATGCTCCACCCGGAGACCGGAGGGTGGTTCTCGGAGCAGGTGCGCGCCGGCGACCTCCACGCGTCGCTGATCGCGAACAAGACCTACACGGTGGGAACGGCCTACCAAGTGCAAGTTTGGAGCGGCGGCAAATGGAACGCGAGCTATGCCATCGTTCACAACTTCGACAACGACGGCGTGTGCGAGGTCCGCGCGGCCGCCATTCCGTAACCGAATGAATTGTAGCTCGTACGTGCCAACGGCCCGCGACCGAACGTCGCGGGCCGTCGTGTTCGGGTCATCGCGCTTCCGTCGCCGCTGTCAGCCGAACGTCTTCTTGATACCGAGCTCACGAATCTTGTGCGTCAACGTGCGCAGCGGCAAGTTCAGCTCGCGCGCAGCGGCGGTCTGGTTTCCCCCTGCTTTGGCGAGCGCTGCCGTGATTACGCGCGTCTCGAAGCGCTGGAGCTCTTCACGAACACGCTCGCGATAATCGGCAGTCTCGGCCGCCGGCGCGGGGCCGTCGCTCGCCGCCGTGGGGGGAGCAGATGCCGTGGCCGGCGAAGTCCGCATCTTGGCGGGGAGATCGCGCGCCTCGATCGCCGCCCCCTCTGCGATGACGACCGCGCGCACCATCGCGTTTCGCAGCTCGCGAACATTGCCCGGAAACGAATACGACAACAGGGTTTCCATCGCCCCGAGGGAGAGAGTCTTCAGCGGAACGTCGTCGCTCGCGCACGCTTCGGCGATGAACTGGACCGCGAGCGCCTCGACGTCCTCCGGGCGTTCGCGGAGGGGTGGAACATGAAGAGTAGTGCCATCCAAACGATAGAGAAGATCCTCGCGAAACGTGCCCTCGCGCGCCATCGACTCGAGATCACGGTGCGTGGCGGTGACGATGCGCACGTCGACCGCGATCTCTTCGTCGCCGCCGACGCGGACGAGCTTCTTCGTCTCGAGCACACGAAGGAGCGCGGCCTGCGCCTCGGCGGAGAGCTCGCCCACCTCGTCGAGGAACAGCGTGCCTCCGTCGGCGAGCTCGAACGCGCCTTTGGTGGTCTTGTTCGCGCCGGTGAACGCGCCGCGCTCGTAACCGAAGAGCTGCGCCTCGAGGAGCGACTTGGTGAACGCGCCACAATTGAGCGGAAGAAACCGGCCCGATTTTCGCGGGCTCGTGTCGTGGATCGTGCGCGCGACCACCTCTTTGCCCGCCCCCGTCTCGCCCCTTACCAGCACGGGGATGCGCGATTTTGCGATCCGAAGGGTCTCGGCCATGAGCTCTACCATCGCCTTCGACCCCGGAACGGCGGGGCGCGGAGCGGTGGATTGCTCGCGCTCCCCGAGCACGTGCGCGACGAGCCCGTCGGCGGTCGTCGCGTCTTTCGGGAACGTCGCCCGAGTCACGCTCGGCGCGACGCGAGAGAGCCTATCGACGACGTCGAGCGCGGCCGCTTCGTCGGTCTCGGAGAGGCCAATCAGCACGCGCGTCGGCGAGTGCATGCCGGCGCGATCGACGGGCCGCAGGACGCTCGTCGCCGCGCGGACGATGCTCTCCGCGTGGCCATCGCGGGGGAGCTTTACCGCCAGGAGCGTGAGCGGTCGACCGAAGGTGCGCGAGCGGACGAGCTCCTCCTCAAGCCAACGCTCGAAGGCGTCGTAGCCATCGAGCTCGAAGGTATGGGTCGCGAGCTTCACGAGCACCGTCGTGCCGTGTCCGAGGCGAAACACCGCGCCGGGGGCGAGGTCGCACTTCGTGATCCGCGCGTCGTCGACGAAGGTGCCATTCTTGGAGTCGAGATCTTCGACCGACGCGCGGCCACCTTCGAACGCGACGACGCGCGCGTGTTGGCGCGAGAGGCTCGCGTCGCTCGGGACCACGATGTCCGAAGGGTGGGCGCGCCCGATGACGACGGGAACACCGGCGACGACGGGGACCACCTTCGTGCCGTCGCCGTGGACGACGACCACCCGCAGCGCCGTCATGTCGAGGGGACCCGAGGTGGTGACGGTCGTCGTCGTCTCCGCCGGAGCGCGCGGCTTTTCCATCGGCGGATTCTCGGCGCAAGCGTGAGGATCGGCAAGGTCGGCTCGCGCACACCGACGACAGTTGCCTTGACATCGAGGCCGCTCCTCACAAAAGTGAACGTTATGCACACATTGGCTCCAGCCGCCTCCGTCGTCGACGAAGGCGCACGGTCGAGCCGATGACATCCGGCGCGAACGAGGCCGTCGGTGCGCTCGCACGCTACGAGCTGCTCGAGGTCGTCTCCACCGGCGGCTTCGGCACCGTGCATCGGGCGCGCCACAAGGTGACGAAGCGCATCGTCGCGATCAAGGTGCTCAACGACAAGGCACGCGCGCTGGGCCAAGACGGAGCCGACATGGTGCGCGAGGCGCGCGCGCTCGCCGAGATCGATCATCCGAACGTGGTCGGCGTGCTCGATTGTGGCGTCGAGGGCGAACGCGCGTTCGTGGTGATGGAGTTCATGACGGGGCAGACGCTCGCCGCCATGCTCGAGGAGCGGGGCACGCTCGACGCGCGCGAGGCCGTTCCGCTGGTGATCCAGGCGCTCGACGGGCTCCATGCCGTGCACGAGCGGGGGATCGTCCATCGGGACGTGAAGCCCTCGAACCTGATGGTCGACCGCAGAGGCACCGTCAAAATCGTCGACTTTGGTCTCAGCACCACCTCCGACGGCGCGGCCTCGTGGGAAGCCGGGCGCCCGCCGCTCACCGGCGCCGGCACTCCGGGTTACATGGCGCCGGAGCAGTACGATCCGAACGCGGCGCTCGACGCGCGGGCCGACATTTACTCCGCGGCGGCGACGCTGTTTCGGCTCCTCGCAGGCCGGCTGCCGTTCGTCGGCTCGGGGGAGGAGATTCGGCGGAGCTGCGTACTCTCGGCGGCGCCGCCGATCGCGAGCCTCGTCCCGAGCGTGCCCGCCCACGTCGCGAGCGCGATCGACCGCGCGCTCGCGCGAGACCGTGACGCACGGCAGCCGTCTGCGCTCGCGTTCATCAGCGCCCTCCGCGGCGCCGGGGGCGGGGCGGAGACATCGACGTTGCCTGCTGTGAGCTCCGACAAGTCTAGCGCGCCAATCCATGAGACGTCCGAGGCCGAGCGCAGGACCCCGGAGGCGACTCCTGACCGAGCGGCGCGTCGGCGGACGCTCGCAGCGGGCAGCCTCGCGCTCGTTGCCATTCTAGGATTGGCGGCGATGGCCACTTCGCGCTCGTCGCGGAGGGCGGATGCGCCATCGAACGACACGTCGACCGCAAACGAACCGTCGGCGCCTTCCGCGACGTCGGAGACCCGCACCCGCGCCACGCTACCCACGAGCATGCGCCCCAACGACGACGCTCCACTCGCAGCCGACGCGGGCGGATCGACCACGATGGATGCCGCCGCACCGAAGCCTGGCGTTGTCCATCCGCGCGCGAGGACGTTGACGATCGGAACGCATGTACTCACTCCGTTCGGAGCGAGCTTTCGACCGGCGCGGGAAGCCTTCGAACGCGCGCTGCCTTCACTCCGGACGTGCGCTCCGAGCGCTTGTCTCAAGTTCGATCTCGTGGTGCGAGACGACCCGTGGATGACGCTCGGGGTGAGCTATGTCGTGGACGCCGATGGCCGCAGCACGTTCGCGGGAGTGTCCAGAGCGCTTCCGGCCGGAAACCGTTGCCCCGCGTTCGAGGCATGCGTCGCGTCCCACGCGCGCGACGTCACGTTTCCCCTCGCGGGGAAGCCCGGCCCATTCTCGTTCGACTTGCTCGTTCGCGAGCGCCCGTAGCGCCCCGCGGGACGGGACGCGACGGGCCGCACGTCGACGATCCGAGCCTCCCGGTCGATGCCGAACCCGCGGCGCCTGGCGGGCGAGCGGCTCAGGGATCGGCGCTTGGTTCTTGCGCAGGATCGGCGGACGGGAGCGGCGACGGCGACGGCGACGGCTTTCCGAGCGCGCGAGACGGGGGGAGGCCCTTCTCGGTGCGATAGAGCGCGTAACCGCGGAGCACGTCGGCGACGAACGTCGCGCCGAGCTGGGCGTAGCCATCGCGTGCAAGATGCACACGATCTTTTTGTGCGCGCGGGGGCTCTTCGAGGGCCCAGTTCGCGATGGTGCCTTCCCCGCCCATCGCGGCGAGCTGATCGTAGAACGCGCATCGCGCGGCCTTCGCGATGCGGCGCTGGGACTCGATGATCTCGAGGAGCCGTGGGGAGGTGACCCACGAGTCTTTCGTGGCGCCCTCGATCGCACGATCGGGAGGGCCCATCAGCAAACAGGCCGCCGACGGCACCGCGCGCATCACGCGGCCGAGCGCGTCGACGACGTGGCGCTCGTAGGCTTCGCGGGTCGCGTCGTCCCCCGATTCGTTCGTGCCGTACGCGAGCACGACGAGGGTGGGCGCACGGTGACGAAGCTGCTCCGCGGTGTGAGACTCGTTCCACGAGAGCAAAAAAAA
>JAAFHV010000113.1:10133-27896 GCA_013297655.1 Myxococcales bacterium | reverse complement strand
GACGGCTGGCGGGCTGTCCCCGGACGGTGCCGGGCAACACGCTTCGATGGCGCCCGACGACCAGTCGGACCGGATTTCACATATTTGGCGTCAACGTCAGTCGGATCTTGTCGCCTACGCATATTTGGCGTCAACGTCAGTCGGATCTTGTCCCGTCGGACCGGATTTCACATATTTGGCGTCAACGTCAGTCGGATCTTGTCCCATACCGTCGGACCGGATTTCACATATTTGGCGTCAACGTCAGTCGGATCTTGTCCAGTCGGATCTTGTCCCCCGTCGGATCTTGTCCCTCCTGCCCCTGGTCGGATCTTGTCCCTCCTGGCAGCGTCGAGGCTGCCGAGTAAGACGTGCGCAAGGCGGCGCGAAACCGCGTTGCGTCCGCAGCCATCTTGCTCGGGTTCGGCAACCTCCATGCCAGGGTCGAACCGCCTCGGCAAAGGCCATCGGGCACCGTGCAAGTGCACCGCGCCACGCTCTCCCGACATCTGGCAGCTTGTGAAAAGTGGCTTGATTCGCTTACGCTCCCCATTCCCGAAGATCGGACCTGACACACGTCTCGGAACCAAGAGCAAATGATGGAAGAGATTGCAGACTTTCTTCGCAAGTTCGTCAAAGCTTACTGGGACCTGTCTGAGGAGAACTTCTTCGGTCAGCTGTCTGATAAGGAGTTCGATGCTCGACTCGCAAAGTTCAACAAGGAGTACGTCGGCTATTCGGATGGGTTAGAGATTGTTCGCACCACTAAAAAGGAGCGCGAAGAGAATCGAGAACAATGGGCGAAATTTCCGGATCGGAAAGAGCCCATTCCCCTTCTGATCGCTGAGTACCAGGTCGGCCCGACCATCGTGTGGCGTGGCTTTGCGAGCAACTCACCCACGCCCGAGAGCTATTTAGGCTTCGAATCGGTGTACGAAATCAAGCAAGTTAAGAAGCAACTCAAAATCACGGCCCAGTTGACTCGGTGTGCAGAGTGTCGCGGCCACGGAGTCGTAAAGAAGCGGAAATGCACCAACTGCGACGGCAGCGGTTACCACACCTCGCAGGGTGAGTCGACGGCTGCTGGCAAGGCTGAGAACGTGCTGCGGTTGGAGCGTCCAACACAACCAGATGATGCGGCGTTCTACGACGAGTTTGCTTAGTCATCGCGCGCTTCCTGCAGCCGGCTCTCTCTAGCCCCTCTAGCCCAAGACCTTTCGAAATTCGAATCCAACGTCAAACTGATTAGGCGAACGGGATCCTATTTCTCGCCGTAGTCGTGGCGCTTCCAACGCGGCGGCGGTCGAACGACATCGCCGGACGACTGGGAGGTCAGTCGGCGTTGCACCTCCGTTTCGATCGCCACATCTCCCACGACGTGCGCGAGTGCGCGCCACACTTCTGGATCAGCTGGTCGACGTGCGCCTTCGCGCTCGCGATGCCGCGTTCTTCGGCGAGCTGCACGAAGCTCACGAGACCAGCCGGGGCAGGCCAAGCTTCACGAGCGTCATCGCCTTGCGGATCCCGCGCGGATTGTTCTCCATCCGCTTCGTGACGAGCTCGAGCACGCGCTGCATCGCCGATCGTTCATCGAGCCGTGCGACTTGGCGGCGAATCACCCAGTCGATCGCGACCTTCGTCACGACCGTGATCACGACGGCCGAGATCGCGAACCCGATCGCCATCGCTCCGGTATCAATTGCACCGCCCGGTTTCGTGCCGATGCCGAACCGTACGATCAGGTACACCAGCGGAATCGACAGGTACGCCGCGATCATCAGCGCGCGCGAGATCCGCAACGACTTCGAAACGTCGTCGGTGTTGTCGGAGAACACGTCAAGCGCCTCGAGCGGGGTCGGTCGCGGCGTGATGAGCGTCAGGAACAGGTTGTCGCTCTTGAGGACGCGCGCGATGTTGGCGCCGTTCGCGATCACGGCGCGCTTGTCGCTCGCGGCATCGAACGCGAGCTGGAGCGCCCAATCGGGACGATCGCACTGCTCGATCGCATCGGCGACCGAAGCATGGGACGCGCGAAACGCCGCGAGATCACCGCTCATCCGAACGTCGTCGCGACAGTCGTTGATCCGCGATGTGTTCGAAGCTCATCAGCTTTCGCCGACGGTAGCACGGCCGCTAGCATCGCCATCCCGATCGCCAGGCTCGACGATTTGCTGCACCAGATCGGGCCAACTTTAGCTTCAAGGACGAGACAACCTGGTCGGAGCCGGGGGCGCAGCGCGGCGGCGTCGAGAGGATCGCGAAGCCGGTCGATCACGAGCGACGAGTCCAACCCGCGACGAGCCGCTGCATCGGGTAGTCGAACCGGACGTCGGACCCGACGCTGCTTCGCCGTCCCACGTCAGCTCACCGAGGCGTGAGCGCGCAGTGCTCGCAGCTGATCTGACTTCTTCGAAGCTCATCAGCTTTCGCCTCCGGTCGCACGACTGCTAGCGTCGCCATCCCGATGGCCAGGCTCGACGAGTTGCTGCAACAGATCGCGGACCCCTCCAACCTGAGCTTCAAGGACGAGACCTACGACATCATCGGCGCGCAGGCTCTGGTCGGAGCCGACCGCGCGACCTACGTGGCCAAGCTGGTCGAGGTCGCGCAGCACGGCGATACGCGAGCGAGCATGACCCTCGGGCACATGAACGCCCAGGAAGCCGTTCCGATGCTCCAGGCCGAAGCCCAGCGTGACGTGGCGTGGGCGAGCTCGGCGCGCCGCGCTCTCGTGCTCCTCGGACACGGCGACGATCTCATCGACGCGATCGCGAACGACGTACTGCACTCGCCCGATGCGATGATTCGCATCGCGGCCGTGATGGACCTGAAGAAGCTCGGCGGAAGCAAGGCGTTCAGTGCGTTCGACCGCGCGCTGGAGGACCCCGAATACACCGTGCGCAGCCTCGCGTGGGAAGGTATTGCGAGCACGCTCGACCTCGAGAAGGCGATGCGAAACCCCGAGGGCAGGCTCAAGAAGGCGACGATGTTCGAGCTGCTGCGGGACTTCCTGGCGAGCGACATCGTCGCGCTCCGCAAGATCGGCGTCGACGAGATCCGCAGGACCGTCGAGCAACTCGCCGGAGGTGCTTCACCGGCGGATGCCGGCGCCGCGTACTCACCGGAGGCCGTGGGTTCGGAGGTCGACGATCGAATGATTCAGGCGATGTACGACGAGGAGATTCCATATCCGATCACCGAGGTCGCCCGGGTGAGTGGCGTCGCGCGTCGACGGGTGGAGGCGCTCCTGGCGACGCGCGCGATGGAGAACGATCCGCGCGTCGCCGAAGCGCTCGTCCGGCTCGACGCGAGCTGGACCGTGCCGGTCCTCGAGGAGATCATGCAATCACCGAAGGTGACCGCCGAGCAACGGGGGAGGTTGTCGCTCGCCGTGCGCGACCTGGAGACGCCGTCGAACTAAGGAGACCTACCGATGAAGTTCGAGAATCATGAGCTGCCGGATGCTGGGGACCTCGCGCCCTACCTCGCGAAGATCTCGACGCAGGGCTACGACCAGCGGGGCGATCTCGGCGATTTTTCGGCGTTCGATTGGATCAATCGATTGTATGCGGCGGCTCCCGAGTGGCGCGATCGCATCGACGATGCCTACGTGACGCTCCTGACGGCACCCGATCCGCTGCCGCGCCTGGTCCTCGATTGCGTCCGGCAGATGCCGGTGCGCAGCTTCCTGCCGCGCATCCTCGAGGTGCTCGAGGGACACTGTGCGGAGCTCGCGGCGCGACCGGATACAACGCGCACCGACGGTCGCACCTTGCTGGGGTCGATCGTGCACACGGCAGCGATGCTCGTGAAGTCGGCGCGACCATCGAAGCAGCTCGCCCACGAGCTGGTCGCGTTCGAACGCCCCGAGGATGGTTGGCCCTGGACGTTCAAGCTCGCGCTACCGGGTGATGTCGACGGCTTGTTCGCGAAGTTCGCCGAGACGCTCCAGCGGCTCGACGAGGATCTGTTCTACGAGGTCATCGACAGCATGGTCGCCGAGGGGCCGCCGTTGACCACCGTCGTGTTCGAGAAGCTCGGTCGCGGACCGACGGCGCTACGCGAGCGCGTGATCAGTGCCGTGCGGCGATCGACGGACGCGATCGAGCAAACTCGCAGCGCGATGGCGGCGATGTCGTTCGACGACGATCCCGCGATGGCAGCCCGGGTGAAGGCCGCGATCGAGCGACCGAATCCATGGCCCGAGCTCGCGGCTCGGCTCGGCGTCGACGCCGGCAATTGACGCCGCGCTAACGTGCCCGCGTGGCTCGACGCGCGAGGGAACGTAGGGTCCGCTTCTTCGGACCCAAGAGTGATCTCGTCGTCACCGGACCCCAGGGACTGCTCGTCTGCGATGCGTTAGGCGTGCTCAAGTACACGGTCGCGCTCGAGGAGCTCGAGGACGTCGTCGCCGTGGGCTCGGAGCTGTGGGCGGCGTCGCCGAATCGGCTCACCCGGATCAATGCAGCGACCGCCGCGATCATCGGTGCGGAGACGCTCGCTCTCGACTCGCCGGGCTGGTTCCTGCTTCGTTTACTGTCGTCCTCATGGCGCAGTCCCCGGCAACCAGGTCCTGATCGCAGGCCGCAAAAGGTCTCGTCATCCAGCGCTGAGTCATCGACGCGGCATCGGTCTTCGACTCGGGTCGCGCGCGCTCACCACCACGGCAGGTCGGCGCCGATACGCTTCAGCTCGGAGAACGTGAGCGACTCCAGCACAGGTCGCGTCTGAACGGCGAGGTCAGCGGCGATCGGGATGCGCTCGTCGTCCTCGATCTCATCGAGCCGGTCCGCGCCGACTAGCGCTGCCACACGCGCGCGATCGAGCCGCGCAGCCAGGCGGACGAGCAACCGGTGATCGCGACAGGCCGCGAGGCTGCGTCGGAGGGCGCGCTCGCGGTCGCCGTCCGGCGCCGCGCACCGCATCCAGCTGGCGAGGACGTCGCCGGCGGTGGCGACATCGGTGAGCAGCTCGACCAGCCAGTCGGTCTCGTCGAGCGCCGGTGCACGGGCGCCGGGCTCGATCTCGATCGTGCAATCCTCCCGGTGCGGGATCGTGGCCCGCACACCGCAGCGAGCGAAGACGCGCTCGAGCGTCGGGAGGTCGCCGTCCCACTGCACCGGCAGCATCGACCTCAAGTTGCCGTCCCGGTCGACGTGGGCGCCGTGCGCGTGCGAGGTCCAGAACACCGCCCCGCCGAGGCAGCGGCCGCTCCGTTGTTCCTCGCGGGCGTCCTCCCAGCCGTAGGACACCATGCTCCGCCAGCACGGCTCGGCGAACCAATCGCGCGCGCGCAGAAGCTCGATCACGTCGATCAGGCGCGCCAGATCGCTCGGTGCGGCGTCGCGGCTGATCACCGCGACGGTTGCATCGTCGACGCTGACTCCGAGCCGGCCCTCGGCGAACGCGGCCTGGATCCGGCACCAGCCGCCGCGATACGAGCTGCTCGTGAAGCGCATCGGCAGCGCGCCGACCAGCTGGCCGTCGCCGTCGAAGACGTGCTCCCAGGCGCCCGGCTCCCAGCGCAGCCGCGCGTCACCCTCCTCGATGATGTCGAGGGAGACCGCCTCGCCGCACTGCCAGCCCGAGCGCTCCAGGGCGGCGATCGCGAGCTCGAGGCGCTGCCGATCGGTCGCCATCAGGCCCCGGCTCGAGCGTTCTTGATATCATTGATGCCAACGTGAAGCTCTGCAGACAAACGTGCGGGTCGTGCAGGGGACGATCGCGAGTCTCTACAGCGTCGAGACAGCTCGGCGAGCTCTGGCCCGCCGGGCGGCGATGCAACGAACGTCGACGAGCTCGCTCGCGCTCTCATCGGCACGCAGGCGATTTCCCGCAGGTGGACAGATCGTCGAGCATATGACGACTATCGGATAAATTGCGGCCTGCGGGAAGATGTCCGCTGCGCGAACGCACGCTGCATCGCGCAGCGATTTACGGACCCCGGTCCGGATCGCCCGACGAAGCAGATCTCGCGTAGAGTCGAGAGGTGGCGGACTGGGAGCTGACCTTTCGCACGCCCACTCACGCATCGATCAAGATCGACGCGTGCCAGCAGCTCCTCGCGTCGATCTATGGGACCGAACCGTCGACAACCTACGGCCCGCGGGGTGCGCAGCTCGTGAGGGAGCTCGGCGAGGGAGCGGAGCATGCGGGCGTCTTGCCCTGCGCGCCCGTGAGATAGTCTCAGCGCGAAGGAGGCGACGGGCACAGCATGGGTCACATCGCGCCGGGGATGGTGTTCTCGATCGACTCAGGGCCATTCGCCGGCATGGAAGCCACGGTCCGCGAGGTCCGCGGCGAGCACGTCCTGGTGGACGTGGTGATATCGGGGCGCAAGACGCCTCTCACGTTGCCCATCAGCCAGGTGCGTGCCGGCGACGAAGACCCGCGCCCGGGCTTGTGGAAGGCCGTCGAGGCGGACCGCGACCGATCCCTCACCGATCGCTTCGGGGCCTTCTGGGCCGCGCACCTGGACACCCCGGAGCCCGAGCTCGCGGGGCTGTTCGATCGGGCCGTCGCGTTTCAGACCGCCGCGCAGGAGGAGGAGGCGATTGCGCGCGCCGCCGTCCGAGCCGAGCTCGACGCGGCCTACCCCGACCAGACGCTGGCGGAGCTCGGCGCTGCCGGCCTGCGCGAGCGCTTCCGCGCCGAGGCCGCACGCTGGACGCCGCGCGCGCACGCCCGCGACGAGGGCTTGGCGCGATTCCAGCGCCTCGCGGCCGAGGACGACTGGAACGGCGTGGGCCCCGAGCCGACCTGGTACGAGGAGCGCCGGCAGTGGATGGACGCCTCCGGCCCAAATGGGGAGGCCATCCGCGCGCTCAAGCTCCGCGCGCAGGCCGCGGCCGAATCGAAGCGCCACGCCGCGCGCCAGCGGACCGAGCGGCAGCACGGTATAGACGCCGCGATGGCCCTCGCCGAACGCCTGCGCCCGCGGGTGCGCGCGACCCATGGCGTGGAGCTCCCCGACCACCTGTTCACATTTTGGGCTTTTCTCTCCAGCCTGACCGACGCCGAGCGCGTGGCGTTCGACGGGATGCACCTCGAGCCGGCGGGCATCCTCGACGCGCGCTTCCGGGGCGAGGAGCTGCCCGACCCAATCGACGGGCTCGACCACCGCCTGCACGACCGGTACTACCGCGACCCGCCCGAGCTCATCACGGTGCTCACGGGCGACAGCGACGGGTTGCATTTCGGGCTCTTCTACGACGACCCGATCACGAGCCAGGCGTCGGTGAGCGGCTCCTACGCGCGCGACAGCGCCGAGCTCGCCAGCCACCAGCCGACTCTGCTCTGCATGGTCCGCAAGGAGCTCGAGAATCGCGAGGGGCACGCGCGCACCGAGGCGCGGCAGCACGAGCTCCGCACCAGGCTCGCGTTGCTCCGCGCCGCCGTGATGGACTTCGAGACCGTGGAGCGACAGGAGCAGGGCTGGGACTACGTCGAGAAGTATTCCCCGGTGTCGCCTGACCGTGTGCCGACGCTCGACCGCGGCGGTGTGCTCGCCGTGCCCGTCCCCGGCGGCTTCGCCCTGCCGCGGGACCACGAGGGACTGCGGGTGATCTACGAGGCCATCACCGGGGATCAGCCCGTCGTCGGCGAGTGGATCGCGCGCGCCCACGCGGCGTGCGCCGCGGGGGACGCCGCCTTTGCGCTGGCGCTCGGGCGCGACCTCCACTGGGCATCGGGAGGCGTGGCCGCTCGCGAGGACGCGGCGGTCGGTTTGCTCGTCGCGGCGTACGTGGCGCTCGGACGGCCCGCGCTGGCGGACATCGCCCGGGTGCACCACCGGCATCGCGGGCTGGCCAACGTCGACATGTACCGCTGATGCCTTTCTCCGCCAGCCACATTTATCGTGAGGCTTGTCGACGCTCTAACGACCACGCTTATTGGACTAAAAGAAGCTCGATCGCGAAGCGGGTCGCGCGGGGTCGCCAAGTTGACAAATGCTCTCGTCGCTGGCGCCCATGATGGCCATTCCCGTCGTGGTGCCAAACGAGGGAATCATCGCCACGCGGCCTACGGGGGATGCGCCCGAACGCGGGGGAGGGGCAGGTGCCCGCAACGCGGCCGACGGGAGGGACGCTCAGGCCCGACGGTGGACGACGAGAGCCCATCGTTCGCTCGGGATCGATAGCTCGTGCTCGCACTCCGTGCTCTCCTGAGCAGATGGGAGGGCGTGCCGAGAGTCCGTTCCGCAAGCTGCTCGCGGAGGTGCGCGCGCCGGGGTTTCGGGCCCCGCCTTTTCCCACTCCCGAGATGTGCGCGTGCGTGGCACTAGAGGCGATTGTGGAGGGCAGAGATCGTATTCGCGTGATCTTGCCGGAGCTCGAGTATCTCCACTATCCGCGTCCCCCGGACACGGAGCCCGCGTGGGAGCGGATGGGCGATCCGCTCCGCTGCCGAGCTGGGGGCGGGGTGGAGATCACGATGTGGCCGTGGTTCGATTTCGAGACCGGCCGAGAGTACGTAGAGATCTTGGTCGTTCACGTGGGCGGCCGCGCGTGCTTTGTTTCGGCGGCGCTACGTGGGCACTACCGCGATAAGATCCGCTCGGGGTTCTTCGGTGAAGGCCAAGCGCCGCGCGAGCCTCCAGCACCGCCGAAGCCGAAGCGAGCTCGTGGGCGAGGTGCCCCCAAGGGGTAGTCACTCTGATCTGACGCTTCGGCGGCGAGCGCGCGGCTTCGGCTGCTGCGACGCGCATTAGCGATTCGAGCCTTTGAGTCCGCCCTCGATCAGGTGAGGGTTTGCAATGTAGCCTGAGCTCGCATCGCCGAAGATCTCGAACCGGTCGAGGCGCCAGTACCAGTAGTAATAAGCCAAGTAGGCACAGAAGAAGGCGTCGAGGCGATCTTCGTGCACCTTTAGGTCCTTCCCGGGCAGATGCTGGACGTCGCGTAACCGCAGCTCATCGAGCCTCGTGTTCCGCCTGATCCGAGGCTCCGCACCGTCGAGGCGCGCGAGGTACTTCAATAGAGCACTCTGCCCGGCGCGCTTTGCACTGAGGTTGCCCTTTTTGTACTTGATGGTCTTCGACAGGTCGAAGAGCGCGACCAGCCCGGCGTGCGGGTATACCTCGAGAACAACGCGCTCGGACCGCGCTGTCGCCGCCGGCCCATGAACGAAGCCGCGCTCGACGAGTTGAACCCCGAGGGAGACGCTGCCTGCGCTCGGGTAGAGCTTGAGATTCGACGTGTGGCACGACGCCTCCCGCGCGCCATATCGCTTGCCCACCGCACGTTCACACGCGCGTTGCCCTGTCGCGTTTTCGATGATCAGCGGCGCATCGACAGCAATCACGGTGTGCGGCGCGACGTGCCGGTCGACACTATCGACAACCTCACGGAGGGTGCGCGCTGATTCTGGCTCACCTACGAGCTCGGCGCCGCTGCGATCGCCGCGCAGAACCGCGATCCCGGTATGGTTTCGATCGCTCTTCCAAGCCAGGTCGATGCCGATGAACGTCGCTTGTTCTGTCAATGCTTCCTCTAACGTGGCTGACGTTCACTCGAACCCGGCGACGGAACGCCCAGCGACGCAGGTCGGCATCGGGGGCGACGCCATAGTAGCCAGCCCGGTGGAGGCGACAACCGTGCCGCCCGCTGTACCGAAGAGGGCAGGAGAGGGGCCCAAGGGCGAGCCGCGAGCGGGGGCGTCGCGGTCTGGTCCGGTCGTCGCGGCCGGCGTGCGAGGTGACGCGTGGGCTTCGATGAGCACACGGGCGGGGTGTTGTTAGCGTCGCGGTCGCCGAGCACGCGCGCCTCGCCGCGCTGGCCGACGATCTGCACGCTCCACCGGAGGCGAGCACAAGGAGCGCCGCGAACGGCTCGCAGCGCGCGCAGGTCAGCTCGACCGCTCGTGGAGGCCGGAGTCGTCGCGCGGCTCAAGGCAGCACCAACGGAGTTTGGGAAGCTCGGCCCCAAGGTCGCGAAAGGCGCCTCGGGAAAGCGCATCTACGCCGCGCTCGGGCGTCGAGTGGGGTAGAGGGGGTGAAGGCGTGGCGCCCGTTTGCCCGGCTCGCGCTCGCGCGTCGATGGCACTGCGAGGTGATGTCTCGACCTGAATCGAGGGGGAGGCGAGGGGCGAACCGTTTAGAGGAATGTGGCGTGATCGCCGACAGAAACGAGCTCGCTACCCTCGAAGAAAAACTGCGCACGTCGATTCGTGGGCGACACGAGCTCATACATCGTTCGGCCCGATACCTCGAAGGCGTAAAGATGACCACGAGACCGCAGCCAGGCGAGAACTTCCGCCTGACTCTTCCCGGCCAGGTGCTGCCTTACCTGCGTACGTTGAGACAGCAGATCAACGAGCACGAAGTCGCTCACGTTGGCCTCCATTCGCGGCGCGCAGCAATCGCCAAATCGCCGAGCGGCTCCGGTATGTCGAGCGATTGTTCTCGATGATGGGGAAGCTCGCGAATCGAATCATTTTACGGCGCTCGCGCAGGGTTCTTTAGCGGCGTCTCGTTCCACAGTAGACGCTCTCCGAAGGCGACGCCAAGCTGACGTTGGAGCTCCGCCACGGGGCCGACGGAGCTGAACTGAAGACAAAGTCGCCCCGCGGCCTCGACCAGCAGGAAAGGGTAGGCCACATCTACGAAATCGCCGCCGGTAGGCCGGTCATCTTGAACGCGCGAGGCGACGAAACCCATCCGCAGCGGCGACGCTATGACGATGGCATAGCTCAGTTGCAGCCCGATCGGCGCCGCGGCTCGAAACCACTGGGAATCGATCACTTCAGGGACCGCGCGCAAAGTCCGGGCGGAAGATTCTGGGAGGCAGTCGCCGAGGTCGAGCAAGGTGCGACTCTCGGCTTCGAGCTCGACGCTCGAAGCATGAAAGAACCACCCGTCGCTAGCGAACACGGCAACGCTCCGTCGCTCGCCGAAGGTGCCGAAGAGTATTTTTGCAACGCGAGGCAAGGGAGGGGTCCGATCTGGCGAAGGGGCCTGGCGTTCACCCACGCGCGGCCGAGCGACGAGGGGCGAGGTGAGCCTCGGGTGTAAACACGATATTAGGCAGCTTCGTCGTCTCCGGGAAGCCGTCGATGCTCGACGTCCACCAGCCAGTGCGCGACAATGTCGTGTGGCCAGCGCGCTGCCCAGGCGCGAAGGAACTCGTCGGCTATCGCCCAGTAGCCCGCCGCGCATACCGCCCTCAGCAGGTGCCGACATGGGCCGTAAGAAGTGAGTCGGTAGTCGGTCTGGATCGCGCCCGACGTAAGCAGGTGGTCTGCCGCCGCGCTCGGGTCACCGTTTGTGCAGGCAACAAGGCCCAGCGCTGTATGCGCGTAGTGCTTGTGGTACGCGTGCTCCGCGATCGCGCCGATCAGCTCGGCTGCAGCCTTTTTGGAGCTCCGTGACGCGCGGGCTCGCTCCCACAGGGCATCTCCCTCCTCGGGCCAATCGAGGGCGTCGCCGTAGGTCGCGCGGGCCCCTTCGACTAGCGTCATGAGCTCCAACGCAACGGCCGTCGCCGTGATGGTGTCGCCGGCACGCGCGGCCGAAGTTGCGGTCCAGACGAGGAGGTTCGGGTGGCGGGAGCCGCACGCGCGAGCCTTCAGAAAGGCGTCCCGCGACGCTGCCGGGTCGCGCAGGATACGACCGAGGTCGACCCAGACGTCGGGGTCGCTGGGCGCGGCGATGGTGGCTCTGCGGCCCAAATCAGCAGCGAGGTCAGGCTCTTCCTCGCCGACGAAGATCGCCGCACCTAGGAGAACGTCAACGTCTTCGCCGCGCGAGGCGACCTGCTCGAGCCACGTCCGCTTGAGCGCGGAGTAGCCGTCCGGCGCGTGGTGTGCGTCAACCGATGCAAGCGGTGTTCGTGTCCACCGGCTGTGCGGCGCGTTCCGAATTAGCCATTCGATGCATTCGAGGCGTCCTGGCGCCGTCCACTCGGCGTCGTCGGCGTACGCGAGGAGAAGCTCTTCGCGCAACTCGATGGAGTCGGGATTGCTCCGAAGCTCGCTCACTAGGATCTCGACGCTTCGTGGAGGGTAGCTCATTGCCCTGTCTTTGGTCTCGGGGGGGCCGAACGTACAGGCCTTCAGCGCCGAGCGCGAGAGGTAGCGGAGCGACCGACGCGCTCATCCGCAGCGAGGGCAAGTTAGCCGGCGGGTCGCAAGTTGGAACGCCTGGTTGCTTGGCGCGCGCGGACGTGGGCTCGCCGGTCGTGAGCGTCTCGGCTCGGCCTGATCGCGCGAAAGCACCCACCACTGCCCCATGGTCGGGTGCAAACGGCATCTTCGTTCATTGGCTAAGCCGCCAACGTCAAAGACTCGGCGAGCGACGCGGCGTAGAAGCGTAGCGTGTCGGTCGAGGGGAGGCCGAAGGGCGTGCCCGGGAAGGTCATGTCGTGGAACGCGGCGACGGCGTCTCGGCGTGCGCGGTCGTGGCGGCATCGTTCGGCTTCGGAGAGGCCCGGCGCGAGCCATGCGGCGATGTCCCATGCGAGCTCGGCGTGTTGCACCTCGTCTTCCGCGATGTCTCGCATGATCGCGCGCAGGTCTGCCGTGTCGGCGTGCTCTGCCTGGTGGAGCGCGACGAGGGCGCCGAGCGTCTCCCGTCCGCACCCTTCGATCGCGTTGTCGGCAGCGAAGGTCTCGAGTGACCTCGGGGTGTAGCTCGCCGCCACCACGGGCAGCGGCACGAGCCCACGACGTGCGCAGAGAGCTTCCATGGCGGCTTGGTGGCGGCGCTCGTCGTCCGCGCTGCGCAGCGCGCGCCGCACGAGCTCCGTGGGCGCGCCGTGGAGCTCGAGGTCACGGGCGAGGTGCTCGAACGCGAGCACCGCCGCGGTCTCGAGGTGCGCAGAGAGCAAGAGATATCCATCCGACGAGTCTGCCGTGAAGGGCGTCACGAGCCCCGCCGGCGCGCGCCCACACGCGGGCCCCTGGTAGGCACAATAGATGATGTCGCCGGGGCCGATTGGCCCATTCGCGGGAAGGCCCGGGTTGTAGCCGCCGCGGTTTTGCGCAATGTCGGCCGTTAGCCCACAGCCGATCAAGATGGGGACTCCCGGCGCACCGCCTCCCGGTGAACAAGCTGAGGCGCAGTCGAGACCGCACTTGCCGCCGGCGTCGGCCTGGCCCGAATCCACCTGAGCGGCGTCGGATTCTCCGGCGTCTATCGGTCCCGAGTCGCCGGCGGCGTCCGTAGGCGCGGCGTCGCCTGCGTCATTGGCAACTACGGGTGCTCGGGATACGCACATCGCTGGGGTGAACGGCACCTGCTGCGCACTGGCTGCGCCGCAGCCGGTCCGGTCGTCCGGAGGCGCGTCGACCGACGTCGTGGAACACGCCGAGGCCGAGGCAAGGAGAATCAGAGAGTGCAGCAGGGGGCGAAGGTGCATGCCCTACGGTAGCAATTGCGAGGCCACGCGGGGCCGCGTGAAGATTGGGGGAGTTCGGTGGGGGCGCGTGCCAGTAAGTGCCAGGTGGAGCGGTGCAGGCGAATCCTATCGTTTCGAGATTTGGCTTCGGGGGACGCCCTCGTCGCGATTGGAAGCCCCGGTTTGCGTCGGCGTCCACGGGCGGGAGGAACCCCGGCGATTCCTACGGATTGCTCAGGTGCTCGGCTCGGACCGGGCGACGGGGCCGACGCGCTCACGGCGGACGAGGTCACCGCGCTCTCCCTCGCGTTGCCGGCCGCGCTCGCGTGCGCGAGACCTCACCGCGGCGGAGCGAGCGGCGTATCTCGCGTTGCGCGGAACGGTGACGAGCGAGCGCCAGGCCAGTCCCTGCTCACCGGTGTTGGAAAGGCCAGCGAATGGCACCTACCCGCACGGGCTGAGGGTGCGTCTGGAGCGAAAGGTGCCCTGCACGCGGGCCATGCCATGCAGCGTCGATGACGTTGTGCCGGCCCGTGGCGACCCATTCGACCGCGCCGTCGCTGGAGCCCAGCGAGGAGAACCGAACCTCACCCGTGTGCACGAACCCGTGTTCGGGAGTCCACATTCCGCATATCAGGCTCACATCGCGCACATTCCGGTAGCCGGCAGTCCGAACGAACGACGCGGCGACCTTCGAGAGCGGATCGTCGAGGAAAGTGGCGGCACCGAGCTTCATGCTGCACCGGGCGCGATTGAAGAGAATCGCTTCGCGAATGCACAAAGCGCGCTGTCTGCCGTGCGACACGACACGAGCTTTGGTGTCGAGGTCGCGTGCGACGTTTTCGAGTGCATCGCCGTCGCTCGAAACGTCGAGTAGGTAGTTCCAACCGGCGACCAGCCCGAGGTTCGAACCGCCGGCCAGATAGTCGTGGGCGGAGCACATCCCCAGTACGCCCTCGCCGGCAAGCCGCTGGCAGCTCCACTTCTCCATCGTCTGCATGAGCTGCAATCCAGGGGCGATCGGGCCAACACGCATCGCCCAGCTCTTCGGGTCCGTCCACGTTGGCACGGGCGCCGCGCGAGGGCCGACGATGAAATGCTCCGCGATGCACCAATCGCCCATGGCGAAGAATCTAACGACAGCGCCCAGTTGGAACGCAAGCGCTGGCCGCATCGACGTCGCTTCGGTGTGCCCACCGACCTGGCCCTCGAGCTTCTCGTCCGCGATCCCGGTCACGACGCAACCAAGCCAGAGGCAAGCTCCGAGGGAGCCCGCGAAGCGAGGCGCTCTGTTCGCATACGTGTGCGTCAGCCGGCCTTGCGAGGGGGACGGCGGGCGCCCTTGCGAACCCACGCGTCGGCGCGGGCCTGTTCCGCCGGTGTCGGCTCGCCGAACTTCTCGGTAAGGCCCGCCAGGTACTTCTCGGTCTCGGTGGGCAACTCCAGCCGGCGCAGCTCCGCGGCGAGCGCCTTCTGTAGAATCTCGGAAACGGGCAGACCGCTGGCCTTCACCCGCCGGTAGAGCTCTTCGGGAAGGTAGACCCGCATGCGTGCCATACGCCTAGTTATATACCGCGGCGCCTCCGCGGCGATTGCGATGGCTCAGCGGGAGTATCGGCCCGCCGTTTGCGTCGAGCGGCAAGCGCGAAGGGGCCCGTGCCGCAGGCGACCGTCGGCGGTAGTCCGCCACAACGCTCTGTTCGCACACTCCGAGACGGGGAGTCGCGGGTGACCCTCGGGCTTCGTCCCGACGCGAACGTGCAACGAGAAACTCCACGAGCGGCGCCACGAGACGACGGGTACCGTGGCGCATGCGCAACGACCACGGCATCACCTACCACGAGGGCGCGGAGCTCGATTTTGCGGCGCTCGCGCAGCTCCGACGTGCGGAGGGTTGGGCGGCGCTCACCGAGAGCACGCTCGCCGAGCAAGTCCGCGGCTCGCGGTTCGTCTACACCGCGCGCGCCGCTGGCCGGCTCGTCGGCTTCGTGCGAGCCATCTCCGATGGCGTATCCAACGCGTACATCTGCGGCCTCATCGTCGACCCAGAGTTCCGGTCACGCGGCGTGGGCAGCGAGCTCGTTCGCCTGCTCGTCGACGGCCGTCCCACCATACGATGGTCGCTCCGCGCAAACCCGCAGGCGCACGCCTTCTACGCGCGCCTCGGCTTCGTCAGCGCGAATGACCACATGGCCCTCGAACGAACGAGCGGCTGACCTCTCGTCGCGCGTGCCGCGGACGTCTTGGTTTCTTCGAGCTACGGCGGTCGGATCGCTAAAGTAGACCGAGGCAGTGGTCGGGGATTGCGTGGAGTTGGGTACGAGTCGAGGCGCAAACTGAAGCGTTTGGAGGGACCGTGGCGGCAGACAGATGGATTGCGAGAAAGGAGGCGGCACACATGCTCGCAGACATGGACGCGAATTGGCTTCCCCAAGCGATTTCGCGGACGGGGGCTTCGCGGTGAGCGACTGGTACGAGGTCTGGGCAGACGAGACACACGCCGTTCCCTACTTGCTCATCGTCCGGCCGGCGGAGGGAGGGGTGGAGGTACTGGACCCCGTCGAAGGAAACGGAAGAGTCCATTTTGTCGTGAACTATGAAGATGCGAAGATGTGGCTGCTCGAGGACGAGTTTGTTCGCGTGGGTCGCAAGGAGCGGGATGATGAGTAGGTCTCCTTTCAAGGCAGCAAGCTCGCGAAGGAACGGGCGGCCTGTGATGGCAACGGAATGGCGTTGACCCATGCTTTCTCGGCGAACGTTTGCGTTCGGCGGTAGTCGTCCTCCGCAACGCGTGGTCAGCCAGCAGGCGCCGGTCTTGACTCTCTCCACCTGTAGGGTCCGCAACGCCGGCCATGAGCGGGACCTGCTCGAGAATACTCGCGGCCGTTGCAGGAGGAGCAATGAAAACTCGAATCTCGTGCATGCCCGATCACCGTACGAGATCGAAGCAGGGCGGCGGTTCGAGATCGCTCCTGGTGGCGCAACAAGAGCGCCCGTGGCACGGTGCAACCGTGCGTATCGCAGGAATCTTCGTCGCGCTCGGTGTCGTCGCATGTGGAGTCGAGAAGGCTCCCGATGCGGCACTGACTGCAGGTGACGCGAGCGTAACCGACGCGAGTGCCGATGAGGGCCCGATTCCGCCCGCGCCGACGGAGCCGGGCTGTGCCATGACGGTCGACGGAGAGCCGCTCCCGCCGGAAGCCGGTTGGGCCAAGCTCACCGACGTGAGCAGGCAGCCGGCGCTCAGGGTCTCGTGCTCCGGGGTCGAAATCGAGATCCGGAGGCCCGGCGGCCCAGGAGAGTACGAGGCCTTCGCTAGCTACGGGTGGGTACCTAGGCCGGAGTACCGCGGTGCCTGCACGACACGGCTCGATCGCCTCGCGATCAAAGAGCGCGGTGGCCTCGCCCTGCGCGTGCGCTGCGACGTACCCCTCATGCGCGACTTGAGCGAGACAGCCCGAACGCAACGCGTCCATATCGAAGGATACGTGGTCCTTCCGCCCGCGGGGCCCCTCCCGGCGTTCGCAAACCTGCCTATCGGTGACGGCGGCTGCAGGTTCTCCGTCAAGGGGGAGTACAGCTTCGAGGGCAGCGGCAGCGGGTCGAGCCTCGCATGCGTGGGGGGCCCTTTTGTTCTCGCTCTCGCCGGCTCCTACGCCTCGATCACTGGCACGTTCTGCCCTACGTGCACGACGTACTACAATGGCCACTGCGCGACGACCAACGCCGTTGAGCGCGACTACACCGCGTCGTACGACGTCGACTGCGACCTCGAGCACGAGCTCTCCGGGGAGCTACGAGTGAGCGCCCACGTCGAAAACGGAGCGATTCTTCTCGCTCCTTAACTAAACTTGTTTTACGCGGTACCCTTGCTCGCGGAGGTGAGCGTCGAGGCTACGTGAAGTCCCACTTCGGGCAGCTACGCGCTTCGAGGGGTTCGGAGCCCGAGCGTGAAGTACGACGCGAGAATCGGGCGGAACGAGCCGTGCCCGTGTGGAAGTGGCAAGAAGTTCAAGCGGTGTTGTGCGGAATGAGTGGTTGCGCGGCGAAGTGTGATAGTCGTCGAGGGACACCCGAGGCGGCGGGGGAGTGCCAACGCGCGACTCACGATGAGTCCTTCCGATGGCAAACCGATTCGTGCGTTGCCTGCATCCTTCCCAGGTGAAGAAATGAAGTTTACCTCCAAAATTTTTGTCCTCCTCCTCGGGGCCTTCGCTGGCTCGGGCCTGCTCGCTGCGTGCGGCGAGGACAACACCTCCAGCTCGGACGCCGGCGCCGACGGCGCGGCGGACGCGAACATTCCTGACGCCGGACCGAGCGGCATCTGCACACCGGGCGCGTACGTGTTCTGCAGGTGCTCGAACGGGGACGACGGCACGAAGCCATGCAATTCATCCGGAACGGGCTTCGGCGCCTGCGCTCTCGGCCGCGACTCGGGATCCTGCGAGTG
>JAAFHV010000113.1:0-10123 GCA_013297655.1 Myxococcales bacterium | reverse complement strand
CAATGCCAACCCGGCACCCGCAACGTTCTACGTGCTCCATAGCCGCGGTGCCGCAGCGCTCGATGCGCGCTAGATCGCGGCCGTCGCGGATGACGTCCGATCACCGTTGAGCTCCAGCCCGCGAGCCAAGTCAGGTTAACGCACTCTCCACACTTTGACGCGGTCGGAGCTCGTTGGGGTCGATCGCCAAACTACGCACTAGGGATTCTTACGGCCCGACCGCCGCGCGCCACACGTAGGCGGGCTGGAGCCGCGCCGCCCTCGGAGTCCGTCGAGTGTGTCGCGGCATAGCCGATCCGCGCCCCGCCCGCCCGCGCGGTAACCGCACTCAGCGCGTTCCGTTCGCGGGCGCGACCTTCGCGAAGCGGAGCGTCGCTCCCCCCTCGCCGATCGCGTAGACGGCGTCTTTCGTCGAGAAGATGTCGAGGAGATCCACGCCGAGCGGGAGATCGAGCTCCTTCTGTACGCCGGCGTCGGACACCGTCCACACCGAGGTCGCCGTCGTTCCCCCCACCGGCGAGACGTAGTCGCCTCCTGCGACCATACGAATCACGCCATCCGGCCCCCGCGACAGCGCGCGCGGGGTGACACCCGGCAGATCGACGAGTGTCCACTTCGTTCCGTTCCAGTGAATCAATCGCTCGAATTGCACGTAGGGCCCCTCGGACGGGGAGATCGTCGCCATCATCCACACTCCGCCGCGATCGGCGACGACCGAATGGCGAAGCTCGCTCCCGTGGTTGCCGGCCGGGAGCGACGTGACGTGGCGAAGGCTCGTGCCGTCCCAGTGCGAGAGACCGGAGGCCGTGTCGACGAGCCAAACGTCGTCCGCGCCGAGTCCGTCGGCAGCGCGGAACCCGCCCGTGCCCGGCCCGCCCGAGGCGCGCACGGACCAGCTCTTGCCGTCGTAGTGGAGAGTCTTGTAGTCCGACCAGGCCCACACGTCGTTCGCGCTGCTCGCGTAGAGCGGGCGCATCATGTACGCGGTCTCTTCCGGACCGCGCGTCCACGTCGCGCCGTCCCAGCGAAGCGCGTAATAATCGGTACGGGAGCCGCTGATGGGGAATGCAAAGCCGCCCAGCCAGAGGCTGTCCTTCGAGCCGGCGACCGCGGCGGCGCTATGATACCCGGTCAGCTCGGGGAGCCGCTCCCAACGGCCGTCTACGAGCTGGCACATTCTGGTAACGGAGACGTCGACTCCGTAGTTGGAACAATTGGAATAGATCGAACCGTCGCTCGCGGGCAGCCCCATCGATAGGCGATTCCGTAGCTCGGTCGACACGGGTATACCGTCGCGGAACGTGCCGTGGAGGCCGCGCACGCCCACCATCGCAAGCTCGCGCCCACCCGCGCCGAGCCCGAAGATCGCCTCCGCCGCGCGGAGATCCTGAACCCGGAAGCTTCCTTTCTGCGAGTCGAAGACGGCATAGGAATCGCTTTCGACGGGGCGATCGGAATGGAGAAGAACGACCGGGTTCCCCGCTCCGTCGGCGACGACCGTCTTGCCGCGCCTGACCGAGAAGGGCGCCTGAAGACCGCCGATCGGAGCCCCGAGGCGCACGAACGACTCGCCTGCCTTTTCGACGACCTCGGTTTGTCCGGTGGTCGTGACGGAGGCGACCAAGAGCCGGGTGCCGTCGCCCCAAACGCCGTAGCTCGGTCGGGAATCGACCTTCACGCAGACTTCGTTCGGCATCGTCTGCTTGGCGATGCCCTCGTCGCCGACGAACCACACCTCGTTGGCCGATTGCACCCAAACGTCACGAACGCCGTAAAGCGCAGTGCACGTGGCGGAGGTCGCGCCAGACGGGTGCATGTAGGTGCCATATCCGCCGACCGCGAGGAAGATGCCGCCACCGGGTCTGCCCTGAATGGCGTCGATCGGTTTGGTCGCCGCGAGCGGATAACTCTCGCTCCAGCGCTTTCCATCCCAATGCACGAGGATGCCACCGGCGCCTTTTGCGCCACCGACCCAGATGTCGTTCGCGGAGCCGACCCAGAGCGCAGAGAGGGCCTCGTCGCGCGAGCCTTGGCGAATCACTGTCGCTTTGCCCGCGAGCTCGTGGACCACCGTACCGCCGTCACCGACGAAGTACCGCTCCGACGGCGAGAGCACCTGCACGGCGCGGAAATGCACCCCCGTCACGGACGGATTGATCCACTGCCATGCATAGGTGTCGGCCGGAGTCGGGGGCGGGATCACCGGCGTCGTCGGCGCCGGAGTCGGCGTGGTCGCGACGGGGCCGGGTGGCGCGGCCGGGAGCGGATCGCCGACGTCGAGGGTGCCCGAGCACGCGCTCGTGCCGACAAGAGCAGCAGCGGCGAGCGCCGAAAGAAGGGGACGCGACGTTAGGCGAAAGAAGCGCACGGGCAATCTCATGCTGGAGGATTCGGATTGCGCAACCGGTTCCGTCACGGAAAAGTGATCGCGTGACGACGAACGGGACGAACCTTCGCGACGGTAGCCGAATCGCGCGCGCGCTCGTGCCTCCGTCGGCCCGGTGGTCGAGCGCGGTGCGTCCTCCGTCAGGGGCGGGAATCGGTACTCTTTTCGGGCGTTTCCGTCGCCGCCAAGCCCGCGAGCGGGTGCGCTGGCTGTGCGCGCTCGCGTTCTTCGCCACGTCGTTCGCGAAAGGTTCGAGCGCGCTCGCGGGCGACGCGAGCGCGGAGTCTCGTTGGCGTCTCGACTATCGCGCCAGCGACGCGACGTGCCCCGACGCGGTTCGGGTGCAGGCCCTTGTCGTCGCGCGGCTCGGGTTCGATCCCTTCGCGGCGAGTCGCCCGTCGCCGCCGGAAGCTTCGGCCGAGGCGCTCCGGATCGTGATCGATCGCGGGTCGAGCGGCGAGGGGCTCGACGCGCACGTGAGCCGGCTCGAAGGCGAAGCGGTCGTAGGGGAACGCACGCTCCACCACGCCGACTGCGCCGAGCTCACCGCCGCTGCCGCGCTCGCGGGCAGCATCCTCGTCGACCCCACCGGCGAGCTCGCGAAGCGCCAAGAGCCGCGCACGGCGTCGGCTCCGCCCGCGGGTGTCACCGCCGCCGACGATCCGTGGAGAGCGCCAAAATCCGAGCCGCGTCCGGTGGCATTGCCTCCGCCGCCGCCCGCGACTGTGCTCGATATCGCGGTGGGAGCGCGTTTCGTCGCGAGCGCGGGGGTCGCTCCTGCTCCATCGTTCGGCGTGTCGCTCGATGGCTCCCTCCGCCACGGTCGCTTCGTGTTCCGTGCCGAGGCGCGCGCCGATTTCGCGGTCGGCGCGACCCCGCTCGCGGACGGCGCGGCAGTGGCGACCACGTTGAATCAAGCCTCGGTCCTCCCCTGTGTCGCGATCGATCCTCTGGTGTTGTGCGGGGTGCTCTCGATGGGAGCGATGGTGGCGGAGAGTGACAATCTCGTGCCGAAGGAGAGGGACACCACGTTCTACGGGGCGGCGGGCCTGAGGCCGATGTTGGATCTCCCGATCGCGGGGCAGCTCCATTTCGTGGCGGGGCTGGAGGGGGTGCTCGCGTTTCGGCGGATCACGGTTTCCGTAAGAAAAATCGAGGTTTGGACGTCGCCTCCGGCCAGCGCGGCGGCTTCTTTCGGCTTCGCGTTGAAGTTTTTGTGACGGATCGGACCCCCACGCGCGAATCGTCTCGTGAGGTGATCCCATCCCCGGACGAATTCCGCGAGCGAAGCCAACGCGTGTTTCTCGAAGAGACGTTCCGCGCCCACGCGCGCTTCGTGGCCAATACGTTGCGCCGCTTCGGCGTCGCGCCAGCCGATTCGTCCGACCAGGTACAAGAGGTATTTCTCGTGGTCTTCCGTCTGCAAGGATCTTACGACCCGACGCGGCCACTCAAGCCGTGGCTCTTCGGCATTGCCTATCGGGTCGCAGGTCGTTACCGCCAGGCGCGCGGCCGAGCGGGCGCCACGGTCGACACCGAAGATCTCGAGCTCCCCGATCCGAGCCCCCTCGCTGACGCGAACCTGGAGACGAAGCAAAAACAGGCGCTGCTCCTCGCCGCCCTCGAGCGAGTCGAGCTCGACCGCCGCGCGGTGCTGATCCTCGCCGACGTGGAGGGAGAGTCCGTGCCGACGATCGCCGAAGCGCTGCAGATCCCTCTCAATACGGCCTACTCCCGCTTACGCCTCGCCCGTGAGGAGCTCGGGAGGGCTTTGGCGCGCCTGCGGCTCGGAAAGGGAGGCGACGCGTGAGCGAAACCAACGGCCGCGACCCGCTCGACGATTTGCTGCGCGCGGAACGAGAGCGCGACGAGCTCCCCGACGCCGATCTCGACGAAGCGTGGCGCGCCCTCGACGCGAAGATCGGCGCCCTCTCGCCGGTTCTCCCGCCCATCACGACCACGCCGCCGAGCCCGTGGACCGCCGTCGCCAAGGTGGTCGGAGCGGTCGCCATTTTCGGGGCAGGGGTATGGACCGGCACGTTGCTCGAACGCCGGCACGCGCCAGAGACGCCAGCGTTGGTCAGTCCCGCCCCCTCGGTCTCCAGCGCTTCGCCGCCTCCGTCGGCCGAGGTCGTCCCCCCCGTCGTCGCGAGCGCTCCGTCGGTCCCTTCCGCTGCCGCAGCTCCGATCGTGCACGCCCGCCCCTCGTCGGCTCCTACCCCGAGCGGGAGCGCCTCGGCATCGGCGCCGGCACCAGCGATCGGAAGTCCCGATTTGGCGGACGAGCGGTCCCTTGTCGAAGGCGCACGGGTCGCGCTCTTGCGCGGCAGGCCTTTCGATGCGCTCGCCCTCGCGGAGAGTCACGAAAAGCGTTTCCCCGGCGGCGAGCTCGCGGAAGATCGTGACTTCCTTCGGATTCGTGCGCTCCGCGATGCGGGGAAGAAGGAAGAGGCCACGGCGCGGGCAAAGGCGTTCTTGGCGCGTTATCCAAAGAGCGGTTTGCGCGGTGTCGTCGCGCCGATTGCGGAATAGCGCGACGGCTCCTTCGAGCTCGTTCTTTGCACGTCGGCTCGATTGCCGCACCGGTCACGCGCTACGCGCCACGCGCTACGCGCCACGCGCCACGCGCCACGCGTCATCGACTCGTAGCGGCAGTGCCCTCTACGACGGAGCGGAGAGTCGTACGAGCTCCTTGCGCTTCTTTTCTGGCATCGAGCCGGCGTGGGAAGGGAGGACGCGGCCGTCGTTGCCATAGAGGGCTAGCGCGGACGTCACTTCACGCAACGAACCGAGTTTCGCGAGCTTCGCGATTGAACGGTAGACTGAGCTCCCATCGCTCCGAAGCGAACGGCCCACGCCATGCTTTCGGACACGGCGTGGGGAGTCGCGGTCCAATAATAAACCGTCGCCGCCAACTGCTTTTCATGAGAGGACGCGGCGGGGAACGCACGACGATCGATTCCTTCGGGCAGGTTTTCCCCTAACCCGAGCAGCTCCTCCTTTTTCGGCAGACGAAAGCCTCCGCCGTCGATGGTGAGCCCCGCACAGAGTGCTTTGGCGTCCGCCCAAGCGACACCGCTCGTTTCGGGCGTGCGCTGCCACGTAAGCTTGGTGGTCGTGTCCACGACCGAGCTCGCCGATAGGGTGTAGCGGCTCGAAGGGGCGAGCTCTGCGACACAGCCGCGGTCTTTGACGAACCGCGTTCCCCCAGGACAGGTCGTGTCGACGGCTGGCTTGTTCGTGGCCGTCGGCGTACCTGAGGTGGCTTCCTTGACCGCTCCGACGGCCGCGACGGCCGCGACGGCTACGACGGCCGCGACGTCGCCCGCACCTGGCCCTCCGCTCGCTTTGGCTTTGGAGATGGGGGCCATTTCGAGGCGCAAGAACGCTCCACAACCGAAGGGCGGCGCGCTCGCGCCCTCGGTCGACGCGCTGCACGCCTTTTCTTCGCCGTCTTGGGCGAGAGTCTCGCGCGAAGACTCGACCTTCCCGCCCGCTCGCGCCCCCAAGAGCGAAGCTCCACCCTCCGTGTCGCCGGCTGCCCCGGCCGCAAATTGAAACGCTCCCGACGTAACCCCCGCAATGACATGGGTGGCCTCGGCGCAATCTCCCTCGAGGTCACTCGTGCTGAAGGTCGTGCGATCGGCCTCGAAGCGCCCCACGATCGTCATCGCGACGTTGAGCTCGCCCGCGCGCTTCAGCTTTCCCTCGAAAGATGCAGCATACACGGGCATCGACGCATAGAGCTCGCTCTCGGTGCGAACGCGAAGGGTGTCGTGCTTCGGGGTGAGCGCGACGTACTTGTAGCTCGACTTCACGCGGCACGAAGCGAGCGTCTTCATGTGGCAGTCCGTGTACCGCACGGGAACCACGCCCGCGCGCGCGAGCGACTCGAGCTTTGCTCGCTCGGTGCTGGGCCACTCCACGATAAGCGGGGACGAATGGCTCAGCGTCACGGCGCATTTGGTCTCCCCCGCGGGCTCGTACTTGGGTGCCTGGCTTTCGGGTACGAGGGTGCCACCGGCGCACGCCGACACGGACAGCGCAAACACCGCCGCCATCGGAAAACCAACGCGAAGGTAGGAACGAGACATTCGTAGAGTGTACGCCCAGTCGCCGCGAAACTTCCTGCAACGAGCAAGACTCGAGGGCCTTTTCGTAGGTAGGAAGGGCGGTTCGCGTCGCTGCGCTTCTCGCCGCCCCCCTTTCCGTGGGCTCCCTCTCCGCACGTTTCGGGTCAGCCGCGCGCAGCCTGGCGTTCACTGGCCGTCGCGCCCACGAGCGGCCGTTTCTTGGATGCGCTGACAACCCGGCAGACGCTCTTTACGAAACGGTCAACGTGGGCGCTGCGACATCCAGAGGTCGGTGCCGCCCGAGCCGCCCGGACGCGTGCTCTTCAGGATCATCACGCAGCCGTCGGCCGTGAGGAACATGGGCGCGTCCTGCGCCGTCGACGAGAGCGCGTCGACCCTCACGCCTGTGCCGAATGAAACGGCCTTCGACGTGCGTGTCGTCCGGAGCACGTCGTCGCCCGCGCCGTTCGAGAAATAGAGGGTGAGCTCGTCGGCCGAGAGCACCGGGTTGTAGACGTCGGGCGGCGTGACCTCGCGGCTCGCCCCGAAGACCGACGGCGTCGCCCCGCGCGCAGCCTGACGTAGCCTGAAGGTCTGGAAGTCGAGCCAGTAGAGCGTCTGGCCGTCGGCCGAGAGGTGCGGCGAGAGCGCATCGGAGAGCGCCGAGCCACCCACCGTCACGCCCGTTTGGTTGGCGAACGGCGCCCCCACCGCGGTGCGGGTGGCCACGAACACGCCAATGGCGGTCATCGTCTGCCGGTGGAAGTACAGCGCGAGACCATCGGACGAGACGGTCGGTGAGTACTCGGAGCCCGCGACGGCGTTCACCACGTTGAGGTTCGTCTCCGAGGGCGCACCGAACGCATCGCCCACGGCCGCACGCGACGTCTGGAGCAGGCTCGCGTTGGGCACGCCCGTGTTCTCGCGGTGCATGAACGCCGTGAGCTCGTCGCGCGTCATCGAAAACGACGCTTCGTCGAACGCCGAGCTTACCGTAGCCATAAACGTCGGCGCGCCGAAGGTCTTGGCGACGTCGCACCGGGCCGTTGGGGGGCTCGTGTCGGCGCTGCCGGAGTCGAGGGGAGCGCTCGTGTCCGCGCCCGCGTCCGTCCCGGGCGTGCTCGAATCCGGCACGTTGGTTTGGGCGTCGAGGGCGCTCGCGTCGGTCGTGGTGCCCGCATCGGTCGTCCCGACCGGGTCGCTCCCGACGCACGCCGCCGCGAGCAAGGAGGCGGTGATGGCGAGCGTGGCGGCGACGATGGCTGTGCGCATGCCTCAAGATCGCTCGAAAGGGCGAGCGCCGCAAGCGGCACCCCGACCTACGACCGGGCCGTCGACCAGACCGGAAGGCTTCGTGCTTTTGTGTTGGGCTCACTCGGCCGAAGGTGGGCCTCGGTGGACCTGGGTCCGCCCTCGCGCTCGAGCGACTCGCGGCATCGGTGCCCGCGGCCACGCGAGCCCCCCGCTCGGGATCACGATCCGCGTCACACCGTCCGCGCGGCTCCTCGATGAGCAACCTCGAGCCGGGCACTCCCTCACTTGCAAGTAGGCACCCCCGGCGCGCGCACCAAACGTTTCCCCGTCGTCAACTGCACGGTGTTCGACTGCACCAAATCGACCCCGCTCATCGTCGCGTTGGCCACCGGCTGAAAATAGAACGCTGCCTGTCCAGTAGGCTTCCCGTTCGCGCCGAGGGCAAACACCGTCGCCGATTTCGCGCTGGATCGCCGAGATCTTGTCGTCGAACCGCGCGGACGATTTGGTCACGAAGATGCGCCTCTATCACGCGTCCAAAGTGCCCCACTATTGGGTTATCGACCCTGGCGCGGAGACACTCGCGGTGTACCGCTGGCAAGAAGAAGGTTACCTCCACGTGATCAGCGCCGAGAAGGGCGAGAGCGTGAGGGCCGAGCCGTTCGACGCCGTCGAGCTCTCGGTCGGGGTGCTGTTCGGCGACGACGACGAGAGCTGAGCCTCGCGAGAACAGGGGCTCTTCGCGGGCTCGTCGAGCGTGACTCCTCTTGCTTGCGATTCCCCGGCGCGTGGTGTCGGCGAATGGCGACGTGGCGACGCGGTGACAAAAGGTGGCGATGTAGGCAACTGTCACATGACGGAGTGGCGGCGCTGCGCTACATGTCGCGCGCCCGCTCGAATTTCGAGCCATTGAGCACGCCGCGTTCCCGCGGTCTGCGCGTTTCGGAGGGTTAGGGTCATGCATTTTTCGTCATTCAGAGCGGCCGCGGTCGCCTTCGTGTTGGGTCTTGGTTTGGTCGGCTGCGCAGCCGACACGGACGCCACCGAAGAGCTCGACGAAGATCTCGACCCCGGATCGAGCGAGCAAGCGATCGGTGCCAGCCCGCTGAACGTCGTCCCCATCGACACCGATGTCCCGACGGGAAACCTCGACGCACGGGTCGCGCGTGTGCTCACCGACAGCGCGTCGACGCGCGCGCTCCTCGGCGGCGGCAGCCCCTCCGTCAACTACTCACGCAACTGGCTCGTCGCGTATCGGCCCGCCCTCAAAACGGCGACCTCGCGAGTCCAAATTACGCGCGCGCAGCTCAGCGCATCGGGAAAGAGCATGTCGCTCTGGGCGACCGTCACGGAGCCCGGCGCAGGTTGCGAGGCGTGGTGGCCCAACGAGCTCGCCGTCGCGCGGGTACCTTCCCGCGCCCAGAAGCCCGATTCGGTTCGTGTGTACGTGACGCGCGCGACCTCTGCCTGCGGTCTCGTCCAGGGCGGCGCATGCACCTTGGGCGGCCCGTCCTGTCCCACCGCGACCCCGATGTGCCACGGCGCGCTCGACCAAGGGAACGGCATTACCGCTCCCGGCGTCTGCACGAAATACCCGAGCTACGAAGGCACGAGCCAGTCTTGCGCGACAGACGCGGCGTGCGGCACCGGCGGCATCTGCGCTGGGCTCGCGAGCTCGCAAGAGGGCCTCTGCCAGGCGGCGTGGATGCGAGGCACCTACTCCATGCCCGCCTCCGGCCAGCTCTCCGCGCCCCTTCCGCAGGGGGGAGGGTGGCATCGCCTGGTGATTCGCGTCGCTGGGCAGTCCACGGTCCCGATGGACGCTTGGGTTCAGGTCCTCGCCGACGGGATCGATCCTGCGCGCGTCGAGTGGCGCCTCTCCAACAGCACCGGCACCACGTCGATGACGGTCCGCGGTAAGCCGTTCGGCGCTCACGTCCCGGTGGGTGTGCCTGGCGACGAGAGCATCAACGGCGAGTGGACCATCGAGGTCCGCGACATCGGCTCGGGAGCGCGCGGATACCTCCGCGGCGCGCGCCTCAGCCTCACGAGCCGTTGGGACTGACCAATACGAAGAGCGCGAGCCTAACGCGGCGAAGTTGGACCGAGCCTCCTCGGTCGCCGCGGAGGCTTGCGGGCTCGATTCCCACGAAGCGCGCGACGCTACTCAACAGAGGGCGGGGAGGGCTCCGCGCGTGCGTTTGTCGTACTCCCAATAGAGGGCAGGCGGGCTCCGCGCGTGCGTTTGTCGTACTACCCAGTAGAGGACGGGGAGGGGGCCGCGCGTGCGTTTGTCGTACTCCCCAATAGAGGACGGGGAGGGGCTCCGCGCGTGCGTTTGTCGTACTCCCCAATAGAGGGCGGGGAGGGGCTCCGCGCGTGCGTTTGTCGTACTCCCCAATAGAGGGCG
>JAAFHV010000114.1 GCA_013297655.1 Myxococcales bacterium | reverse complement strand
CCAGGACGCGAGCGCGGGCACGAGCGTGATCGAGAGCACGAACGCAGAGCCGAGGGCGAAGAGGACCGTGAGCGCCATCGGGCGGAACATGCGCCCCTCAGTGCCGCCGAGGGCCACGATAGGCACGTAGACGAGCGCGATGATCGCCTCGCCGAACGCGGTCGCGGAGCGCACCTCGATGGCCGCTTTGGTGACTACCTCGCGCCGTTCGTCGTCGGTGAGGGGGCGGCCGAGCTCTTCCCTGCGCTCCGCGAGCCTGCGGATCGCGTTCTCCACGATGATGATCGCGCCGTCGACGACGAGGCCGAAGTCGATCGCGCCGAGCGAGATCAGGTTTCCCGAGATCCCGAACGCCCACATGCCGACGAACACACCGAAGAGCGCGAGCGGAATGGTGACCGCGACGACGAGCCCGGCGCGCACGTTCACGAGCATGACGAAGAGCACGATCAAGACGAGGACACACGCCTCGACGATGTTCTTCGAGACGGTGTGCACCGTGCGGCCGACGAGCTCGGAGCGGTCGTAATAAACGTCGATCGTGGTGCCCTCGGGGAGGGACTTTTGAATCTCCGCGATCTGCGTCTTGGTGTCGGCGACGACTTTGCCGCTGTTCGCCCCGCGGAGCATCATCACGACGCCGACGACCGCTTCTTCTTCGCGACCGTCGCGCGTGACGGCGCCGTAGCGGACCATCGGTGCGAAGTGGATCTCGCCGAGATCTTTCAAATAGAGCGGCGCGCGATCCTGGGCCGGGCCGGCAGACGACGTCTCGACGACGACGTTGGCGAGATCTTCGGGGGTGCGGACGCGGCCTTCACCACGAATCGTCACGTTCTCGCGGCCGTCGACGATGTAGGCGCCACCGGCGGCGACGTGGTTTCGCTCGATCGCGCTCCGGACCTCGGCGACTCCCACCTTCGCGGCGGCCATTTTTTGCGGATCGAGGGTGAGCTCGAGCGTCTTCGCGGCGCCGCCGAAGGTGTTCACCTCGACCACGCCGGGCACGAGGCGGAGGCGCGGCGCGATTTGCCACTCCAAGATCGTGCGCCGCTCCATGAGGGTCTGCGGGCCCTTCACCTCGAAGTGCACGACCTCGCCGAGGCCGCTCGAGACGGGCCCGAGCTCGGGGATGCCGGCGCCGTCGGGGATTTCACGCTGCGCGGTGACGAGGCGCTCTTGAACGAGCTGACGCGCGCGGTAGATGTCGATGTCGTCGCTGAAGACGAGGGTGACGACGGAGATGCCCGCGCGCGAGATGCTGCGCAGCTCTTCGAGGCCGGGGAGGCCAGCCATGGAGCGCTCGACCGGGAACGTGACGCTCGTCTCGACGTCGAGGGGGCCCAAGGTGGGCGCAGGGGTGATGACCTGGACTTGAACGTTCGTGACGTCCGGCACCGCGTCGATCGGGACCTTGGAGCTCGCGATGAGCCCGAGCACGACGAACACGAGCGACAGCACGACCACGAGGCCACGCCCACGAACGCAGGCCGAAATAAGCCGATCGATCAATCGTTCGTTCCCATTTGCTCGCGGAGGACCTCGCTCTTCAGGATGAAGGACCCTTCCGAGACGATGGGCTCACCGGCGAGGAGGCCGTGGAGGATTTCGACGTTCGCGGCGAGATCTTGGCCACGCTCCACCGCGCGCATCTCGAACTTGCCACTGCCTTTTTCGCCCTTTTCGACGAACACGAAGGGCGCGCCGTCGATCGTTTGGATCGCGCCGCGCGGCACGGTGACCACCTCGAGCACGCCGCCGTCGCCCTTCTCGGGCGCGCCGAGCACACGCGCGGTCGCGGACATGCCGGGCTTCAGCGTGCCGTCCACGTTGGGAAGCACGATGCGCGCGCGCATGACGCGGCGATCGGGATCGACGACCGTGTCGACGTAATCGACGCGCCCCGGGATTTCCTTGTCCGGGAACGCGATCGACGTGACCCGCACGTCGTCGCCGGCGTGCACCTTCGAGAGATCGCGCTCGTAGACGTCGACCGTGAGCCAGACCTCGGTGGTCTCCCCCACGATGACGAGGGTGTCGGTCGCGCCGACCGGCTGGCCGACCCGCGCCTTTACTTCGAGGACGATGCCCGCGATGGGAGAGACGAGCGGCACGGTGGACGAGACGGGCCCGTCGCTCCCGCGGACCCCGAAGGTGGCGAGGCGACCCTCGGCGGCGCGGAGCTCGGCCTCGGCGAGGCGCTTCTCGTTGCGTGCAGCTTGCAAGCTTCGTTCGGAAGAGGCTCCGGCGGCGACCATCTTCTCTTCGCGGGCGATCTCGATGTCGGCCATGTCGAGGCGCGACTTGGCGGACGACCAATCGCCCCGCGCGCGGCCGACCTCCACCCCTTCGAGGGTGGCGACGACGAACCCCTTGGTCACTTTTTGGCCGGGCGAGACGAGCACACGGCCCACGCGGCCGGAGAGGTTCGGGCCCACGCGCGCGACGCGGCTGGGGCTGAAGTCGACCATGCCGACGACGGTGACGCTCGACCTTCGTGGCTCGGACACGGACTTCGTGACGGTGAGGCCGGCGGCGGTGAGGGCCGCGGGCGAGAGCGCCACGTCGACTCCGGGCTCCTTCTCGGCCTTCTTGGCGGCTTCGCTCGGGGCCTCCTTTGGCTTGCACGCGCCGAGGCCCGCGGCGGCGAAGGACACCACGAGGGCGCTCGCAAGCACCAGCCGGGGCCGCTTCGCGAGCGCGTTCCCTCTTACTTTCGCGCAAGAGCGGGGCCTCGTGGGTTGCATCGGCGCCAGCATGTCAGAAAGCGAGGAAGACTCCCAAGCTTCTACGGTGTTGGAGTAGTGTGCCGCTATGGCTCGGGATACCAAACGGGGCCGCGCGAGGGCCACACGCCTCGTGCAGCTCGTCGCGCTCCTCGTCGTGTTCTTCGTCGGCGCGCTCATCGTTTCGAAAAAGGTGCTCGCGCAGCCGAAGGTGGCGCCGAAGCCACCCGCCGAGGCCGCCGCTGCGGTGGTGCCGCCCGGTGCGCTCGCGGCGAACACGAAGGACGCAAAGGGCGCACCAAAAGACGCGGGCGCCGACGCCGCTGCAAAAGATGGCGGCGCGGACTCTTCCGCGACGGCGGCGGGTCCGGCGGACGCGGGCCCGGCCGGCGACGGCGGCGAGAGCCCACTCGACTACGCGAGCATTCAAGGTCCGGACGATTTCCCGAAGGACATGTCGGACGAAGAGCGCGCGTCGATCGGCACCGGCAAGGTCCCGATCCACCGCGAGGGCCCGTTCAAGTCGCCCTTTGCGCACCCGCGTTTTGGCGGCCCCACCACCGCGAAGGTGGGCCTCGTGATTCAGCAGGTGCGCGAGTACAGCATTCAGACCGGCGCGTACGAGGCCGAGTTTTACCTCTCCATCACGGGCGACAAAGACCTGCCCAAGATGGACCCGTACTTCACGAACGGGCACGAGGTGGAGCTCAAGGTGCTCGCCGACACGCCTACCTTCAAGCTCTACCATGTGTCGGGAAAGTTCCTCTCCGCGGTCGATCTTCGTGAGTATCCGTTCGACACGCAGGCGCTGAACATCGAGCTCGAGGACCAGACGGCGGGCGTCGATCAGCTCTTGTTCGTGCCGGACAAAGATCGCACGAGCCTCGACGAGGGCTTCGACGTGGCGAGCTTCGGGGTCGCCTCGGTGGGCGCGCACGCGTATCGGCACGCGTATCCGAAGCGCTTCGACCGCGACGATCTTTATGTGTCGCGGTACAAGTTCATCCTTGGGCTCGACCGCTTCGCGACCTCGGCCGCGTTCAGCGTTTATGTCCCCGCATACATCATCGTGCTCATCTCGCTGATTGGCCTTTGGGTGCCGGCGGACGAGCTCGAGGTTCGGTCGAACGCAGGCGCCCCGATGTTGGCGGCGGCGGTGCTCTTTCACTACTCCCTCATCTCGGCGCTGCCGGCGACGGGCTACCTGACCCACGCCGACAAGCTGATGCTCGGGGTGTACGTCTCACTCCTGTTGAACATGCTGACGACCTGGGCGTTCCTCGTGGTGGAGGAAGATCAGATCGAGACGTGGTTCCGCAGGTTCCGCGCGCTGGTTCCCCCGCTGACGGTCATCGTGATGGCCGTGGCGTCGGTGGTGTAGCTCTCTCTTCGTCGAGGCACTCGTGAAAAAGTACATCCCGATCTTCGCCGCTGGACTCGCCCTCTTGATTGGGCTCCTCATTGGCTTCTTCGTGGGACGGGCCACATTGGAGGCCAAGTGGTCGAACCCGGTCGGCGTGATTACGCCGCAGGAGCATCAGAAGGCCTCCGGGGCGAAGAACGCCGATCCCACCCCCCCCGCCGGCTCCAAGCGACTCGCCGCGTTGCCGCTCGTGAAGGCGCGCCAAGAGACGGCGAAGCTCGCGGCGCAAGATCCGCTGAAGATCACGCTCACCTCGTGGGGCGGCGGCGAGGACGGCTTCGAGCTTCATTTGATGATGAAGAACGAGGCGCCGTGCAAGATCGTGTCGTATTCGGGGATCGCCTATTCGTACAATTCGTACGGTCGCCCGGTGAAGGGAAACGCGGGCGGCGAGAACTACGTCGCGTTCCGTTCGGATGCCACGAGCGATAAGTTCGAGGGCATCGACAAGGGCGCCAAGTACGTGCACGCGCAGGTCGTGCATCATTCGGACACGGCGGCCATCGGAATGGCCCACGTGGATGCGTACGCGTGCGAGGACGGCACGAAGTGGGCCCGGCAGTAGGCGCGTAGCACGAGGCGCGCTCCGGACGCCCGCCGCCAGCCGGCTCGCTCGTCGACCGCCGGCCCCTGCGTTCTCGATGCCACAGGTCGCGATCCGGTCGTCCAGCCGCGGGCGACAGGGATGGCTCACTCGACCTCGAACGACGCGCCGCAGCGAGTCGAGCGCGGGACCGTGCTTTCAAGCTGCACGCGCCGCGGCTACGGTGCGAGATCATGAAGGCCCCAAGCCTAGTGCGCCCCGCGCCATCCGGCGAACCAACGGGCGAGTCGCGATCGCCGCGCGTGGTGTCGTTTGCTCCTTCGCCGAGGGTGGGGCACCTGCCACCGTCGATGACCGCCGCCGGCGAGCGCGCGCATCGAAAAAACGAGCACCCGCGCCTCGGAGCACGCGCGTTCGTGCGCGCGTGCCTCTGTCTCGGGCTCACCGCGGTGAGCGCGCTCGCGACCTCGGCACGCGCGCAAGCGCCTGCAGCAGCGCCAGCGACGGCGCAGAGCACCACGAGCCCGAGCACGGGCGCGGACACCGGCGTGCCCACGATGACCCTCCCCGAGTGCCTCGCCTACGCGAAGACCCACGCCCCCGAGATCCGCATGGCCGAAGCGCGCCTCAAAGCGCAGGTCGCGGCCGCCGAGAGCGTCGGCGCAGCCTGGTATCCGTCGGTCGGCGTCACGGCGCAGCTCTTCGGAGCATCGGCGAACAACTGGACTGGCACCTTCGTAGGCACGCGCAGCTTCGACCTGCCTCGCGTCGGCGGCACGCGGGCGAACACGACCGAAATGACCCCCTACGCGTCGACGATCGTAGCGGCAGGCTTCAACCAGACCGTGTTCGAGTTCGGTCGCATCGCTGCCCAACGCGCGGCACAGGACGCGCTCGTGCGCGCCGAGCAGCAGCGCACACGGCAAGACGCGCTCACGATTGCGTTCTCGGTCGAGGAGGCGTTCGTCGCGGTGCTCGCATCGAAGGTGATCCTCCACTCTTCGGACGAGGCGCGCGCGCGCGCTCAGGCCATCCGCGATCAGGCGGAGGCGCAGGTGAAAGCCGGGCTGCGGCCACAAGGCAACCTCGCACGCGCCGACGCCGACCTCGCCCGAATCGAGGCGCTCAAGGCGCGCGCCGATGGAAACGTGCGCCTCGCCGAGAACGTGCTCGCCGCGACGATCGGGAGCGAAAAACCCTACGTGACGGCGAAGGAGGCGCCGAGAACGCAGGCCGAGATGCCGAGCCTCAATGAGGCGATCGTTCGCGCGCGGAGCCGCTCCCCGCGCGTGCTCCGCGTGCTCGCCGAGCTCGAGACAGAGGAGAAGCGCACGAAGGCGATCGGGGCCGAGACGCGACCCACGCTCTACGCGACGGCGAGCGCCTCACTCCGCGCAGGCGGCCAGCAATCGAACCAGGGCACCGAGCTCACCGGCAAGGGCTTTCTCCCCTACGTGCCGAACTACGACGTGGGCCTCGTGCTCTCGTGGCCCATCTTCGACGGCGCAGTCAGCGGTCGCGAAGACGCGCAACGGGCTCGCGAGGAGCTCAAACGCGAAGAGCTCCGCGCGACCGAGTACGTGTTCACCACCGAGGTTCGTCGCGCGTACGTGGAGCTCGACACGTCGCGAAGCGCGCTCGCGTCGCTCGATCGCGCGGTGAGCTCCGCGAAACAGAACTACGACCAGGTCGCCGCCCAATTCGCGGTCGGGCTCGGGAACGCCGTCGACGTGGCCCAAGCCTCGCTGCTCGTCGTCGACGCCGAGACGAACTTGGCCGCCGCCACCTTCCAACTTGCACGCGCGCGCGCCCAGCTCGGTCGCCTGCTCGCCGAGGACTCCCGATGACCCCGCCGAACATCTCCGTCGTCCCGAACCCGATCTCCTCCGGCTCGGGAGGCGCGGGCTCACCGCCACCGCCGAAGGCCAGCGCGACGCTCGCGATCGTCGTCGGCGTGCTCGCCGTGCTCTTCGTCGGCGCGGGCCTGCTCTTGCGGGCGGAGGCGAAGCGGAACAAGGTCACCCTCGCGGCAGAGCCGAAGCCGGTGACAGTGATCGAAGCGTTGCCAGGGAAGTACCGCGCGACGCGGACCTACGTCGCGACCGTGGAGCCTTGGGTCGAGGCGAAAATCGGGCCCCAGCTCGTCTCGGCATACATCGACACCGTGCTGGTGCGGCCAGGCTCGGCGGTGAAGAAGGGCGAGGTCCTCGCGACCCTCGACTGCAAGAGCGCGAGCGCGGTCGCCCAGGCCGTCGCGATGCAGGCACGCGCGCTCGACGCGCGCCAAAAAGCAGCCGCGAGCGAGTCGGTCCGCATGCAAGGCCTCGTCGGTAAGGGCTTCATCGCCGAGAACGAGGCCGAGCAGAAGGCCGCCCAGAGCGCAGCAGAAGAAGCGCAGGTCCTCGCCGCGAAGGCGAAGCTCCTCGGCACATCGCTCGAGGTCAACGACTGCGTCCTGCGCGCCCCGTTCGAAGGCGAGGTCGCGCAACGGTTCGTCGACCCTGGCGCGTTCGTCAAGCCAGCCACGTTCGTGGTGACGCTCGTCGATCGCTCGACCGTACGAATCTCGGGCGAGGCCCCGGAGACGGACTTCGCGGTCGTCGCCCCCGGCACGAAGGTGAAGGTGTCGCTCGTCTCGACCAAGCGCGAGCTCGAGGCCTCGATCGTACGGCGATCCCCCAGCGCGGACGCGCAGACACGCACCGTACACTTCGAAATCGACGTCCACGATCCGGAGCGCTCGATCCCGGTCGGCACCACCGCAGAGGTTCGCATCGACGTGGGCGAAGCCCTCGCCGTCACCGAGCTACCGCTCGTCGCGGCGAGCATTCGAGGAGCAAAAGCGAGCGTGTTCGTCGTCGAGGACGGCAAGGCGAAGAGCGTGAGCGTCGCCGTCCGCGGCGAAGCCGGTGGCAAGGTGTACCTCTCGCAAGATCTGAAGCCCGGCTCGCGCGTCGTCACGGAAGGAAGGGCGCTCCTCAACGACGGTGATCCGGTCAGCGCGAAGCTGGCCCCGCCGAAGGAGGAAAGGAAGGAGCCGAAGAAGGACGACAAGGAGCCTCCTCGTCCCCTCCCCTCATCCTCCGCGTCTGCGCCTCCGAGCGCCCAGAGTGCGAAGGCGCCATGACCAAGCTCGCGCTCCACAACCCGATCGCGGTGCTGATGATCAGCCTCGCGCTGCTCGTCTTCTCGGCCGTCGTCACGCCGCGGATGCCGGTCGACACGTTCCCCGAGCTCACCCCCCCCTCCCTCGTCATCGGCACCCTCGCGCCGGGCCTCGCCCCCAAAGACGTCGAGAAGACGCTCACCTGGCGCATCGAGAAATACGTCGGCGCCACCCCCGGCGTGGACCACGTGGAGAGCATCTCCAAGAACAACATGAGCATCGTGTACGTGTGGCTGAAGTGGGGGACCGACCTGTCCGCCGCGCAGACGCTCGTGCAGCAACAGGTCACCTTTGCGATGGCGGCGGTCCCGAAGACGCTCGGCGTCGTCCCACCATTCGTGCTCCAGTACGATCCAGCGAACGCGCCGGTGGTGCAGGTCATCGTGACCGGCGGCGGGCTCACGGGCCCCCAGCTCTACGACTACGCGTTCAACAGCATCCAGCCGTTGCTCGAAGGCATCCCGGGCGTGGCGAGCGCCGCACCGAGCGGAGGACGGCAGCGACAAATCAACGTCATCGTCGACCCTGTCGCGGCGCAGGCGCGCGGCGTGACCGCGACCGACGTGTCGAACGCGGTCGCGTCGTCGAACGCGCTCCTCCCCGCCGGCGCGTTCTTGACACCGCAATTCAACGCGAACGTGTACACGAACGCGGTCCCCGAGAAGGTGTCCAGCATCGGCGACGCGACGGTCAAGATCCGCAACGGGAAGCCGGTCTACATTCGCGACGTCGCTCGCATCGAAGACAGCGGCACGCCCGAGTCTCAGAGCGTGAGCGTGAACGGCTCGGACGCGGTGACCTTGGCCGTCATGCGGGTCCCGGGCGGAAACACCCTCGAGATCGTCGAGGCCGTCACCCACGCGGTGAAAAACTTGAAAGATCTGCCGCCCGGCATGGAGGTGACGACGGCGTTCGATCAGTCCACGTTCGTGCGGACGAGCTACGACGGGTTGAAGAGCGAGATCCTGAGGGCGGTCGTGCTCATCGCGATGGTGATCTTGCTCTTCCTCCAGAGCGCACGCGGCACCGCGATCGTGAGCGCGGCGATCCCGCTGTCGTTCGCGATCACGTTGCTCGTGCTCTACGCGACCGGGCAGAGCCTGAACGCGTTCACGCTCGGCGGGCTCACCCTCGCGATGGGCCGGCTCATAGACGACGCTGTCGTCGTGCTCGAGTCGATCCACAAGGAGCGTGAGCGAGGGAAGGGCGCGTACGAGGCTGCACTCGACGGCACGAACGCGGTCGCGCTGCCCGTGCTCGCGTCCACCCTCACCACGATGGCGGTGTTGCTGCCCGTGCTCCTCCTCGCGGGGCTCGCGAAGAAGCTCTTCGCGCCGCTCGCGCTCACCGTCGCCGTCGCGATGACGGCCTCGTACTTCGTAAGCATCGCCGTCACTCCCGTCGCGTGCCGCTACTTCCTTGGCCATCACGAGCCCGGCCGCGTCGCGAAGGCGGTCGCGAAGGTCATCGATCGTCTCGCCGAGGGGTACGCGCGTGCGCTGCGACGCGCGCTCCCGAGCGGTCGGTACATCGTCATCGGCGCGGTGATCCTCACCGCGTTCGGCGTGTTCGCTGCGAGCCGACTCCCTTCGTCCTTCTTCCCGGAGGTCGACGAGGGCATCGAGACGATCTACGTGAGAATGGCCCCCGGCACGGGGCTGGAAGACGGCCAGGCGCGCCTCTCCGCGATGGGCAAAGCTCTCAAGGAGCAGCTCCCGAAGGACACCGTGCGTCTCGTCTACACGAACCTCGGCACACCGAACAACGCGCGCTCGGCGATCACGAGCCCGAACGTGGCGCCGCACACCGGGTTCATTCAGCTCGCGCTCGTCGACGCGGCGGAGCGAAAGGCGTCGCAGCGCGAGATCGCGGACATGGCGCGCAAAGTCCTCACCCATGATTTTCCGGGCACCGAGACCCTCCAGTCTCCCGGTGGCCTCGTCGCGAACGTGTTCTCCGGTGGCTACCCCGGCCCCCTCGTGGTGGAGGTGCGAAGCGAGAACCTCGCCGAGCTGAAAGAGCAGGCGAACGTGATCGCCGAGGTCGCTCGCACGGTGCCGGGGATCGCCGACGTGAAGGTGACCCTCGAGACGGACTACCCGGAGGTTCGCGTCGAGACCACCCGCGAGCAAGCGAGCCTCGTGGGCCTCACCTCCCGCGCCGCGGCGCAGACAACGCTTGAAGCGACGCTCGGAAATATCAACACGCCGAGCGTGTGGATCGACGCAGCGAACGGGCAGTCGTACTACGTGATTACGCAGTACGATCCGAAGAAGGTGAACGATCCGCAGAAGCTCGCCCAGGTCGCCGGCCGTGTGACGGACGACGGCAAGGCGGTGCCGCTGGGGGTGTATGGCACCGTAAGGCGCACCGTGGGCGCAGTGGCGATCGAGCGGAGCCAGCTCCAGCGCGCGGCGCACGTGCTCATGCAGACGGAGCGACGCGACGTGGGCTCGGCGGCGGCGGAGCTCGAGAAGAAGCTCCACGAGGGCGGGAAGACGCGCACCATGAAGTGGGAGTACGTGGGCCAGGTGTCGCTCATGCGCACCACGTTCGACGGCATCGGTCTCGCGCTCGTGCTCGCGATCTTGGTGGTGTACGGGATCATGGCGTCGCAGTTCAAATCCACCATTTTGCCGTTGATCATGCTCTTTACGGTGCCGACCGCGCTCGTCGGGGTGGTGATCGCGCTGATGGCGGCGGGGCAAGGCCTGTCGATCGTGGCGCTGATGGGCGTGCTCATGGTGATCGGGATCAGCGTCGCGAACGGGATCTTGCTCGTCGACGACGCGAACCGTCGCTACCTCGACGGGGTCGACAAGACCGAGGCGGTGATCGCGGCGGCGAGGTCTCGCTTCGTACCGATCGCGATGACGAGCCTCGCGACGATCGTGGGTCTCATGCCGACCGCGTTCGGCATCGAGGCGGGCACGGAGTCGAACCAGCCGCTCGCGTTGGCGGTCGTGGGGGGCCTCACGTCGAGCACGTTGCTCTCGCTCTTTCTCGTGCCGGTCGTGTTCCTCGGCCTCGCCCGGCGGCCGACGACGCCACCGGAAGACGTTCGCGCGGGGGAAGGCGTGAAGCTCGCGTTGGCGGAGGCCGAATGACCGCGAAGCCCCTGGGGTTCTCGGCGTGCGAGAGCCCCGGCAAGGTTCACGAGGGCAAGGCGAAGGTCGTGCGAACGTACGTGAACCGCCGCGACGACAAGGGGGAGCCGCTCGTCACCGACGTGGAGCTCTCGCTCGAGGGTTGCCAGGGCGAGCTTCGTATGGTCGCGCGTGGTGGCGCTCCGTTCGCCGGCTGCGTCGCGAAGAAATCCAACGCGAGCTCGGTATCCGTGAAGATGCAGTCGGGCCGCACCCGCGACGGCCACCTCGCGACGCGCCTCGTCGCGATCGACGAGTGCGTCAGAGATCCCGATCCGAGTGATTCTCGATCGTTCGAGGCTTTCCGCGCGTGCACTCCTGTCATGACCGACGAGGTCGCGGTTGGGTTCCGCTGCGAGGTCGCGCCGACGGACGAGGCGAAGGCCGCGTGCCCGTGGCTCGCGCGCTGACGAGGCGAGGTCGGGCGAGCCAAGCTCGTCCTTTACGGCGTCGGCGATAGGCCTGTATGGTCGCACCATGGGCCGACCCGCGCAAAAGAAGCGCCTCACCACGTTCTCGATCCTCTGCCTCGCGCTCTCTGCGCTGCTTGGCCTCTTCCTCCTCTCGAGGCGACTCGAAGCGCAGCCTAAGAAGGGCGTGCCCGTCGCGACAACGCCGGCGGCAGAGAAGCTCCCCGTCGACGCGAAGGCGGACGCGGTGGCGAAGAGCAAAGGCGACGCAGGCGCGGACGCGGCGGCCGAGCCGGACAAGAAGGCTGGCGGCGACGACGACAAGAAGGGTGACGACAAGAAGGGCGGCGGTGACGACGACAAGCTGCCGGCAGAGGACGCGCTGAACAACGCGTCCGGCCTCAGCCCCGCGGGTGTGCCGATCCACGACAAGGGCAAGTTCAAGTCGCCCTTCGCCAACCCCGACTTCGGTAAGCCCGTCGAGGTGAAGGTCGGCATGTTGATCACCGACATTTCCCAATACGACATCAAGGAGGGAACGTTCGAGGCGACCTTCTATCTCTCGCTCACCAGCAAGACGCCGATGCCGAAGAAGCTGAACCTCGTGTTCCCGACCGGCAAGGTCGAAGCGCTCGACCCACTCGCCGATCGCCCCACGTTCAAGCTCTACCGGGTAAACGGTACGTTCAAGTCGCCCCCCGACTTGCGGAAGTACCCGTTCGATAGCCAAGAGCTGACGATCGAAGTCGAGGAGAACTCGAAGGGCGTCGATCAGTTGAAGCTCTATGCGGACGAGGAGCACACCCGCTTCGACGCGAACTTCCAGATCGCGGGTTGGGACTTAAAGTACCTGGAGGCGCGCTCGCTGTCGCGCGATCTCCCGGCGCGCTTCGAGAACGACGACCTCTACTACGGCCGATTCATCTGTCGCATCGGCATCGCCCGCTTCGGCACGAGCGCCATCTTCAGCGTGTTCGTGCCGGCGTTCGTCATCGTGATCATCGGCCTGCTCGCGATGTGGGTCACGCCGGACGAGATGGAGGTGCGATCGAACGGCGGCGCGCCGATGCTCGCAGGCGCGGTGCTGTTCCACTTCTCGCTCATCCAATCGATCCCCGCAACGGCGTACCTGACCCGCGCCGATAAGCTGATGATCGGCGTCTATATGTCGCTATTGATGAACATGATCTCGACGTGGTGCTTCTTCCTCGTCGACGAGGACAAGCACGACAAGGTCTTCAAAATCGCGCGCGTCCTGGTGCCGACCCTCACGACCATCCTGATGGTCGTGGTTTGTGTGGTGTGAGGAGGACCGACCATGAAAAAGAACATGATGGTGACCGGTCTCGTGCTCCTCGCTGCTGCGTCGTCGCTCTCGTGCGGGAAGAAGGACGAGAAGTTCGAGAGCAAGGTGAAGCTCATTCGCACCTACGTGAACCGCAAGGACGAAGCGGGCAATCCGGTCGTGACCGACGCGGAGATTCAGTTCACGGCATGCCCGGGCGACATTCGAAAGGTGATCCGCGGCGGCGGCACGTTCGCGAAGTGCATAGCCGACAAGAAGCCGGGCGAAGAGCTCTCGATCAACATGGTTCACGCGCTGAAGCGAGGCGGAAAGTACACCGCTCGGGTGGTGAACGTGGGCGGCTGCGAGCGCGCGCCCGATCCGACCGACTCCCGCTCCTACGACAGCTTTCGCATCTGCAAAGAGGTCAAGACCGACGGCATCTTGGTCGGTTTCCACTGCGAGGTGGGCTCGAGTGAGGAGCTCGTGAAAGCCTGTCCCTGGTTCGGCCAGTAGGCGCCGACCGTGTGGTCGGCGCCGAGGCGCTCGGTCACGTCCGCGTCGAGACCGAGCGCTCGCCCGCATCGCATCACTCACCGCGATACCGGTTTACCGGCGAGCCAGGGCAAGCGCGAACGTGGCGGCCCATCCCGAGCACCGCGAGCCCCACACGATCCAGCCCACCGCCGCTCGGGGAGCCCGCTCGCGGAAGTACGCACGTTAGCTAAGTAGCTGGTGCAGCTCGCGAGCGCACAGCCCACCGTCAGGCGCATTTGCTTCCGCCCGAGCGCACGTCGCTTCGCTCGATGGTGCCGCACGGGTGGGCTTCGGGCTTTACCTCGTCTCTGCGCCGACTCCATTTTCTCGCGAATAGGCAAAGCAGCTCAAGCGAGCGCGAGCCACTTCCCCGCCGCGCCTGCGCTCTTCGCCGCGCGCGGCTGGCGACTTCCGAGCTCGAGCGGGCGCGTCGATGAAGGGCGTCCTATCGAGCGCGCTCTCGCCTTCCGACGCCGAACCGGTCTTGCGGCCGTGCACCATGCGCTCGCCAACGTGAGACCATTGTCTTTCGAGCACGACCCAGACTACCAGTCTCCGGTGCTCGCCACCGAGCGTGCTTTCACGACGTGAGCGGCGCTCGGCGCGGAGGAAAGCGAGCCCCCGTCCATCCGAACCACGCACTACGCCCTAGGCCCTTTCCGGCCCGCTCGACGAACCTCCATACGGGGACCACGAGGCGGGAGAATGAGTTCGGGCGCGTTACTGGCGAGCCATGAACGGGCACACGCCGACGAGCTTCTTGAAGGGGCGTCGCGAGCACGCGAACCCCGCGCTGCGGCCGTACATCTTGTGGTCGGTGCAGTCTTGGGAGCGCTCGAAGGAGCCTTCGCTGGTGAGCTCGATGTCGCGTGAGCAGTCGCCGATCTTCTCGACGTCCCAGCGGTAGAAGCCGTGCGGGTCCCAGAAGTGTTTGACGGTGGCCGCCAAGTAGTCACCCTTTTGGTACTTCTCCATGCACTTCGCGAGCTCTTTGCCGCCGCGAACGACTTGGAACTGGTCCCCCGGGCAAGGGTCCCACTCGAATTCGAAGTCGACCTGCTCGACCTCGCCCTTGTCGTTCTTCTCCACGTCGGTGCGGGAGACGAACTGGAGGACGGACTCGAACCGCTCCTCGCGCGGGGTGCACGAAGCGACCGAGAAGATCGCAAAAACACCGAGGAAAGCCGTGGGGATCGTGCGCACGGGCAAACCTTACAGCACGGTTAGACTCACGAGAACGTGAATCGCCCTCCCCGCTTCGCGCTGCCCGACTTGTCGTCGGCTGACGAGGAAGCGGCCACCTTGGCGACCTCGTCGGGGCCGCGAGTCGGCCACGCGGGGGAAGGCTCCGACTGCACCGCGTTCGTGCGCTCCATCGGGGTCGACCCTCGATGGCGGGGCTGAGTGCCTACTTGTTCTTCTTGAGGATGTCGCACTCCTGGAGCGAGCCCGCTTTGCACCGCGCTTCGAGGTACTCGCGACCCTTTTTCTTGTCGTAGGCGACGAGCAACTCGCCGTACGTGCCGCACGCGTACGCCGCGTTCACCTTGCACGCGGGCTCCACCGCTTCGACTGCGGCCTTCAGATCCTTCTTGGTGCCTCGGCCCTGCGCGAGCGCCTTGGCGTACGCCGCGCAGCCGTTCGGCTCCGAGTCGCATCCGCGCTTGAGGAACCCGAACGCCTTGACCAGATCTTGCGGTCCGAGCTTGGGGTTCTCATGAGCCTTCGCCGCGTCCTCGCAGAGGATCGCCTTGTGCTCTCCCTGGCTCTCGCAACCGGCCGCGAACAGCTCGCGCGCCTTTGCTGGGTTCACCGCGACGCCCATCGCGCCGCTCTCGTAGATCTTGGCGAGCTCGCGGCACGCGCCGCCGCCTCGTTTGCATCGCGCTTCGTAGACCACGAGCGCGCGGGCCTCGTCCCGCGGGCCGGCGTCGCCCTTGAGGTAGTGGTTCGCGAGCTCGCGGCAGTTGTAGTCGTCTCCCGCGCTGCAGGAGAGATCGAGGAGCGCGATGCCCTTCTTCTGCGCCTCGGCGTCGCCTTGTTCGAGGTACATCCGGCTGCCGACGGCGCACGACGCCGCGAAGCCGAGGTTGCAACCGCGGACGTACAGCGCGAGCGCGTCGGGCTTGGAAGCTTCGACGAACTTGCCCGCGGCGCGGTAGTACGCCAGCTGATGGCACGACTCGCCGTGCCCGCGCTCGCAGGTCGTGCGAAAGGTCGCCATCGCCATCGCGGGATCGCGGAGCACGTTGGCGCCCTTGTCGTCCATCACGAGCTTCCCGTTTGAGTCAGTCTTGAAGATCAAGCCGGTGCGGGCCTTCATGAAGCAGCCCGGGAGGTAGTCCGAAGCGCAAGCACGGTCGTAGAGGGCCTCCGCGCGTTTCGGATCGCCCTTCGCCATCACGCCGCCCGAGCTGCGCACGTTGAAGTCGATCGACTTCGCCTCGCGGAAGCAGCTCACGACGTTGCCGATCTCGCACTGGGCGTGGCACTCCGTCGTGTCGCCTTCTTTGCAGACGTACCCCTTCGAGGTCGTGCTGCATTTTCCTTTCTCGAGGGAGGCTCCCTCTGGACAGGGGTTCGCGCCGGCGACGGTAGCCTCCGCGGGAGGCGGACCTTCCGGCTTCGCCGCGGGCTTGTCGAGCAGCGCTACGAGCTCCAGGCGAATCGGCGACTGGCACTGATCGGGCGGGGTCGCCGAGTCCGACTTCGACGACCGGCAAGCCTCGAGGTCGCCGTCTTTGTTGAGCGAAGACCGCGACGCGTCGCTCGAGCCCTGAACCGACTTACCGAACAGCTCTGCCACCGCCCGCGCGCTGCCGCGGGTGCCGGTGCCGACCGCGAACGCGCCGACCGTGGCGGCGCGAACGACGTGGGTGGCGCCCTCGCATTTCCCTTCGAGCTCGCCGCGCGCCACGTCCGATGCGATCGTAGACCGCTTTCCGACGAGCACGACGCCGACGTCGATCGTCGAGCCGCGCTTCAGGCTCGCCCCGAACGTCGCGAGCCCGAGCGGCACGTTCGCCTGAACCTCGTCGGCGCTGGCGAGCTGGAGGGTGTCTTCTTTGCGTGAGACGGCGGCGAACTTGTAGGCGCCCGCGCGCTTGCAGCCGCGGACGATGTGGAGCGTCTTGCAGTCGTAAGCGACGACGACGAGGCCGTCCTTCATACCGACCTCGAGATCGACGCGGTCGGAGGACTTCCAGTCGACGACGAGCGGCTCGGCGGTGCTCGCGACGGCGCGGCACTTGGCTGGCCCGTCCTCACCGAGCGCCTCGGCGGCGCTCGTCGCCTTGGGCTGCACGATGCCTGCGACGTTGCCTCCGCCGCACGCGACGAGGAAGGACGACGTAGCAGCGGCGATGGAGAGAGCAAAGAAGGGACGAATGGGACGCGGCATGGGTACCTCGCAGGCAAAGACGTGTGCTCGCGCGCACTGTCGCACGGGTTTCTTCGTGGAAACAATGGGAGCCCCCGTGAAAGAAAAGTCGAAAGCTCACGCAACGCCTCCGCGCGGGCAGCCGAGAGAGGGGCCGAAAGGTGGCGCGCGATGATTGAGGCTCGGTTGAAAGTCGGCTTCGTTGATCTTGGAATTCTTGTGGGCCCATGCTCGGGGGAAGCGAGGAGCCAGCATCGTTCGCCAGTGTGCAGGGGTATCTCGTAGCTGGCAACCTCGACGACGCGGAGGCCGAGCTCGCGCGGGCAAAAGCGGCGGGGCTGCCGCCCGAGGCCGCAGACGAGCTTGCCGGTCACATCGGGGAGAGCCGTGGCTCTCTGCTGCCCCTGCTGAAAAAATTCGGTTGGCTTACGCTCGCCTGGGTCGGCGCCTTCGTGTTGCTTTGGCTCGTGGGCGGGGGCCTCAGCAAGTGGGCGCTTCGCGCGGTCGATGTGGCTATGAAAGGCGAGGTAACTCCTGTCTCGAGCGGTGAGCGACGTATTCGTCGCCTTTACCGTGCCGCCGTCGCCATTACCGGCGCGTACTTCTTCCTCTCGTTGCCCATCATCGCGGCCGTCACACTGCTCTCGGCGATTCTGGTCGTCGTGCTCTGCCTTTCCGCAGGAGTAATTCCGGTCAAACTGATTGCCATCGTGGGAATCGTCGCGCTCGTGTCCGTATGGTCCATCGGAAAAAGCATGATTGCGCTTTTTCGATACAAGGAATCCGACCCGGGCGAGGAGCTCGACCTCGGCCGAGAGCCCGCGTTGGCTGACGTTTTGCGTCGTGTGGCAGACGACGTGAAGACGCGAAGTGTGGATCGCGTATTCGTCACTCAAGGGACGGAGATGGCCGTCTACGAAAGAGGCGGACCCGTCACGACACTCCGTGGACGGGGGGAGCGCTGCCTCATTCTGGGCGTGGCGATTCTCGAAGGGTTTCGCGTCCGCACGTTCAAGAGCATCCTCGCTCACGAGTACGGCCACTTCAAAAACGAGGACACCGCCGGTGGACATCTCGCGCTCGCGGTTCGTCGTTCGATTTTTCATATGGCGTGCGGGATGATCGAGGGAGGAGCGGCAAGCTCGCTCAATCCGGCCTGGTGGTTCATTCGCGGTTACAGTCGCGTCTTTCACCGCATCACTCAGGGGGCCTCGCGCCTTCAAGAGGTTCTCGCCGACCGTGCGTCGGTGTTCACCTACGGCAGCGCTTCTTTCGACGCCGGATTTCGTCACGTCATCGCGCGCGAAGCGGCCTTCGGGTTGCACGCAAAAGCGACGGTCGACGAGGCACACAAGTCGCAAGTAGCCGTCATGAACTTTTATCAATTCAGTCCGAGCGCAGGCCCGAGCGCCGAAGACGTCGAGTCCAAAATCGCCGCGGAGCTGTCGGCGGAACACTCGGAGGACGACAGCCACCCGCCGCCTCTAGCTCGCCTCGACATGGCCGCCCGCATGCGTAGTGAAGGGCTCCCGCCAAGCGACGCTGACGACCAAGAAGTTTGGACTCTATTCCGCGATCGAGAAGCTCTCGAGCTACGCATGACCGCGCGCATTCGTGATGCGGTCCTCGAAAATCACGGGGTGGACCTTGCGGCGCCGAAGGCTTCCACCGAATAGACTCGACCGGGAGTCCGCCTCTGCCAACCATTCACTTTCCGCCAAGGCCGTACGCCGTTCGCACGCCCGGCCGTCGATGAGGTCCGGCTCCACTACCGGCAGAGGGTCGTGGCCTCGTAGAAGCACGACTGGAGCCCTGCTCCCCCGCCCTGCTCCCTCCGCCCCTCGCCCTCCGCCCTCCGCCCTCCGCCCTCCGCCCTCCGCCCTGCTCCCTCCGCCCTGCTCGCAAGCCGCCCTCTGCAAAGCGCCATTCCCACGCCGCCGGCGGGACCTAAACCGAGCGCCCCGACTCTGTGCCACCCACGCGCAATGGCACACAAGAACCGCAAAAAAGCTCCGCTCCGAGGGAGTCCCCGACGAACGCGTGCCCAGCCGAGCTCGATTGTGTCTATTACCCGGGTTGCGAAACCCGAAGGGGCGCTGCGTGGCGTGGGCGCGGTGCAATGATGGGGGCCTCCCACCGCCGACGATCTGTGGATGCGATGGGATCGAGCGCACGAGCCGCAACTTCCCGTTCCCGAAGGATGCGCGAGAAGTGAATCAAGAGAACGCGTTGTGTCCTCGAGTGGCTCGCCTTCTTCGTCGATGCCGTCGAACACCAACACGTTGTCTGGCTCCAGGTCGCGGTGCACGATCCCGAGGTCGTGCGCGACGGCGACGGCAGACAGGATCTGGACCAAAATGTCGGCGATCCGGTGAGCGGAACCCGGCGCGCTAGGGACGGCGGAGTGGCGGGGCGGACGCGTAGGGCCCGATGTTACGGCTGGCGCGAATCGTCGCGGCTTCTCAAAACCCGGGTGGCATCACGCTCGAGCCATCCTCGGGCTCGAAGTCGTGATCGTCGGAGCTCAAGTCTTCCAGTGCTGCGAGGAATCCATCGTCCTCGAAGTCGTCGTTGGCATCGTGCGCCGTATCGGTGTTGTCCATGGTGACCTCTCTTTCGTGAACGGCGATTCGAGGAAATCCTTAAGTCGATCCGGCACCACCCGTTTCGGAAGCAGCGAACGACGGGTCCGCTGCAAAGAGAGCGTCCGAGGCGCGCCTCGCGCACTGGTGGGCTTCTGGGCGGTCCAGGGTGCGTCCGAAAAGCTCCCTAGAGCACCGAACCCGCCGCGCGTTGGAGCCAAGCGGTCGCGGAGGGGCCGCCACTTCGGCGGCTCCCTCACGGTCAGCGCGCCCGTAGCGCTCAGAACTCGAGGTCCTTCTCCGCGTCCGACAACAGCAGGCGTGCCATCGCGAGGTTTGCCTTGGATCGCTCGAGCGCGAGGTAGATGAAGAACGACGGGCGCGACCGCAGCGGCCGGATGAGGTGGTACTGCTTGGTCAACGAAATCAGGATATCGTCGATCGTGTCGGAGAGGCCCAGCGCTTCGATCGCCCTGTGTTTGGCGCGAACCACCTCGGAGTTCAGCGCCGCGGCGACCTCGAGGTTGAGGCCCGATCCGAGCTGTCCGACGCTCATTCCGCTCTCGGTGTCGACCACCGAAGCGCCGACGAACCCCGGAAGCTCTGCAATCTTTTGAAGTGTACGCTCTACGTTGGCCATGGTCGTTTCCTTTGGATCGGTGGGTGTCTCTGAGGGGGGGAGTGTCTTTCGAGGCTGGTCTGCCACCAGCGCTCGAATAAATTCTTGAGTGGCCGGCTCGTCCATCGTGGCCCAAGCGGCGTCGAGCTCGATGACGGGCCGGTCGGTCGCCGGCCGATCCGCACGGCCGCCTTCGTCGAGGAGGCGCACGGTCTCCATCATCAAGAAGCTCAACGTCACGTCGATCGTCTTGGCCCGCGGAATGGTCCGACCGAGCACCTCGACGGTAGGATTCGGCCACGAGAGCACCTCGATCGCCGCTTGCTGGCCGTCGCCGCCCTGCCACACGGCGTCGCTCAGTGTGCCGTCGACGAACGTGAGCCGGCCACGGCGCCCTTGCGCCGTCACGTGCACCTCGGCAGTCTTCTTTTCCATCTCGAGGAGCTGGCACAACCCGAAGATCGAGACGCCTTCGATCCGGCTCGTCTCATATGGGCGGAGCAGGCCCTGCACCACCCGAAAGAGCTCCTCGAGCGCCACTGGCTTGTCGAGGAGAGCGAAGGCGTGGTTCGCGAGAGCCCAGCGCTCCACCTCGGGCGTGGCGTAGGCGCTGAGCACGAGCACGGGGCAAAGAAGTCGGCGATTCAGGATTTCGGTCAGGAGCGAGATCCCATCGAAAACCGGCATACGAAGATCCGTCACCAGGCAATCGACGGAGTGCCGCGAGATCAGCTCGAGCGCGACGAGCCCGTTCTCCGCCTCGAGCACCTCGCAACCCGGCAAATTCGCGCGGAGGTACGTCGCCGCGGTTTGGCGAAAGAGATTCTCGTCGTCGACCAGGAGGACGGTGGGCACATGACCTGTAGAGCACGGGACATGCCACGCCGAAATCAGCGAAAAACGAACGACTATGCCGTCCAATCGCTCAAACTGAGCGCTCGTGCGCTCAGGATGGCTCCCGCGGCGAGCGGTGCCCCTGCTCGTTCAACTTCCGCCGCAGGGTCGCGACCGAAATGCCGAGAGTCTCCGCCGTCTTCTGTCGTGAGCCTTCGTTGTCCTCGAGGGCTTCGTGGATGCGCCTTTCCTCGAGCTCGGCGAGCGACACCTTCGGCAGGCGCTCCTCGGGGCCTCGGTCGCGAGGTGCAAACGGGAGCGCACTCGAAGGACGAAGGACCGGACCGGACTGCAACAGCAGGGTTCGGTCGATCACGTTCTTCAGCTCGCGCACGTTTCCCGGCCACGCGTACTCCTGCAGACGTGCGAGCTCGCCCGGGGCCAACGTAGGGACGATCCCGTGCCGTCCTGGCGCAGCTCGAAGCCACCCGTCGACGATGGACTCAATCTCGTCGGTTCGTTCCCTGAGCGGCGCCACCGTCACGACCACGACCTCGATGCGATATCGAAGGTCGTCGCGAAAGCGCCGCGCCGCTGCCATCTCCTGTAGATTCTGGTGGGTGGCGGCGACGATGCGGACGTCGACCTTGCGCTGGGCACCTCCACCGACACGGCGAATCCAACCGTCTTCGATCACCGAGAGCAGCTTTGCCTGCGCGGCGAGCGGAAGCTCACCAATCTCGTCGAGGAACAGCGTGCCCCCGTGGGCGAGCTCGAATAGGCCCTCGCGCGAGGTCGTCGCACCCGTGAACGAGCCTCGCTCGTGGCCAAAGAGCTCGGACTCGACGAGCTCGGGTGGAAGCGTCGCGCAGTTGAGCGCCAAGAATGGCCCTTCGCTCCGCGGCGAGAGCTGGTGTGCCTTCCGCGCGAGGAGAGTCTTCCCGGTCCCTGTCTCGCCGAGGAAGAGAAGCGGGTGCGCGGAGGCCGCGCCGCGGACGAACAGGTCGCGCTGCTGCTCGAACCAGCCGCCGGAGATCGCGGTGCTCTCGTGGAGCGCGCGCTCACGGCGTCGCCGCTCGACGGCAGCGACGCGCGAGGTCTCGACATCACGCCGCGTCCGCAGCACCGCGAGGCGGAGCGACTCGAGGTCGATCGGCTTCTCGAGGTAGTCGTCGATCCCGGCGCGGATGGCCGTCACCGCGTCCTCGACCGCAGGCGAGCCGGTCACCATGATGACGCGAGCCCCCTCGGCCTTCTCCTTCACGAGGGGCAGCAGGCTCGCGCCGGATCCATCTGGCAAGATCGCGTCGAGGATGACGAGTGGGCGTGGCGTCTCCAGCGCGTGGCGCGCCGACGCGAGGTCGAGCGCGATCTCGACCTCGATCCCGTCCTTCGCCAGGAAGCGTTGAACCGTCTCGGCGAAGAACGCATCGTCGTCGACGAGGAGCACTGCGAACTTCATGCGTCGACCACCCGCGGAAAGCGAAGCTCGAACGTGGTCCACGGCTCGGCTTCGTCCCCCTCGCTACGCACTTCGATCGTCGCGTTCATCTGGGTGACCATTTTTTTCACGATGGTGAGGCCGAGCCCCGAGCCGCTGCTCTTGGTCGTAAAGAAGGGCCGGAAGATGCGCGCCTGTTGCTCGAGGCTCAGCGGCGGCCCATTGTTGCTGACGACGATGAGCACGGTTCCGTGCTCGCACGCGGAGGTCGCGATTCGAATCCGCGCCGGCACACTTCGCGGTAGAGGGTCGCCGGCGATCGCCTCGAAGGCGTTGGTCGTGAGGTTGAGCAACACTTGGAACAGGGCACGCGGGTCCGCGAGCGCGCGCGCCTCGTCGCGCTCGTCGCGTTCGGCGGGTCGATGATCGAGCGCGATACCCCTCCGCTCCGCTTCGGGCGCGACGGTGGCGACCACGCGCTGGAGCAGCGCATCCACGCCGACGGGCTCGAGCGTCTTCGACTCGAACGCGCTGTACGATCGGAGGCCCTTGATGAGGTAAACGATCCTCTCGAGCTCCTCCATGACGCGGTCGATCACGTGGACCGTCGCCGCGGGGGGCTGCTCGTGGACCTGCCCACGAAGGACCGTGAGCGCAGCGCGAGCCGAGTTGACCGGATTGGCGAGCTCATGGCGAAGGGTCGCGAAGAGCACCCCTAGACTCTCCGTAAGCGTTTTGGCTTCCGCGACCGACTCGAGGCGCCGCTCTTCGGTCACGTCCCTCTGGAGGGCGCAGAAGAACCGGAGCTGGCCCGACGTGTCGTACACCGGGAAGACACTCCAGCGCATGAGGAAGGGCGTCCCGTCGCTTCGGTAGTTCACCAACTCACCGTGGAACGTCTCGCGGCGCTCCAAGCAACGGCGCAGGCGCTCGAGCTCACTCCTGGCGGACGCCGGCCCCTGAAGAAAACGCGGCGAGCGGCCGAGCACCTTCTCGATGGGGAGCCCCGCGATCGCGCAGAACGTCTGGTTCGCGTAAACGATCCGCGGCCCGGGCTCGTCGAGGAGGGCGTCGGTGATGACGATGCCGACAGGCCATGTATCGAGGCCGTTCAGGAACCCCTCGATGGCGTCGACGGAGCCTGCCTCGAAGAGACGTGCCCACACGCCGCTCCCGCGCGTCTTCGGCTTCATCGTCAGAGCATACGCGTCTTGGTCAGAGTTGGCAGACGCGATCCCGCTCGACTTTCCGGGGCGATACTCACCGAGTCTACGCGCCCGCCGTACGCGATGCGTGAAACTCTATTTCTCGATGGGAGCGCGCGACAGACGACCCGGTCTTGCCTCGGCAGGAGCGGCAGCTCATGAGCCGATGTGTGACCGAGAAGGTTTCGCGACGCCGCCGCGCGCTTGGGTCCTAGCGGTTCCGTTCAAGCTACCCGAGCACCGTGGCTGCACGCTGAGAGCATGAACGACCTCCTCACCCGTCGCCGCGCGGTCCGCATCGCCGCCGCCATGCTGTCCACCGGTGTTGACCGCGTCAGCGTCCACGTCGCGCCCCAACGCGCTGCGTTGCGAGCCTTCGCGCGCGATCCGTTGTGGGGTGCGCGAACGTATCGGTTACACGAAGAGAGACGCGCCATCGTGCGACGTGTGGCGTGCGCATCGCCGTGAAACGACACAACGCTCACGGCTACGCCCGTGCGGAACATAGCGCGACATCCGTCGCGTCGTCGTCGCGTCCGCAAAACACGAAAGATTGGAAAACGTGGGAGTCGCGTCCGCGGTGCGTACGGCGCCAGGCCTGCATGGTCCCGTCGTCGGCGCGGCGGAGATGCGAAAAGGCATCGAGGAGCTGCACCAAGCTTTTCCCGACTACACCCTCACGTTGAAGGAGGCCTTCGGGCAGGGGGATGCTCTCGTGGTCCGTATCCATCAAAGCGGAACGATGAAAGGCCCGATTGAATTCGGCGGGACCGTTGTTCCGGCGACCGGAAAGCAGATGTCGCAGGAGTGGGTGGCGATTGTCCGCTTCGAGGGCGATCGAATCGCTCGCTTCGACGAGTTCTACGACAACTATGTGCTCCTTCAACAGCTCGGCCTCGCCGGCCAGTAGAAGACGCGAACCGGGCGCCCGTTTTACGCGGGCGCCCTTGCGACTCGGTTCGAGTGCGACGCAACACCGAGCGCACACCGACGAGCGCGCGCCGGTCTCGCAGAGAGCGGCGCGAACCGGGCGGCGGGCGACCGACCCTGTCACAAGAATCCGAGGAGAGAGCACGCGGCGAAGGACGACGCCGCCGCTTCGAGCTGGGCACCCTCGCATCGCCGGCGCTACGCCGCCGGTGCTCGGTCGGAGTTAGGGCCGTCCACCTGCGGAAGGCGCGGTGGAAGCTCGCCGGCTCGGAGAAACCGACCTCGCGCGCAACTTCGGCCAACGAGAGGCGAGGGTTCGCCAGCAGACGCTCCGCGCGCGCGCATCGAACCCGCTGGTTGTTGGTTGCCCTCGCGAAACGAACAGGGGCCTATCATCGAATCACGGCGTGGGTGGATGCCGAGCTTGGCCTTGCCGCGCTCGTGATGCGAGGTCGTGCATACGAAGCTCTCACGACCTCGGGCCGAACAGAGTGCCCGTGTCGGTGTAGATGCGTACCGAGGTCACGAGACCTTCCTCGTTTCTGTCCGTGAATGCCACCGCCCTCAGCGTCACGGCTCCGCCGTCTAGCCGTTGGTAGTGGTTCAGCGCCTCCAGCACGAAGGCGTGGTCAGAGCCGTAGATATTCAGGAGGTCGTGCTCGATCGAGCCGAAGGCGGGCCAGTAGTGCGCGAGCCCGGCGAGCACATGCTTTTTGCCCTTCATCGGTTCGGCGTTGTTCATCTGCAGCGTCACGTCCTCCGCGAGAAAGGCGCCGTAGGCGTCGAGCGCCTTGCTGTCGAGCGCGGACAAGTAGCGCTGGTACCACTCGAACGCATCGTCCGAGAGCTCGTTGATCCTGAGGTGCTTGGTGCGCATGGTTCTCTTTCTGCAATGGGTTCGAGGCGAGGAGCGCGAGACGCGGCAGCCCGCGTCCACCCCTGCAACATGGCTCTTTCGCGCGGCGTTCTCCAAGACCGTGTTTCGATGGCATGATAGAGAGCCTCTATCGTGACTGCTCTCGGCGACATCGAGCTTCGGCACCTTCGCTACTTCACCGCGGTGGGCGAGGAGCGGCACTTCGGCCGCGCGGCGCGGCGTGTCTTCATTTCGCAGCCGTCGCTCAGCTACGCGATCTCGCAGCTCGAAGATCGCCTAGGGTGCAAGCTCATCGATCGCAGCGACCGTCGGCGGCTAACTCTGACCCCGAGCGGCGAGGCGTTGCTGGCGTATGCGCGTGAGCTCGACGCTCAGGTTGCCGCTGCACTGCGGGCGGTTCAGCAAACGGAGCAGCCTTCCGCGAGGCAACTCCGGATAGGCTACAATGACGGAGAGCCAGTCGCGCAGCGGCCCTCGGAGCTACGTGTAGCGATGAAGGGCGCCAAGCTTACCGCGAGCTTCCGCCGGCTCGATTGGGGCGCCGAGGCGACCACCCTAAGGCGCCGTACCGTCGATGTGCTGCTCGCCAGACTCCCCATCGATACGGCTGGACTCGAGGTCGAGATCATCCAAACCGAACCGCGGAAGCTGTGCGTATCCCGTGACCATCCCTTTGCGAGGCGACGAACGGTCACGGTCGAGGATCTGATGAAGCTGCCGATGGTTCGCCCCGTCGGCGGGTCCGCGGAGTGGCAAGCGTTTTGGCGAGGCATCCCGCTCGGCGAAGGCGTCGACGGTCCGGAGGTCCATTCTCCCGAAGAGACGTTCGACGTCGTGGGAGCCGGAAAAGCCGGCTGCCTCGTCCCCAGCTCCATGATCGTCGAAGGTGACAAAAGTGCCGTTCGGTACGTCGCTGTTGACGGGCTCGAGCCGAGCCGGCTGGCCGTGGTCTGGCGTGGACGGGCAACGGCCGACATCCGCGCGTTCGTCGCAGCGGTTCGTTCGCTCGTTGCCAGTGGTGATCTCGTAGCTCGCGCTCATCGCGCGCGAGGGTACAACGACGACGTCGTGTGCGGTGAGTCGCTCGCTCCGCAACGATTGCCCACGGGCGGTCGCTGCCGCGTCGCCACCTTTCTCGATCTTGTCGTCCCGCCGCACCGCTAGGCGCGCACGAAGCCTCCGCGAGGGTGTAGCCGCCGAGGACCTTCCTCTCGGCGGAGGTGGGCTCGGAGTGGCGAGCGGCGCCGGGCGCGCAGGGAAGGCACCTCCGCAAGTGGACCTGCGGGCATCCAGGAAGGACGTTGGTGCAACCCTCCCCGCTTCACGCTAAACGGCGCACATGCGCGTCTTGCTCACGGGCTCTTCCGGCTGGCTCGGGCGTTACCTCGCCCCGATGCTCCGCGAAGCGGGCCACACGGTGATCGGCCTCGACGTGGCGCGTGGCGCGGAGACGCACGTAGTCGCTTCGGTCGCCGATCGCGCCGCGGTCTTCGCGGTCTTCGAGGACCATCGCGTGGAGGCGGTCGTGCACGCGGGCGCGCTTCACAAGCCGGACATCGCGAGGTATCCCGCGCAATCGTTCGTCGACGTGAACGTGACGGGCACGCTGAATTTGCTCGAGGCGGCGGTCGCGGCCAAACACGATCGTTTCGTGTTTACGTCCACCACGTCGCTCATGATTCGGCGCGCGATTCGTGAAGAATCGGGCGACGAGGCGGTGTGGCTCGACGAGGCCTCCGGGCCGATCGAGCCGCGGAACATTTATGGTGTCACCAAGTACGCCGCGGAGCAGCTCTGTCGTATGGTTCACGAAGAGCGTGGGCTCGCGACCGTGGTGCTTCGCACGGGCCGTTTCTTCCCAGAGGAAGACGATACCCACGTACACCTCTCTGGCGAGAACATGAAGGCGAACGAGCTCCTCCATCGTCGCCTCACGGTGGAGGACGCCGCCCGAGCGCACGTCGCGGCGCTGGAGGGTGCCCCACGGGTAGGCTTCGGGCTTTACCTCGTCTCTGCGCCGACTCCATTTTCTCGCGAAGAGGCAAAGGAGCTCAAGCGCGACGCAGCGAGCGTGATCGCGCGCTACTACCCCGCCGCGCCCGCGCTCTTCGCCGCGCGCGGCTGGCGACTTCCGAGCTCGATCGGCCGCGTCTACGACGGGCGTCGTATCGAGCGCGACCTCGCCTTCCGGCACCAAACCGATTTTGCGACCGTGCTCCACGCGCTCGCCAACGGCGAACCATTGCCTTTCGAGCACGACGCGGACTACCAGTCTCCGGTGCTCGCCGCCGAGCGCGCTTTCAAGGGTTGAGGGAGCTTTCATGGGCGCTCGGTGGCGGAGGAAAGCGAGCCCCTAGCCCCGACGCTCTACGCCCAAACGCCCTACGCCCAAACGCTCTACGCCCTACGCTCTACGCCCTACGCTCTACGCCCTACGCCCTACGCCCTGCTCGCGAGCCGCACAAACCAGGGCCGCCGAGCCGAAGCCCGGCGGCCCTGCCCTTCACGTGAGCTTCCGCAGCCCCTTCGCGACTTGCCGCGCCCGCGACATGACCTCTTCCGTCCCACCCGCGATGTACCCGAACGCCTCGCCGACCGAGAGGCAAGCTTCGACCTCGCTGAGTGAACCGAGGGCGTTTCGGTATCGCTCTCGCCGTGTCCCGCCCGTGCTCCCCGATCCTTCTCCCATATTCAGCACCACGCTCGCCGCGGCTCTC
>JAAFHV010000112.1 GCA_013297655.1 Myxococcales bacterium | reverse complement strand
CAGCCGCGGGCCTCGCGACGCTCCGGAGCCGCGGGTCTCGCGAGCCCATGATCGGCCGACCCGCGGGTCTACGAGAGCCGTCGCGCCTCGGCTACGGCTTTTGGATCGTCCGCGTGTAGAGCACCTTGCCGGTCTCGTCGATGAGCTCGCCCGTGAAGCGTTTGCCCTCGATCACGATGTAGACGAAGCTGCCTACGTTCGTCTGGAAGAAGCTCTTGTTGCGAGACGAGAGCTCGGTGCCCTCGGCGCCCGCGCCGGCGACGATGAGCTCCGTGCCCCCGCAGTTGTCCTCGAGCCACTGCGTGGAGTGGTCGTGACCGCAGATGTAGAAGTCGACCTTGCCGCAGATGTGCGCATCCATGAAGCTCTTCACCGAGCCGCCGCTCACGATCGGAATGCCGGGGATCCCCTCGTAACGACCCGCGTTTCCGTGGGGGCCGTTCGAGAGGTACGGGTGGTGACCGAAGGCGAGCTTCCACGTGCTCGTGGCCGCCGCGATCCACTGCGGCACCTGCGTGCGCTGCGGTTGATCTTGGCTGAACATGATGAGGTTCGTGTCGAGCCCGATCATCTCCACGTGCTCTTGCGTGCGGTGCCAGAAGTTCGACGGGAGCTTCCACTTCGTGGACTTCGCGGTGTAGTCGACCTCGTTCTGGCCTTTTCCGAAGCTCGTCCCGGCGCCGTTTCCGCCGTAGTCGTGGTTGCCGAGCACGATCCAAAACGGGAGGTTGATCTTCGCGTAGGGCTGCTCGAAGCGCGACTGGAGGAGCGGATCGTCGACCGAATCGACGCCGCTGTCGTAGATGTTGTCGCCGAGGAGCTGCACGAAATCGCAGCCCGAGGCCTTGCACTTGGCATCGACCGCGTCGGCGACCTTGCGCTGCCCCTCGTTGCCCTTGCCGGTGTCGCCCATGGCGACGAACTTGAGGACCTTGGGCGGCGGCGCGGCGTCGACGACGGATGCGTCTTTGGGCTCCGGCGCGGGCGCGGTGTTGGTGGGCGCCGTGCTAGGCCCGCTCGACGAAGGCTGCGGTGACGCAGAGCCCTCAGGCGCGGCGGGATCGGGCAGCGCGCTGCTTCCACACGCCATCAGCAGAGCCGCCGCCACGGTCGAAAATCCGCGAATCGAGACCCTGTTGCCCAAGAGGATCGCCATGGGAATGGGCGTACGATGGCCCCCGAGCCGGGTCAACTCGATAGTGGCCAAGAACACCCGATTGACACGCGATTGACGCGATGTCCGTTGGGAGCCCAGACCATCGTGACGAGGCGCCGGTCTCCGCTTCCGACTGGCCGCTAGCCGCCGTAGGGCAAGAGCGCGTCGGCGAAGAAGGCTCGAACGTCCTCGTACGCGAGCTCCCGTCGTCGCACCTTCTCCACGAGATCGCCGAGCGCATCCGGGCCTCCCGCGGCGGTGAGGGTTTGCCCGGACGAACGCACCTGCGCGAGGGCGAGGACGACCGTCATCGTGCGAAAGCCGGCGAACGCACGGGGCAGCCGCGCGAAGGCAAATAGAAGCGCCGCCGGGCTCTCGTAGACGTCCTCGGCGAGGTGCTCGGCGTCGCGGAGAGCGGTGCGGATCGCGACGTCGGACGAGGCCTTCCCGAGGCCGAAGCGCTCGGCGACGATGGCGTACGTCTCGGCGATCTCGAGGTCGGTCGGGAACATCAGCCCGCCTCCGGCTCGGGCTCGGGCTCGGGCGGCGATGCGTCGCGCGCGGGCCGCTCACCGTACGAACGATCGCGTTCGACGAGCTTCGCGAACGCCGCGAGGTCGCGCGGACCGAGGCCATCGAGGAGCCCTTTCACCCTCGCGACGAGGCCTTGCTCGCCTTCGTCGTTCCCCGCGGGCATCGCGGTCGTCAGCGCCTTCCAGCGGGCCCGTTCGTCACTCATGGCTCGGAGGGTACACGCGCCGCGTGGGAATTTCCGGTCCGCTCGTCGAGAACGAGACCGACCGCCCTCGCGACGCCGAGGAAAAAGAAGCCCAGCGGCGCGACGAAGAACCGCGAGTCCCAGTCTGGAAACGCCAAAAAGCGAAGCACCGACAGCGGGATCATGAGAACGGCGAACGCGACGAACGGGTCGGACAGCGTCCTTCGCGCGGGCCGATAGACGACGAGCACGACGAGCGCGAGCAACGCCACGACCTGGCACGTGTAGATCTCGAGCGCCCACGCCTTCACGATGGCGAAGTACGCGCTCGGCGAGAGCGCATGACGAACGTCGGCGGGGTGCGTCTCGAAGTGAACGCGCCGAAAATGAACGAGCGCGGCCCACCCGTAGCTGTCGCGCTCCACCCACGCACGCAGCGCAACAGAGGCGGCCGCCGCGACCCCCGCTCGCGCGAGAGAAATAGGCATACGCTTCTTTTGCAGCGCAGCAAACGCGACGAACGCCGCGAGCGCGACGACGTAGATCGCGGCGTCGGATCGCGCGAGCACGGACAGCACGAGCACGACGAGCCCCGCGCGCGGCGCGACCTCCAGGAACACGAGGAGGAGCCCGAGGAGCACCAGCGCCGCTCCCATCGGATCGGAGAGCGGAGAGGCCGCGAGCTCGTCGAGATGGAACACCCCCGCCGCGACCACGAGCACGACGACGCGCACCGCGAGCCGAACGCGTGGGAGCCCTCCCTGCCCTACTGCAGCGGTGCCCGCGAAGAAGAGCAGCGCGACCGCCATCGTCGATACGAGCGTCACCGCGTGGAGCGCGCGCACGACCGGGACCCCGAGCTTCGACAGCGCCCACGCCGAGCGGGTGAAGAGAGGGCGACCGCGGAACCAGACGAGTTGCTGCGAGAACACACGATCGTCGGACGCCATCGCGTGGGCGTAGCTCTCCGGCGCGTCGCGTCCGATCATCCACCCGTAGCGGGCATCGTCGAGGGAGCGCCGGAGATCGGACATCGTCCTCTCGCGCGCCCCGACCTCGCCGTCGTACGCGTTCACCACACCGACGTAGGCCATCAGATCGAAGTCTTCCCGTGGGCGCACGATCGCGATCACGGAGAAGAGCGCGACGAGCAAGAGCACGAGCAACGACGCGGCTCGCCCTCCCCCCGGTTTGCTCGTGCCAAGCGCCACGTTCGGCTCGTACCGCAGTTGCACCGCACGCGAAACGAAGAACAAAAAAAGCGCAAGGCGAATCCCTCCCGCTCGACCCGACGTGCCGAGCTCGAGGCGAGACGCACACGAATCCACCTCACGGTTCCGTGCAAATTGCCCATTCGTTTCATTTTTCTGCGAGACTCGGCTCATCGTGAGCCTGCCCCACCGTGGCCCCGCGCCTTTTGCGTCGAGGGAACTGCTTGTCGAGCTCCTGGCGATCCAGGCCGAGAAGCGCTCGTGCGTCGTCGTCGTGCGCGCCGACGGCACCTCCGTCTCTCTCCACTTCGAGGAGGGAAAGCTCGTCCACGCGGAGGACGGCACCACCGCGAAGGCCCTCGGACGCCTCCTCGTCGAAGAAGGCAAGATCAGCGAGGAAGATCTCACCGGCCTCCTCGACGCGCTCACCCTCGCCGACGCGCGCGGGCGCAACGTGCGGCTCGGCGATCTCGCCGTCGCGCGGAGCCTCATCACGCGCAAAGAGCTCTCGCTCGCGCTGTTCTCGCAGGTTCGCCGCAAGGTGGTCGCCGCGATCGGGTGGGACAATCCGGAGCTGGAGGTCTCGCCGCTCCCCCCTCGCGATCCGAGCCGCGAGCGCGCACGATTCCCGACGCCGCTCGAGCCCGTGATCTTGTCCGCGTTCCGAAGGCTCGCCTCGAGGACGATCGCGTCCCGCATCGCGCCGTACGGGCACGGCAAGGTGTCGCTCGAGGGCGAGCACGACGCGGTCGTCGCGCTGTTTCGTCCGAAAGCCGAAGAGCGCGCCACCCTCGCGAAGGTGCTCGACGATCCGGCGGGGACCCTCATCGACGATCTCGCGTCCGGGGCGCTGCCCGACGAGGGCCTCGCGTTCGTGGCGACGTTGCTCGTGACGGGCCACCTCGTGCGCATCGGCGGGCCCGTGTCGCAGCGCAAAAAACCGCCGCTGCCTCCGTCGACCGTGGTCCGAGGAGCGGCTCGTCCGCGGCTCCTTCGCACCGCAAAACTCCAGATGCTCGCGCCGATCGTCCGCGCGCGCGGCGATGGCGAAGGCGAAGGCGCCCGTGACGGCGAGGCGGGCGCGCCGACCCGCGACGTACCGGCGAGAGATCCGGTGCCCGGATCGCCCGCCGCGAAGCTGCGCGGCGAGCGCGCGTTCCTCGACGGTCGCGCCCACATGGCGAAGGGCCGCGAGGCGCTCGCGAAGGCCGAGCTTTGGCGTGCGCACCGACTCGTGCCGAACGCCACCGAGTACGAGCTCTACCTCGCGTGGCTCACCCTCCGCGGCGACGACAAACGAGCCGCCGAGCTCGAGTCCCTCGCCCTCCGCGCGAAGCGCCAAGATCCGGAGCTCGGCTTCGCGTCGTACGTGCTCTCGCACCTCGCGCTCCTCCGCGGCGACGTGGAGAACGCGGAGGCCGAGCAGCAGCGGGCGCTTCGCCTCGGGGTGCGCGGGAGCATGCACGAGGGTCTTCGCGAGCCGGCAGGGTCGTCTGCCGTGTTCGCGGCGATGCGGCCCACGGTGTCGCCACGGAAGGGCCGCGCGCTCCCCTATCGCCCGCGGAAGGCGCCACCGTCGAAGGCGAGCGAGGCACGTGCGCCCTCGTCCGAGGCGCTGCCGAAGCCCGCGGCCTCCGCGTTCCCGGACGAGCAGTCGCGCGCTACGCCGCTCGTCTCGGTGCCGGGGGTGATCGATGCGCCTCCGCCCTCGCTGTCCGAGATCGACGAGGGCGGCTGGGACGACGTGCTGCCGCCTCCCTCCGTCACGAAGGTCGCCGCGGAGCCCGCCCCGGTGCCGGAATCGGTCGCGTCCCCCGCGTCCGTCGACGCGCACGGCAGCGGGGAAAAAGCAGGGGCCCCGCCGTCGAACAACGAGCCTCGAGCTTCTGCGTCTGCGTCTGCGACGATGCGCGCCGCGTCCGAATTGGCCACGCCTCCCGCGAGCGCGAAGCCGCCGATTTCAGGCGAGCGCCCTTCGACCCCGTCGTCGTCGCGCATCCCACGCCCTACGCCGTCCACACGGATGAAGGCCGCCGAAGCGGCGCTCGCCCTCGCCGCCAGCACGCCTCCCGCGAGCGCAGACGGCGACACGACGAAGCCCTCGCCCGCGACGCAAGAAGCGCGATCCGAGCAAGACTCGACGACGTCCGTCGCGGCGGAAGACGCAACCCGAGGCGACTCGACGAAGGGCGAACCGACGGCGGAGCCGAGCGCGAGCGCGAGCGCGACGAGCGAGAAGGACGACACGAGCGCAGCGAAGGTGAGCGCGACGTCGAACGCGAACGCGAACGCGACGACCGATACGTCTCCAACGTCCGAGGACCCGGCCCCGCGAAGCGCGCCCGCGAGCGACGACGACGCTCCCTCGTCCGAAGCGGTGCCAGCGTCGGAGGCCCTCCCGGCGCTCCCGGAGGCGTCACGCGCGCCGCTCTACCTCGGGGTGCTCGGAGTGCTCGCCGTCGTCGCGGTCGGCATCGCGATGTACCTGCGCTCCCCCGACGAGCGGCCCACGCCTCCAGCTCCGGCGGCTTCCACCTCCGCCCCGACCACCGCGGTCGCTCCCCCGGCGCTCTCTCTCGTTCCGCTCGACGCGGTGGAAGCGAGCGTCGCCGACGCCGCCCCCGCCCAAGCCGCCCTCGCGTCCGACGCCGCACCGGGCCCCGATGCTGCACCGCAAGACGCGAGCAGCCCGACCGACGCTGCGACCGCGGAAACATCCGCCACGCCGGATGCTGCAGCGCGAGAGAACGGCATGGGCATCACGGGATGGAAGACGGGCGACATCGTCCCGGACGGCGCTCCGCGGGGCCATCGCATCTTCGTCGACGGGCACGCGGTGGGCGAGACGCCCGCGACGGTGAGCGCTCCGTGCGGCATGCACCAAGTGCAAATCGGGAGCAAAGGCACGCTCCGCAAGGTCGAGATTCCGTGCGGCGGCTCGGTCTCCGTGAAGCCGTAGAGGCTCAGCTCGCGGTCGAGTGCGACCGCGGCGGGAGAGCGCTCCGGCCGTGAGACGCGGCGCGGACGCTCTCCGTCGTGCACGCGCTTCGTGCCGATTCGAGCGCTAAAGCTACAAACGCGACGTGCCGCGTCCCCTCGCGAGGGCGCGGCACGCGACCGGAGCGGATGACGTCAGGAGCCGACGCCGAAGACGGCGAGGCCCTTCTTGGCGGCGGCGAGCTGCGCCTTGCGGAGCTCCGCGGTCATGTCGTTCGCGTAGGAGAACGACTCCTTCGTGAGCTTCTGCATCTCGCCGGCGACGTGCTCGGCTTGCGCGGCCTGGAGCGCGTTCCACTTCGCGACCTCGGCCTGGAAGGTGGCCACGTACGCCATTTGCTGCGCCGCGAAGCCCTTGAAGAAGTCCACCACGTTTTGCACCTGCGAAGTCTCGTTCGACATGGTTCCACCCTCGTTTTTGGCCGCAATTCAGCGACGAGCGGAACCTACGGCGACCTCGAGGGTGGGTCAAGTGTTGCACTGCAACATTTTGACGCGCGCCGTAGTGAGGCCGCGCGGGCATGGCGCGATCAGGCTTTTTTCTTCGCCTGGGCCAGGAGCGCGCGCTTCAGCTCGTCGAGCTCGCGGCGGAGATCGGCGACGTCTTCCGCGGTGCCGGGGGGCGGCAGCGGGGTGACGGGCGCCTCGTAGGCGTCCGGAAGAGAGGGCAGAGGCGGGAGCGGCTTGCGGTCTTTGTTCTTCTTGAACGGGTTCTGGCCGAGGATCACCTTCGCCAGCGCGTTCGACGCGGTGAACGGGAGCTGCGCGAGCGGGTTCATCGGGAACAGCGTGGATGTGCCCTGCTTTGCGTGGAGATAGAGCTCCATCGCCCAGCTCATGTAGCGACCCAAGAACTCGGCGAGCGCGTCGTCGCCCATGCGGATCATCTGCACGAGGAGCGGAACCGGGAGCAGGCGCCCGCCGCCGCGGCTCTCCAAGATGACCTGCGCGAGCGTGGACTGCGTGAGATCGGCACCGGACTTCGCGTCCTGGATGAACACGTCGGAGCCGTCGCGCACGAGCTCGGCGAGCTCGTCGAGCGTGATGTAGCGGCTGTCGTCCGTGTCGTAGAGACGGCGGTTCGAGTACTTCTTCACGATGCGCATGACGCCCTTGTCGTACGCTTCTTTTGCACCGCAGTCCCGCGGGCATTTTGCGACGCAACAGTTGCCGCATTGCGGCACGTTTTTCGATGTTGCTGCGCAACAAATCGCCTTGACCCTACCCCCCTCGGATCGTACGGAATGGCCCGCCGGTGTTGCGCCGCAACACGGGGGAGGACGAGCGACTCGCTCGCGTCCAAAAGGAGCCTGATGTCCGCACGTCGTTCGTCCTCGGTCCGTCACTTGCTCTTCGTCGCGGGAGGGCTCGCCCTCGTCGCGCTCGCCCCCGCGGTGTCCGCCGGGTGCGCCACCGATGGCCCCGAGTGCAACAAGGGCTCCGACTGCGCGAGCGGCGCGTGCAACGCGAGTGGCCGTTGCGTCCCGGGGGGCGACACCGACGCGGCGCCGAGCGACGCGGTCGCGCCGACCCCGGACGCGAGCACCACGAGCGACGGCAACGTGCCTCTGCCCGACGTCGTCGTGCCCGACGGTGGCTGCCTCCCGAACAAAGACTTTCGCATCTTGCGCGAAGAGGTCCCGCTCCAGGCCGGCCTCCGCGCCACGTTCAAGGTCGCGCGCAACGTCGACGCGCCGATCGCGGGCACGCCAGGCGCGAACGACACGCGGGCGTGGGATTTTTCCGCGGATTTGACGGGCGACGCCCTCTCCCTCGTGGAGACGCAGAAGGTCTCCGACAAGTGGTACAAGGACGACTTCAAGACCGCGACGTACGCGACGAAGCTCTCCGAGTCGTCCACGCTGCTCGGTGTCTTCGAGGTGAGCCCCTCGGCCTTGAAGCTCCTCGGGGTCGTCTCGCCGGACGAGGGCACGTCGCGCACGAACGTGGCCTACGCCCCCGCGGCCGACATCCTCTCGTTCCCCCTCGAGATGGGAAAGACGTGGACCACCACTGCGACGATAAACGGAACGGTGAGCGGGTTTCCGACCGTCCCGTACACCGAGAAGTACGACTCCACCGTCGACGGCAAGGGCACCCTCAAGACGCCGCTCGGCACCTTCACCGTGCTCCGCGTGCGCACGCTGCTCACGAAGACGGTCGCCGGGTTTCCAACAACCACGCGCTCCTTCGCTTGGGTCACCGAGTGCTACGGCACCGTCGCCGTCGCCACCTCGGACGCGAACGAGCCGAACGCAGAGTTCACCCGCGCATCTGAAATCCGCAGGATCGCCCAGTAATGTCGGTGTCTCCTCGTGCACCTGGGCCGCGCTCCCGCGGCTGGTTCCCCTCGACCGCGCTTACGCTCGCCCTCGTCCTCGCGATGCCCGCGTCGACCGGCTGCCTCTCGTTTCACGAGGGGCCGCTCCCCGGTGAGCCGAAGAACGCGACGTTCGCCAAAATCGATGGCGCACGCATTCGCTACTACGACTCCGAGAAGGACGAAGGTTCGCACACGAAGCCGCCGGTCGTGCTCGTGCACGGGTTCGCTTCGTCGCTCGACGTGTGGGCCACCGTCGTCCCCACCTTGAAGACCACCCACCGCGTGGTGTCGCTCGATCTCAAGGGCTTCGGCTGGAGCGATCGTCCCGAGGGCGACTACTCGCCGCAGGCGGAAGCGAACATCGTGCTCGGGCTCATGAGCCAACTCGGGATCGCGAAGGCCTCGATCGTGGGCCACTCGTGGGGCACCGGCGTGTCGCTCGCTGCGGTCCTTCGTGCGCCGGAGCGCTTCGACAAGGTCGCCCTCTACGACGCGTGGGCCTTCGAGGACCAGCAGGTCACGTTTTTCCAGTGGTCTCGCGCACCCGTCGTTGGCGAGGCCCTCTTCGGGATCTATTACAACCAGCGCGCGGAGGACCGCCTCCCCCTCGCGTTCTACGACAAGAAGTTCGTCACCGAGGAGCTCATCGAGGTCGCGCAGTCGCACCTCGACAAGCCGGGCACCACCGCCGCCCACCTCGCTGCCGTACGTGGCCAGCGCTACACCGAGCTCGAGAAGCACTACCGCGAGGTGAAGCAAAAGACGCTGCTCCTCTACGGCCGCGAGGACAACGTGACGACGGTGGGCTTCGGCGAGCGCCTGCTCCGTGAGCTCCCGAGCTCGCGCATGGTCGTGTACCCGCGCTGCGGTCACTTCCCGATGCTGGAGGCCGCCGCCGCGTCGACCCGCGACCTTCACGCGTTCCTCCTCGAGGACGGCGCGACGGCCTCCGCGAGCCCGGCACCGACGCCGGTGAACCCCCCGGTGAGCACGCCGAAGGACTCTCACGAAGCGCCCAAGGAAGAGAAGGCGCCGTGAAGATTCGTCGTCTTTTGTGCACCGCAACATGCGCCACCCTCGCGCTCTTGGCCGCGCCACGCAGCGCCCACGCGACCGGGTTCGCGGAGCTCGGCGAGGACATCGTGCGGCGCGACAAGGTCACCGTCGAGGTCGACGGGTACCTCCGCACGCGCGGCGAGATGCTCCACAACCTCGATCTGGACCGCGGGCTCACCACCTCGGGACAGCCGCTCTTTCCCGTCTCGAAGGCCGATCCGTCGGCGCAGACGCTGACCCACTGGGACATGCGCGCGCGCCTCGACATGAAGGTGTTCGCGCCGGGCCAAACCTTCGCGGTGAAGCTCCGCCTCGACGCGCTCGACAACCTCTCCCTCGGCTCCGTCCCGAACGACGTGCCCGCCGCGACGACGGGCCAACGCAGCCCCGCCGATCCGCTGAAGGTGCGGCGCGCGTACGGCGAGGCGCTCTTGCCGTTCGGTCTCCTCGTCGCCGGGCGCATGGGCACGAGCTGGGGCCTCGGCTTGGTCGCCAACGGCGGCGACTGCCTCGACTGCGACTCGGCCGACGCACAGGATCGCGTCGCACTCGTGACGCCGATCGCGAACCACGTGTTCGCCGTCGCGTACGATTTTTCGTCCACCGGCCCGGTGGGCACGCGGCCCTCGCCGAACCGTTTCCTCGACCTCGAGCGCAGCACGAACGTGCGCACCGCGACGATGGCGTTCCTCCGTGGGTGGAGCAAAGACTCGATCGAACGCAGGAAAAAAGCGGGCAAAGTCACGGTCGACTACGGCGGTTACTTCACGCACCGCTGGCAAAGCAACGACGTACCCGGCTCGTACCTGCCCACCGCGCAGCCCTTGGACGTGTCGAGCCAGACCCAGATCATGAGCCGCGGGCTCACCGCGACCGGGATCGACGCGTGGGCCAAGCTCGTCACGAAGAACCTCCGCCTCGAGGCCGAGTTCGCGATGGTGCTCTCCACGATCGAGCAGTCGAGCGCGATCCCGGGGGTGCTCCTTCGTGATCCGGTGAAGGCGCGCCAGATCGGCGCCGCGTTCGAGTCCGACTACGGCTCGGACGACGGGCTGCTCTCGGCGGGGCTCGATTTTGGCTACGCGAGCGGCGATCCGGCCCCCGGCATGGGCGTGTCGCAGAAGCTCGGACAGAAGGCCCCGAAGGCCGGCGACCTCGACGGCCCGCAGGCGAACCCGCCGCGCGACAGTCGGATCGACAACTTCCGCTTCCACCCCGACTACCGCATCGACCGCATCCTCTTCCGCGAGATCATCGGCACGGTGACGGACGCGACGTACGTTCGACCCCACGCGAAGGTGAAGCTCGTCGAAGAAGCGAGCTTCCGCATCACCGCCACGGCGGCCGCGGTGGCGAGCATGGCCTCCTTCGCCGAGTCCACCCCCGGCGGTAAAAAGCCGCTCGGCGTCGAAATCGATCCTTCGCTTACCTACGAGCACAAGGACGGTTTTTTTGCGACGCTGGACTACGGAGTGCTGTTCCCGCTCTCTGGCCTCGACAACCCGGTGACGGCGATGTTCGCCAAGCCCGCGCAGCTCGTACGCTTGCGCTTCAACTACGTGTTTTGAACATCATGATGAAGCCGACCAAGCTCTTCGCCGCCGCCCTCGTTCTCCTCCCCCTCGCCGCCGCGTGCAGCGAGAACCTCACCGTCGTGGACGAGCGCACGCCGTACGCGCCCGGCCAGGTGGAGCCGCTCACCTGCGTGCCGAACCTCGACGGGAAAATCGACTCGAACGAGCTCGCCCCCGCCCTCGGCGTGCCGGTGCGGCTCCTCGTCTCCCCGGTGGGAAGAGAGCAGGCCGTCGATCTCGTGCCGAAGCCCTTCGAGGAGGGCAAGCTCCGGTGGGACTACTCGATCGATCGCGCCGACGACCAAGCCGCCACCATCGAGGCCTCCTCGATCAAGGGCAAGTGGTACGAAAAGAGCTTCCCCGAGACCGCGTTCGTCGCCCCGTTCGACGTCGCCGGGCGCACGGAGGCTATTTACCAGCACGACGCGAGCGCGGTTTCGCTCCTCGGCCTCGCCTCGAAAGAGCCGAACGCGCCGGAGGGGCAGACCCTATACGTGTACACTGCACCCATTGCCGTCTACAGGTTCCCGCTCACCCCCGGCGTCACGTACACCTCGGTCGGTGAGGTCAGAAACGCCACGTTGCGCGGCCTCCCCTACGCCGGGAAAGACACCTACGAGGTGCGGGTCGACGCCGTCGGGCAGCTCGATTTGCCGGACGTGATCTTCCAGCAAGCGCTCCGCGTGCGCACGAAGGTGACCTTGGAGCCTGCCGCCGGCGCGCTCACCAGCCAGGTACAAGTCTCGTTCTTGTTCGAGTGCTTCGGCGAGGTCGCTCGCTTCACGAGCAAGACCGGCGAGAAGGCAGACGACTTTACCGTCGCGAGCGAAGTGCGACGCTTCGGACTCTGAGAGGAAACGAGGCTCGCGCCTCCAGAGCATGTGAGGTTTCGTCATGTGGGACGACTGGAAGAAGAGCTTCGACACCTGGGAAGATCGCACCGCGCGTTTCTTCGAGGTCGCGCTGAAGAGCCCCCTCGTGCTCCGCCCCGCTGCCGCCGCGCTCACTGCCGGCCTCCGCGCGAAGTCCGCCGCCGACAAGCTCGCGACGGGCATGGTCGCGCGCCTGGGGCTCCCCACGAAGGTCGACCAGGAACGAACGCTGCACGCGATTCATCGCCTCGAGAGCCGCCTCATCGACCTCGAGGAGAAGCTCGAGAGCGAGCGCGCGGAGAACGCGATCCTCGTCGAGGCGCTCGAGAGCCGCGTCGTCGAGAGCCGCGAGACGAACGAGCTTTCGCCCTCTACGCCTTCATCCGCTCCGCGTACGCCGCGAGAGCGCGTCCCCGAACCTGCGCACGCCGAATCCAGGAAGTGACCGCCATGGACGTGACGAAGTACCTCGAGATCGCGATCGCCCCGAAATTCCTCTTCGATTCGCTCGAGGAACGCAAAGACCGGGTGCGGTTCTGGGTGCCCCAAAAAGGCGCCGGGACGGACCTGTCGAAGTACACGAAGGTGACGTACGGCGACTTCGGCGCCGAGGTGCGCGCCGTCGCGGGCTTCCTCGCGTCGCGTCTCGCAGCGGGGGATCGCGCGTCGATCTTCGCGCCGAACAGCGTCGCGTGGGCTTCGTCCGCGCTCGGGCTCCAGGCCGTCGGCGGAGTCGTCGTCCCGGCGTATCCCGCGAGCATGCCTGCGCAGCTCGCGTACGTGCTCTCGCACTCCGACGCGAAGGTCGTGTTCGTCGACACCCCTGCCCTCCTCGCAAAGCTCTTCGAGGTGCTCCCGCAGGTCTCCACCGTCGAGACGGTGGTGCTCCTCGACTCCACGATCGATGCGAAGGCCGTGCTCACGAAGCAGCGCGAGAGCGGGAAAGCCGGCGCGTCGTTGGGAGACGACGTGCTCGCGAAGATCGTGACGTTCGCGGACGCGATCCGCGAAGGCAACGCGTGGCACGACGCGAACCCGGGCGCCTTCGAGGCGCGCATGAACGCGGTCGACGTCGACGCGCCGGGGATGATGCTCTACACGAGCGGCACCTCGGGCAACCCGAAGGGGGTGCCTCTTTCGCACCGCAACGTAGGCACCAACGGTCGCGACTGGCTCGAGCTCAACGGGCCCCTCGTGCCCGAGAACGCGGTCGACGTGCTCTGGCTCCCGATGAGCCACATCTTCGGCTTCGGCGAGATGAACCTGGGAAATATCCTGGGAATGACGAGCTACATGTCCGACCCGGTCGGCTGCATCACGCTCGTTCCGGTGGTGAAGCCGCACGTGTTCATGAGCGTGCCCTCGCACTGGGAGAAGCTCGCTGCCCCCGCGATGCGGGAGACCGATGTTGCAGCGCAAAAGACGAAGCTGATGGAGATCACCGGCGGGCGCCTCGCGTTCTGCCTCTCCGGCGGCGCGGGGCTCTCGCGCGACGTGAAGGACTTCTATCACCGCGCCGGCATCCTCATCGTCGAGGGCTACGGCCTCACCGAGACGTCGCCCACTCTCACATTGAACCGCGCCGACGCGTTCCGCTTCGACAGCGTGGGCAAGGTGCTCCCCTCCACGAACGTGAAGCTCGCGGAGGACGGCGAGATCCTCGCCAAGGGCCCGAACGTGTTCAAGGGCTACCACAAGGACGAGGCCGCCACGAAAGAGGCCTTCACCGAGGACGGCTGGTTCAAGACCGGCGACGTGGGCCGCTTCACGGAAGACGGCTTCCTTCAGATCGTCGATCGTAAGAAAGACATCCTCGTCACCGCGGGTGGAAAGAACGTGCCTCCCGCGAACATCGAGATGCGTTTTCAAGGCGATCCGCGCTTTTCGCACGTGGTCGTTTACGGCGAAGGGAAGAAGTTCCTCGTCGCCGGGATCTGGCTCAACGAGCCGGTCGTCGACGCCGAGCTCGGTCCGCTCGCGGGCGACGAGAAGCGCGCCGCCCGCGAAGCGCTCGTACAGAAGAAGGTCGACGACGTGAACCGCGATCTCGCAAGCTACGAGACCATCAAGTCGTTCGCGATCGTCGACACGCCGCTCACGGTGGAGGCCGAGCTTTTGACAGCGTCGCTCAAAGTGCGTCGCAAGAAGGTCGTCGAGGTCTTCAAGCCCACCTTCGAGGCGCTCTACGACAGGCCCCCGCCGCCGAAGCCCGCGAGCACCGAGAAGACGGCGGGATGAGCGCGATGGACGCGGCAGACAAGAAGCGCAACGACGGCAAATGGCCGGCGAGGATGAAGAACCTCGCCGAGCTCGCGACCCGTGGAAAGCCGCCCGTGGGCACCACCCCGGCCGACATTGTGCACCGCGAAAACAAGTGGAAGCTCCTTCGATACCGGAGGACCTCGCCCGCGAAATTCGCGACCCCGATTTTGCTCGTCCCGTCGCTCATCAACCGCCACTACGTGCTCGATCTCTTGCCGGGAAAGAGCTTCGCGGAGTGGCTCGTCGAGCAAGGCCACGACGTGTTCATCATCGACTGGGGCACCCCCGCGGACGAAGATCGTTACGTCACGTTCGACGACGTGTGCGACACGTACATCGGCCGCGCGCTGCGGAAGGCTGCGTCGTACGGCAAGCACGGCAAGGCCCACATGCTCGGGTATTGCCTCGGCGGGCTCCTCACCGCGATTCACGCGATTCGTTTTCCGGAGCGGGTCGCGAGCTTGCTCACCCTCGCCGCGCCGATCAAATTCGGGGACGACGGGCTGCTCTCGCACTGGGCGCGCACCGACACGTTCGATTTGGACGCGCTCCTCGCCGCCTCCGGCAACGTGCCGTGGCAGCTCATGCAGGCCACGTTCAACCTGCTGCGGCCGACGATGAACATCTCGAAGACGGTCACGCTCGTCGATCGTGCGTGGAACGACGAGTTCCTCGACGGCTTCTTCGCCCTGGAAAAATGGGGCAACGACGCGGTCTCGTTCCCCGGGGAGTGCTTCCGCGAGTACATCACCTCGCACTACCGGAACGACGAGCTCTGCCAGGGCGACTTCTGGTTCCGCGGCAAGAACGTGCGGCTGCAAGATCTCACCGTGCCGCTCCTCGCCGTCACCTTCGAGCACGACGCGATCGTCCCGAAAGAGAGCTCCGCGCCCCTCGTCGCCCTCGCCGGGTCGAAGGACAAGGCGCACCTCCACCTGCCCGGCGGTCACGTCGGCGCCGTCGTGTCGAGCGCGGCGAAGGTGCGGCTCTGGCCCAAGCTCGCCGAGTTCTGGCAAAAGCGCGATCTGCCCGAAAACCGCTGAGCCGACCGCAGCCAGGCGTCGCCTCACCACCAAGCTTGATGCCGCCGCGTGCATGCGCTCGACTCGAGGGATGCGCTCTCGCCCATTCTTTCTTCTCGCACTCACCGCGTCTCTTCCCTTCGTGCTCGGTCAAGCGCTCGGCGCGTGTGCGTCCGAGGTGGACGGCGGGGCTGACGACGCGTCCGCCGACGCAACCAGCACGAGCACGGGGCCGGCCGACGCAAACGCGCCTCCCCGCGACGGGGCGACAGCGACCGATGGTGCAGTGCAACAAGATTCCTCGAGCGACGCGGCCGGCTTCGACGCAGCGGCGTGTGTCGACTCGGGAGCGACGACGGTGTTCGGGCCCGGCGACACGTGCGCCGTCTTCGGCGAGGGCAGTCCGTGCGGCGGAGGCTGCTTGCCGACCTACGGCTACGTATGCACGAACGGCGGCCCGCCCAACGTCGCGTCGTGCGTGCGCGCGCGCGAGTCGTCGCTCGGCGGCACCTACTGCTGCCCCACCCTCGAGTGCGCGCGCTCGTCGTTCGAGGACACGAAATGCGCGGGCAAGCCGGGAAAGACCAAGATGTACTCGTGCCCCGTCGACGCGACGCAGAACCTCCGCGCGCAACCCCCCGGCGGCGTAGGCGCGTGCGACGAGGTCGCCGGGCCCGCGTACCGCTACTTCTGCTGCCCGTGATCGGTCGTTCTCGCGCGCCGTCCTCACCGTTCCGCGACGAGAACGATCCGAGAAACGAAGCCTCCATTGGTCCGCACGTGACGCGCCAAAGGTGATTCCGCGGCCGGGGCGAGCGCGCTCTTGGGGTAGATTCGCGCCATGGCCGACCCGAAGGACACCGAAGAGAGCATCGACGCGCGGCCGTATTTCGTGGTGAGCGCCGTCAGCGCGGTGGTCGCCCTCGGCGCGTACTTCGGGCTCGCGCGCGGGGCCGCGTTGCTCCCCTTCGTGGGCCGCTTTCACCCGCTCGTGGTGCACCTGCCGATCGGCGTGATGGTGCTCGGCTTCGTGCTCGAAGCGGCGGCGATGCGCGAAGGTGCGCGCCGGCGCAAGCTCGAGCCCGCGCTCACGGTGGTGCTCACGTTCTTGGTGCTCTCCGCCGCGCTCGCGTTCGTCGTCGGCATCTTGCTCGGGCGCACCGGGGACTACCCGCAGAAGCTGCTCGCGAAGCACCGTAGCCTCAGCCTCGGCGCGGTGATCCTCTCGAGCGCGGTGCTCGGCGCTTTTGCGGCGCACAAAAGCCGAGGGCTCCCGCGGCAGATCTACCAAGCGCTGCTCGTTCTCACGATGGTCGTCATGAGCCTCGGTGGGCACGTCGGAGGCAGCCTCTCGCGCGGCGAGGGCTACCTCTTCGAGCTTGCCCCCACGTTCGTGCAAGATCTGGCTGGGTACCGGCCGAAGATGGTGCCCGCGCCGATGCCAGCGGAAGCCACGAACGAGCCGCTCGTGTGGGACGCGGTCGTGTTTCCTGCCCTCAAAGCCAAATGCGGGGAGTGCCACCTCGGTGAGAAAAAGAAGGGCGGCCTTCGCATCGACACGATCGACGACCTGAAAAAGGGCGGCCTCGGCGGGCCGGCGATCGTGCTCGGCGCGGCGGCCAAGAGCCCCCTCGTCGAGCGCATGAAGCTCCCGAAGGACTCCGACGACCACATGCCCCCCGACGACAAACCCACGCTCTCCCCGGCAGAGCTCGCGGCCCTCACGTTCTTCATCGATCGCGGGGCGCCCAAGGATCTGAAGGTGAAAGACGCCCTCGCCCCCGAAGGCGCGCGCGCCGCCCTGGAGGCCGCCGCCAAGGCGCCGTAGCCGAGCCACGCGACGGTGCAGGAGCTTAGGAAAAGCGCCCCGCGGGCAAAAAGTCCGGCTACCCTCGGGGGTACCGTGCGGAAGTTCGAGCTGGAGCAAATCGTCGAGCTGTTCGGCGCGCGTGTCGAGCCCGGGCAGTGCCGCACGTCGGTCGAGTCGACCATGACCTCGCTCGGGGTCGGCCCCGCGCCGCTCTCGCTCGACGACTTGTGCGCCGTGCTCGACGCGATGGCGAAGAGCCCCACGATGCTCGGCGTGATGTCGCGCTTCGCGAAGGCGCGCGCGATCCTCGCCGCCCACTGAGCGCAAGCCAAAGACGCATCGCCGCACATAGCGCGACGCGCGCACGTGTCCTCGCGTACCCTCGTCTGCGCATGGCCCGCGTGCTCCTCGTCGACGACGACGCTTCATTGCTCGACGTGCTCTCCCTCGCCTTCACCGACGCAGGGCACGAGGTGCGCACCGCGAAGGACGGCCGCGAGGCAGAGGCGATCGTTCTCCGCGAGAAGCTCGATGTGGTCGTGACCGACGTGAACCTGCCGCACAAGGACGGATTTTCTCTCGTCCGCGAGCTCCGCGCGAAGGGTCACACGCTCCCGATCGTGCTGCTCACGTCGCGCGACACCGAGGTCGACGAGATCCTCGGGTTCGATCTCGGGGCCGACGATTTCGTGTCGAAGCCGTTCTCCACCCGCGCGCTGCTCGCCCGCGTCAGCGCCTTGTTGCGACGCGACACGAAGACGCAAGGCATCGTCGAGGGCGCGAAGCCGATCACGTCCGGGAAGCTCGCCGTCGACGTGGAGCGCCTCGCCGCGACGTACGACGGGCAGCCGCTCGTGCTCACCCTCACCGAGCACCGCATCTTGGAGGCGTTCGTTCGCAGGCCGGGGATCGTGCTCTCGCGCGCGCGCCTCCTCGAGCTCGGGCGCGGGGACGACGGCGTCGTCGACGATCGCCTGGTCGACACCTACGTGCGCCGATTGCGTCGTAAAATCGAGATGTTGGACGCGAAGTTCGAAGGGATCGAGACCGTGATCGGCGCAGGATATCGTCTCCGATCATGAGCCTCGTGCGCGAGGTGAAGACACGACGCGCGCGTTACTCCCTCAGGATTCGTGTCTTCTTCGCGGTCACGCTCGCCGCGCTGTCGCTCCCGCTCGTCGTGTTCTTCGTGAGCCAGCTCGAGCGCAACGCGCCCGGCGCGCTATGGCAGAAGACCCTCGACGCGACCGACGAGACGGCGCTCCTCGTGGAGGCGTACGCCGAGCCCACCGAAGCGCGGGTCGCCGTGATCGCGGACAAGTACAAGGCGCGGATCCGGGTGGTGGCGCGGACCGAGAACGCGCCGACGATCGACGTCGATCGTGACGATCCACGCGACGCGTTCAACCCGCTCGAGGCCTTCTTTTTCTTCGCGCGGAGCTCGGCGACGTCCAAGGACATGGATCCGGCGACCCCGGTGCTCGCGCGAGAGGAGACCTCGTACGCGATAGAACGTGGACTCTACATCGATTGTTTTCGCGAGGAGCTGCGCGTCTGTCGCGCGGTGCGGGCGCCGAAGGATCGTGAGGACCGGCGCTGGGTCGTGTACGTCGACAAGACCTCCGGGCGCGCGGTGGAAGAAGTGTATTTCGTGCGCCGTACGCTGCTGCGGCTCTCGCTCGTGACGGTGCCGCTCGCGCTTCTTCTCGGCGCTTGGGCGGCGCGAAGGGTCACCTTGCCGATCGAGAACCTTCGCACCGAGGCGCTCGCGAAGGTGAGCTCGGAGAGCCCGGGCGCCGACTTGACGGAGCACGCGGACGAGGTGGGCGACTTGGCCGAAGCGCTGAACACGCTCCTCGGTGCGCTCGCCGAACGCCGCGCGGCGAACGAGGCGTTCGTCGCCGACGTGGTCCACGAGATGAAGAGCCCCGTCGCCGCCGTGACCGCGATCGCGGAGGCCCTCGAGGGGCCGGTCGACGACGCGCGCCGCGAACGCCTCGCGCGTGCCCTCTCCGAGAGCGCGAAGAAGCTCGACGCCCTCGTCACGCAGTTCCTCGAGCTCGCGCGCGCCGAGGCGGGCATGCCCCGCGAAGAGCGCGACGACGTCGATCTCGTCTCGCTCGCGACCGAGGCGGTCGAGCGCGCCTCCGTCGATCCGCGCTACGCCGCGGTCGTGTTCGAGACGCACGCCACCCCGAAAAAACAAGGTCCGGAGGGGACCACCGTTCGCGGCGTGCGGCGCAGGCTCGAGGCCCTCGTGCGCGAGCTCGTCGACAACGCGGCGTCGTTCGCGGGCGAGGGTGGGAAGGTGCACGTCGCGATCGAGCGCGCCACCGAGGGCGAGGGCGTCGCGCTTCATGTCACCGACGACGGCCCCGGGATCTCTGCCCCCGACGTCGATCGTGTGTTCGAGCGTTTCTTCACGACCCGCGGCGAGAAGCGCGGCACCGGCCTCGGGCTCGCGCTCGTGCACGCCGTCGCGACCGCCCACGGAGGGAGAGCGACCGCGAGCTCCCCCGTCCACGACGGCCGCGGCACCCGCTTCACGATCACGCTACCGCGCGACGGAGCTTCGATACCCGCCGCGAAGCCGAGCGAAAAACACTCGTAATTTCGCATCTTTTCGATGATTCGCGGAGCGTTCACCGGCGATTCACCTCCGCGCCGCACGCTCGCGCGCTCGTCTCCATCCGCGCGCCTTCTGATGGCTCGCGGAGGTGCCGTTCATGAAACCGTTCTCGTCCCTCATCTCGTTGGTCTCGCCCGAGTCCGAGCCCGTGCCGACACCGACCGAGCAGACGTTGCTCTCGTGCGCGGGGCTCTTGGGAGCGGTGCTGCTCGCCGCGGTGTGGGGTCTCGGTGCGAACGCGAGCGCGCCCCATGCGCTCGCGAACGCGCTGAAGGTGCCGATGCTCGTGGTGGTCTCCGGAGCCGCGTCGCTCCCGGTGACGGCGCTCGCGTGGAAGCTGCTCGTTGGCCATCGTGCGCGTCCCCGTAGCCTCTTTTTGGCCTACGCGAGCGCGGTGTTCACCGGAACGCTGGTGCTCGCGCTCCTCGCGCCGATCGTGGCGCTTTACCAGCACTCGAGCGTGGTCGCGGGCCCGTGGATCGCGATCGTGTCCGCGGTGCTCGGGTTCGTCGCGGGCGCGTGCGTGTTCGTACGCGTACTGAAGAAGCTCGGCAGCCCCGACGGCGCGGGCCAAAGGATCGCGATCGTCATGCTGCTCGTGATCAAGCTCGCGACCCTCGCCCAGCTCGCGTCGGTGCTCCCGCCCATCTTCGGGCAGCGCACCCTCTTCGGTCGCGGCGTCGACGGGCTCGTGAACGAGCGCCCGCGATGAGCGTCGCGGCCCTTGCCCTCGTCGCCTTCGTCGCGATCGTGGCCACCCTCGGCGTGACTTACCGTCGCACGAAGGCGCGGATGGAGCTCGAAGATGCCGAGCGCATCATCCGTCTCCATCGCCGCGAGCGTGTCGCAAAAGCTCCGCGATCGCCGTCACCTTAGGCCGGAACGAAGCTCGTGTAGCGAGCCGAGATCCAGGACCGAGCACGAGCCTGCGAGCGCCTACTTCCAGCCCTTCCACGGCGGATTTCCGCTCTTCCAGTAGCTCTCGAGGATGCCCAAATCACGAACGGTATCCATGCATTGCCAGAAGTCGTCGTGCTTGTAGGCCATGAGCTGGCCGTCGCTCGCGAGGGCCTCGAGCGCGTCGGCTTCGAGGATCGATTTGTCGCCCTCGAGGTACTCGAAGATCTTGGGCTCGAGGACCATGAAGCCGCCGTTGACCCAGCCCTCGCCGATCTGCGGCTTCTCGGTGAACTCGGACACGCGGTCGCCCTCGAAGACGAGGCCACCGAAGCGCGACGGGGGCCTCACCGCGGTGACCGTCGCGGCTTTGCCGTGCGCCTTGTGGAAGGCGAGCAGCTTGCCGATGTCGACGTTCGAGACGCCGTCACCGTAGGTGAGCATGAAGGTCTCACTCAGGTGCTTCTTGAGGCGCAGCACGCGGCCGCCGGTCATCACGTCTTGCCCGGTGTCGATCGCGTGCACCGTCCAGTCGTCGACCGCGGTCTCGTGGTTTTGGATCGCGCCGCTCTGCAGCTTCACGGTGAAGTCGGTGGAGAGCGCGTGGTACTCGCGGAAGTACCGCTTGATGACCTCCCCCTTGTAGCCGAGCGCGAGCACGAACTCGGAGAACCCGAAGTGCGCGTAACTCTTCATGATGTGCCAGAGGATGGGCCTGCCGCCGACCTCCACCATCGGCTTCGGCTTGGTGCCTGTTTCCTCGCCGAGCCGCGTTCCCAGGCCACCGGCCAAAATCACCGTCTTCATCGCTTCCTCCCGCTACCACCTTCGATGCGTGGGCGCGCGTTCTCGTGCAACCCGTCACGCGATTCTGTGCCCCGCGTTGCCGTCACGCGCGCAAGGCCACCTTGCGGACCACCTCGGCGAGCTTCGCGCGTGCCTTCCGGAACGGACCGAGCCGCTCCACGAGATCGAGCGCGGGCCCGAGCTTCACGCCTTTGAGCGAGCCGATCTCTCGCGCGCACACCTCGGCCTCGCGAGCCTCTTTTGCCTCGAGCCAACCAAAGCCGAGGTGAAGCACGTGGAGGCGCCGCACTTGCCGCTCGAACTGGTCGATCGGGAGGGTGGAGCCCTTCGCGCGGAGCTCGTCGAGGTAGGCGAGGAAGAGCCGCGTGCGAATGGGGACCGCTTCGCTCAACGGGCGCTGCGATGCCTGCCCGTCGTGGAGGCGAATCTTCACCAGCACGTCGGGGAGAGTGCCCACCTGCCAGGTCTCCGCCATGCGCATGAGCAAGATGAAGTCCCCAAAAAAGCGCGACATCGTCGGATCGAAGCCGCCCTCGGGGAACACCGCGCGACGGAAGAAGATGGTCTGCATCGCGAGCACGCTGCGGCCCGAGCGCATCAGATCGTTGATGAACGTGATGCCGTCCATCGCCTCCGCGCGTTCGATGCGTTCGCGGCGCGCGATGAGCTTCCCGTCGACGTCGATGTCGTCGTGGTTCGAGCCCACGAACCCGACCTTCGGGTTTTTCTCCATGAACGCGACGTTCGTCTCCAGGAACGTGGGGTAGAGCTCGTCGTCGTCATGGCAGAAGGCGACGTACTTGCCGCGCGCTCCGAGCACCCCGCGGTTGAAGTTGTCCCACATCGGGATGCGCTCGTCGCAGCGGAGCACACGCACGCGCGGGTCTTGCGCGACCCAGGCGTCCAAGTCGGCGCGCACCTCCTCCGGGGAGCCGTTGTCGAGGACGAGGACCTCGTAGGCGTCGAAGGTCTGCGCCGCGATCGAGGCCTTCACGGCAGACAAAAAGTCGAGCCGCCCGATGGTGGGCACACACACGCTGACGATGGGGACGATGGGAGTCGGCACGTTTTCCATAGGATTCAAAAGGTCGGACGGCGCGGCGGTCGTTGGCGACGGCTACCGCGCCGACTGCAAGCTGCGAAGGAGCACGTCGGTCTCGTGGGCGAGCTTTTCGTTCGTCGCGTAACCGAGCTTCGTGAGCCTCTCGATCGAGAAGTGAAAATCGGGGGTGGGCTCGCCGACGGAGGGCCGCTCGATCGGGACCGGGCGCCCGGTGAGGAGCTCGGCGCGCTCCGAGACGACGGTCGCGAGCTCGAAGATGGTGCGCGTGCGGCCGCCACCGAGACCGAGCACGGCCTCGCCGAGGGCAGCTTCGGGCGCGTTCATCACGAGCTCGGTCGCTTGCGCCACGTCGTCGAACCATACGAAGTCGCGACGCTGCGTTCCGGAGCTGGTGAGCGTGATTTTCCCGGTCTCGATCGCTTGGCGGCAAAACATGTTGTGGGCCAACGTCCATCGCTCCACCGCGAGGTCCACAGGTGCGCCGTAGCCGTTCGACATTCGGAACACGACCGCGCACGGGCCCCCGGTCGCGTTCGACTCGCGGCAAAACCCCTCGCCCGCGAGGTGGGCGACCGCGTACGGGTGCGAAGCCTTCGTGGGAGAGTCCTCGTCGATCCGCGCCGGGAAGCTGCGACCGTAGACGTGAAACGTAGAGAAATAGATGATTTTACGAAGATTTTCGGCCTTCGCAGCGGCGATCACGCGCCTCGTTCCTTCGCCGGAAACGCGGACCGCGAGGTCGGGATCGCGGACCGCCTCGATCTCGTCGAGGGCGGCGAGCTGCACGATCGTCTCGACCTGGTGCTCGCGGATCGCGGCGCGAAGGGTCTCCACGTCGGAGAGCACGTCCACCACCGCGGTGGTGCGCCCGAGGCTGCCGCTCTCGCGGATGCGGCGCCCCGCGAGCACCACGTCGTGGCCACGATCGACGAGGCCCTTCGCGAGCCGACCGCCGAGGTAACCGAACGCACCAATCACGAGGGTCTTCATCGAGGAGCCGATCCGCTGAGAGGGTTCATGAATTGCTGCCGCGTCGACCGCGCTCAGTGGTTGCGCGGAGCCCAGTCGTAGCCGATGCCCGGATCGAACGGATCGAGCCGCTCGCTGCGCTTCGGGTCGTGGATATGCGTGCAGCAGTTGGCCACGATCGCGTCCGTCATGCCCTTGAAGCCGTTCCACACGTGCGGCGGCACGATGAGCAGGTTGTAGCTATCGGGTCCGAGGAACACTTCCATGAGGTTGCCCTTGGTCGGCGACTCGGGGCGGTCGTCGTAGAGCGCGCACTTCACGCGCCCCGTCACGCACGCGTAGTTCAAGGTCATGTCGGCGTGTTTGTGCCAGCCCTTGATGATGCCCTCGTTCACGCTCGAGAAATAGATTTCCCCGAAGTCGATGAAGTGCGGATCGCTCTTCTTCATCAGGTGGAAAATGGTTCCGCGCTCGTCCGGGATGCGACGGAGAGGGAGCACCTTCACGCCTTCGATCGGGCCGTCGCCTCGGTAGTACGTGACGCCGTCGAGCTTCATCGGAATGTCGCCTCCCGAACGGGCCGCGTGGCGTCGTTCGTCGAGAAGTTTCGGTTAGGTAGCGTTCCCGCCGGGATGGCGAGAGGGGCGTGAGGGTGCGTTTCTTCGTTGCGGATGCGCGGCCCGCGGTTCGACCGGCGGGTCGCGGAGCGCGCGAGGGGCCACGAGACAGGACCCGCGACATGCGCCCGAGAGCTCACAAGAGGCTGGAATTGCTCAGTTTTCAGCGTGCCGAGCCCATCGGAAGGGGCACAGTTCCCCGCGTTGCCTTTGGCCGTCACCTTCGCGCATCCCCGCTTTTCCGTGCCCCGCGCACGAGCGCGACGGATTAGCGCGAACGGGCCTTATTTTCGAGCCAAAAGGGCCCGATCGGGGCACCTGCCCGCCGCGGAACAATCGAGGGCTGGCGGGAGCGATGCGGGGACACACGCGCGCCGAGCTCGGCTTCGGAGACCGTGGGAACGATACCGCGCGGAGGCCACGCGTACCTCGGGCGCACGCCGAACCGAGGAGCGACGGGCGCCCAAACATCCGCGCGTGGCGAGGGCCGCGACGTGGATCGTCATGCTCGCGCGCGTGTGGCGATGGACGCGACACGATCCCGGCCCTCGTGGAAGGTCGGGATCGTGGTGCGAGGTCACCGCGTGCGGCACGAGCGAAGGCACGTGCCGCGGCAGGGACCGACGAGGCGAGTTTGGTTTAGGCCTCGGCCTCCGTGCGGCGACCGGGGCGAACGGGGCCCGTCGCGACGATGGCTTGGCGGAGGGTGCTCATCAGCTCCAGATTGGAGCTCAACGCCTCGCGCGAGCGCTCGCGGCCATTGCCGAGGGTGGTGCCCGCGAAGCTGAGGTGATTGCCACTCTTGTCGAGGAGACCGCGCGTCAACCCGAGATCGATGAGCTCGGCGGTGGTGTCCACTCCCGTGCCATAGCGAATCTCGAACTCGGCCTCGGTAAAGGGCGGCGCGCACTTGTTCTTGCAGAGCTTCACCCGTGTTCGCCCGCCGACGAGCTCGTCTCCTACTTTCACTTGCCCGATGCGCCGAACATCGAGGCGCATCGAGGCATAGAACTTCAACGCATTACCACCGGTGGTGGTCTCCGGGCTGCCGAAGGTCACTCCGATTTTTTGCCGAAGTTGGTTGATGAAGAACAGGGTGGTCCCCGTTCGGTGGGTGATGCCGGTGAGCTTGCGGAGCGCTTGGCTCATGAGCCGCGCTTGGAGGCCCATGTGCGAATCTCCCATGTCGCCCTCGAGCTCGGCTTTGGGCGTGAGCGCCGCGACCGAGTCGATGACGACGAGCTCCACCGCGCCCGAACGCACGAGCATCTCGGTGATTTCGAGGGCCTGTTCCCCCGTATCGGGCTGCGCGACCAGCAAGCGCTCCACGTCGACGCCGATCCCTTTGGCGTAGTGGATATCGAACGCGTGCTCCGCGTCGATGAACGCGCACACGCCGCCGCCGCGCTGCGCCTCCGCGATCGCGTGGAGAGCGAGGGTGGTCTTTCCGCTCGACTCCGGCCCGTAGACCTCCACCACCCGCCCGCGGGGATAACCCCCGATCCCGGTCGCCATATCGAGGGCGAGCGAGCCGGTCGAGATCGTCGCGATCGGCTCGTATCCCTCGGCGTCACCGAGGGACATGATCGACCCCTTCCCGAACTGCTTCTCCACGCTCGTCACGACGGTCTTCAACGCGCGCATCTTCTCGGCAATCTGCTCCATCATCACGTACCACCTTTTCTTCATCACTCGGGTTTACGAAGGAACGAGTCGGCACGACCGAACGCACCGTGCGTGCGGCCTCTTTGAATCGGTTCGGTCACGCGGAGCGCCGCTGCGCACACACGTGATCATTGGCAATCAGCGAACGTCCGCGAGAAGGCGACCTGCGCGGCCGAATCTCACGAGAGCGAATGGGCGCGCAGACGCTAGCGGGCGACCTGCGCGGCCGAATCTCACGAGAGCGAATGGGCGCGTAGACCGGGGCCGTGGCTCTCGTGCGGGCGGTCGAGGGCGCGGGCGGCCACTGCTTCGGCGACGTGGGCGGCCTTCACGGCGGTCGATCCGTCGAGGTCGGCCACCGTGCGCGCGACGCGGAGCACCTTCCCGTAGGCGCGCGCAGAGAGGTTCAACTTGCCAATCGCAGCGGAGAGCAAACGAGAGCCGGCGTCGTCCGGCGCGCCTACCCGCTCGAGGCACGAAAGGGGCAGCTCGGCGTTCTTCGCGAAGGTGGTCTCCCCTGCCCGGAAGCGCGCGAGCTGCACCTGTCTCGCCTCTTCCACGCGCGCCCGCACGAAGGCGCTCGCCTCACCGCCGCCGCCTTTTTGTAGCTCCGCGATGCACACCGGAGGCAACACCACGTGCACGTCGAGGCGATCGAGGAGCGGCCCGGAGAGGCGCGCGCGGTACGAGCGAATGCGCTCCGGAGTGCAGCGGCAGCGGCCCGAGCCATCACCCAAGTAGCCGCACGGGCAAGGGTTGGTCGCGCCGACCACGATCGGGCGCGCCGGGAACGTGGCCTTCGCCTGCGCGCGGGACACCGTCACGTGGCCGTCCTCGATCGGCTGCCGCAGGGCCTCGAGCGCCGAGCGCCGAAACTCCGCCAGCTCGTCCAAGAACAATACCCCATGATGCGCGAGGCTGACCTCCCCCGGTCGTGGGTAGTCCCCGCCGCCGACGAGCCCCACTTCGCTCACAGTGTGATGCGGCGCGCGAAAGGGCCTATCGAGGGCGACACGATCGACACCAGACGGGAGCGCGAGGCTGTGAATGGCCGTCACCTCGACCGCCTCTTCGTGCGAGAGGGCCGGCAATATCCCGGGCAGCCTCCGCGCGAGCATGGTCTTCCCCGCTCCCGGCGGGCCGACGAAGAGCAAATTATGAGCGCCGGCGGCCGCGACCTCGAGCGCACGACGCGCCGTGGGCTGTCCTTTGACCTCTGCCAAATCGTGGACGAGGCTGGTCCTCGGGGCGACCTGGGTCTCCTCCGCGAGCGGGAGCACGATGTCTCCGCGAAGGGCGGCGACGAGCTCGCCCAGAGTCTCCACCGTGCGCACGTCGATGCCGTGGACGAGCCCTCCCTCTCGCCCGTTCGCACGCGGGATCACCGCCCGCGATACGCCACGAGCGCGGGCCCCGAGCAGATGCGGGAGCACGCCGCGCACCGGCCGGATCGCGCCGTCGAGCGAGAGCTCGCCGAGAAAGAGCACCTGCCCTCCCGCGTCCTCCGGCAACACACGAAGCGCGCTCATCGTCGCGACCGCGATCGCCACGTCGAAGGCGCTCCCCGTCTTGCGAAGATCCGCTGGCGCCAGGTTCACCACGATGCGGCACTCCGAGGTGTCGACCCCGACCTGCATCAGCGCGCTCTTTACGCGGACCCGGCTCTCCCGAACCGAGGCCTCGGCGAGCCCGACGAGCTCGAACGACGGCACGTTCCGCGACGCGTGCACCTCGACCCGCACCGGGTGCGCATCGAGCCCAATCAGGCCTTGTCCCATCACCGTTGCGAGCATGACGAGGCTCTTTGCGAGGGCCGTGCCACGGTCAATCCTACGAAATTATTACGTTTTATCCGATGCCGAGGTGTCCAGGGACGGCCCGCGGGGTGTCCCGGGCCAGGGCGTACAGCGCCCGCGCTGCCGCCGCCGGGCGCCGCCACGACACGGAACGCATGGAAAAGAGGAGACTATTTTCGCACTGGGAGAGAGTCCGAGGGGCTTTTTTGGCCATCGACGGCGCACACAAGGTATTCTCTACGGTATGGGGAAGGACGCTCTCCGCCTCTCGACGGTCCTCGCTGCTACGCCTCAGGTGATCTTCCGGGCCTGGCTCGATTCGACCCAGCACGCTTCGTTTACGAACGCGCTGGCCAAGATCGACGGGAACATCGGGGGCAAGTTCACGCTGCGCGACGGCATGGTCACCGGTCGAACGATGGCGCTCGAGTTCGGACGCAGGCTGCTGCAGTCCTGGCGCAACACCGACTTTCCGAAGGGAGCTCCGGACTCGCGTCTCGAGGTCCTCTTCGAATCGGTCGGGGCCGGCACGCGCATCACGGTGATGCACGCCGA
>JAAFHV010000111.1 GCA_013297655.1 Myxococcales bacterium | reverse complement strand
TTCTCGGCGCGCTCGGCGTCGCCCCGGCGGAGGAGCACCTCGCCGAGGAGCCGGTAAATGAGCCCGCTCTTCGGCGCGAGCTTTCCCGCGCTGACCAGGAGCTGCTGCGCATCTGGAAAGAGCGCGTGCGCGAGGCACATGCGCGCGGCGGCGGTGAGAACACCCACGTCGCCCGCGAGGTTCTTGTTTACGTGGTCCGAGACGGCCCGCACCATCTCGCTCTTGCCCGAAATACGGAGGGCGTCGGAGAGCGAGAGGGTGTTGGCGGCGTCCGGCCGGGCCCGCCAGCGGGCGATGAGCTCGTCAGGTGACTGCGCCATCGAAGGCCTCGAAGCCTATGGGATTTTCGGCCGCGGCAAAAGACTTGTCAGGGATAGACGCGCTTGGGCCGTCCGCGCGCCCCGTTCCGGCGCCCATCCAGGCGCCCTCGCCGAGCGCAGGATCCGCATTCGGCGAGCCCACATGTTCCTTCCTTGAGCGGAACGCCGAGTTTGGCGATGCTTTCGTCCGCGCGCACGGGTCCGAAGGGAGGATCGCGTCGCGCACGAGGGAGACTCATGACCGAAGCCAACGTGACGTTCGAGCACCAAGCGGGGTTCGAGGCGGGTGAGGTGTCTGGAAACGTGCGCCTCGGGAAGCTCGAGGCGATGTACGAGGAGCTCTTCGCCGAGGTCATCGAGGACGGCGTCATCACCGTCGAGGAGCGCAAGCAGCTCGACAAGATGGCCGACAACCTCGGGCTCGATCGCATGCGCCTCCGCAAGCTCGAGACGGCGCTCCAGGCCGCGTACGAGTCGCGCAATCGCATCGTCATCAAGGATCTCTCCGACCTCGAGCCGGGCCCGCAGAGCATTCAGCCCCTCGCGCCCGCGACCGACGCCCGAACGCAGGCCCTCGAGCGCCGCATCAAGGCCCTCGAGGCCAAGATCAAGGACCTCGAGGTGGAGCTCGAGGACGCACGCGCGCACATCTCGATCGACATCGACCTCTCCGACGTGGCACCGGCACCCGCCGTCCGCAGCGCGCTCCCGGAGGAGGACCCCGCCGATCTCGCGCGCCGTGTACGCCACGATCCGCGCGACGACGACAGCCTCCACGCCCTCTATCGTCTCTACGAGAAGCGCAACGACAAGGACGCGCAGTACCTCGTCGCCCAAGTCTTGACGTTCCTCGGCTCGGCGAACGAGGCGCAAAAAGCCCTCTACGAGCAGCACAAAACGGTGGGCCTCATTCGCCCCAAGGCCGCTCTCACCCGCGAGGCGTGGACCCGCCTCTTGTTTCACCCCGAAGAAGAGCCGCTCGTCGGCGAGATTTTCAGCGTCGTCGTGTCTGCGGTGCTCGTCGGGCGCATCTCGGCGCTTCGGCGCGACAAGCAGCTCGTGAAGCTCGAGGCCGACAAAAAGCAGGATCCCGAGTCGTCGACGATTCAGGCCGTCCGCTGTTTCCACTGGGCGGCGGCGATCTTGGGCATGCGCTCGCCGGGCCTTTACCTCGCTCCGGACTTTCCCGGCGCGGTCGAGATGGTGCCCAACATTCCCCCTGCGTCGCGCCTCGGCAAGCTCTCTCTCTCCGGTCGCTCCGCGGCGGAGCTCGCGTTTTTGGCGGGGCGCCACCTCGGTCATTACCGTGAGGAGCATTTCGTGAAGCTGCTCGTCCCCGACGCGCGCGGGCTCGAGGAGATCTTCCTCGCCGCGCTCTCGATTGGCAATCCCGGACTGCCCCTCTCCGCGCACGTGAAGGAGCTCGTCGTCCCGATCGCGAAGGCGATCGAGCCCATTCTGGAGTCGCCGCAGGTCGACCAGCTTCGTGGGCAGTTCCTTCGTTTCGTCGAAGAAGGCGGCCGCGTGAACCTCGCGCGCTGGGGCACGAGCGTCGACAAGACCTGCGCCCGCACCGGTCTCCTCCTCTCGGGAGATCTCAAGGCGGCCGAGAACGTGTTCGCGCTGGAGACGAAAGACAAATCGGTGGTCGACGAAAAGATGAACGATCTGATGAGCTTTCTGCTCTCGGAGCGCGCGACCAAGCTGCGCAAGCAACTAGGCATTTCGGTCGGCTGAGGTCGTACGCAGCGATAGTTCGAAGGAGGCGTCCTCACGGGCGCCTTTTTCTTTTGGCCTCGAACGAGCGCGCGTCTCTGGGACGAGGAGTGACTCACCTCACGAGGAGCCAGTCGTGCACGCTAAGCTCGAGGTGGAAGTGGTTCTTGTGCTCGGAGTTCCAATTGGGTGTCAGCACCACGTGGAACTGCTTGCCGGCGGCGGAGCAAGCGATGTCCCAGAGCTCGTTCTTCGGAGGTGCCCCGGCTCCGCAGGTGAGGCTCCCGATCGCGCCGTGGAAGTCGCGCTCCACCACCAGGCGAGTGCCATCTTTCTTTCCGAAGCTCGCGACGTCGACGGCGAGGGCGGCGCAATGTTGCTCGCCCGGATACTTCACCGTGCAGCCATATTCGGCCTTCGTGCGGTACGCAGAAAGGATCACCACGTCGACGATGTCGCGCTTGGCGAGCGCTTCTCCGAAGTCGTCGAGGGAGAGCGCGAGGCGGCAGTCGACGAGATCGGCGCGTGACTTGGCGCGTTGGGCAGGCGGAAAGTGGGAGTGGAACGACACCCCATGAAGCGGCGTGGCGAGGCGCACCGGCGCGCGGACGCCGGCCGTGTCGTCCGCGCGCGTGAACCCGATGCCGCGCTTTCGGAGCTCCGCCTCGCACGCGTCGCGATCGAGGGCGGCATAGGCGAGGATGGGCGAGCCTTTGGGCACATCGAACAGCGAAAATTCCTTTGGTGGAATGCTGCCCACCTTGCCGTGCCACTCCGAGGCGGGCTTCCAAGCGACGAGCGGGCCCACCCCTCGCGACGCGGGAATGGGGCTTTCGAGGCCGTCCCCGGCGGGTGCTTTCTCCGCGGCGGACATCGTGGGAGGACGCGCGATCGCCGGGGACGGCTTCGAGCGGCACCCCACGAGCACCGTCGTGAGCAGGAAGAGGCAGGCTGCTCGGGCGCGCATCATCGGGTATCGATCGTACCCGCCGTCGCGCGCGCACGCGAGGTCCGGGGACCTCGTGATTCCCCGGAGAACACCCAAGGACGGCGTGGTGCGCGAAGAAAACGGCGCGCGGCCAACGGGTTCGCTCGTATGCTGTCGAAGTGCGACGGCTCAGGTTCGAGCAGGTGAGTCACCTCACCTCTCCGGGGTTACCCCGGGGGATATGTCGATACCGGTCATTTCATGGCCGCGGGGCCGTACGGCCTTCGTCGTATGAGCCCGCGGCGCGACGAGCAACGTCGGTCTTGGCCGTCGCACACTTCTCTACTTTCGGCACGCGCTCGTGAGGCCCCGTCCGATGCCGATGGCGCGGCTCGTGGCGAGCGCGCTGCTCGCCGGGCCTTGGAATCTGCGCGCGATGCTGGAGCGGCTCGGGACCTTCCTCGGCTCGAGCGCGATGAGCCCGAAGCGTCGAACGCTCGTGCGCGCGATGCTCGCCGCCTTCCCGGCGCCTCCCCGCCACGCCCGCGACAGCCTCGCCCACGCCCTGACGGAGCGGGCAGAATGGTCGGGCCTCCTCCGCGCGGGGATGCGAATGCGAAGGCTCCTGGTGGACAAACCGCGAATGGGGCCGTCCGAGGTGCGGGTGAGCCCAATCACGACCGTGGGCGGGCTCGCGGATTTCTTGGGGGCTGCGGTGACGGACCTCGAGAAGCTCGCCGATCGTCGCGGCCTGTCCCGGTATGCCAAGAACGAACGCGCGCGGCACCACGACGTGCGCCTCGTCCCGAAAAAAGACGGCACGCTCCGCGTCCTCGAGATACCAAAACAGCGCTTGCGGGGTCTCCAGCGGCGCGTGCTCGATCGTATCCTGTCTACCGTGCCGGCCCACCCGGCGGCGTATGGATTCGTCCGCGGTCGTTCGGTGATCGACTACGCTCGTCCGCACGCCGGGCAGGCGCTCGTGATTCGGGTCGATTTGCGCGACTTTTTTAGCTCAATCGGCGCCGCGCGGGTGGGCGCTACGTTCCGCGCGATGGGCTACCCGGACGAGGTGCGCCGCACGTTGACGGCCCTCACCACCGTCGCCACGCCGGAGCCGTACTTGGCAAAGCTCCCGTGGGCGCGTCGAGCCGTGCTTCGCGCGGCGCATTTGGCTCAAGGAGCGCCTACCTCGCCCGCGCTCGCCAACCTCGTGGCCTATGGGCTCGACGTGCGCCTGTCCGCGCTCGCGACGAAGCTCGGCGCGACCTATGGCCGCTACGCGGACGATCTCGTGCTCTCGGGCGGGGTGCACCTCGTCCCGCGACGCGAGGCCCTCCTCGCCACGATCGTGGCGATCGCACGTGACTCGGGCTTCGAGGCGAGCGAGAAGAAGTCACGCGTGCGCCGGGCAGGGGAGCAGCAGAAGCTCGCCGGCCTCGTGGTGAACGTGCACGCGGCGGTGCCGCGGGCCGAGCGCGACCGGCTCGAGGCCATTTTGAACAATTGTGTGAAGCACGGGCCCGCGTCGCAAAACCGGGATTCGCGGCCCGATTTTCGGGCGTGGCTCGCGGGCAAGGTGGCGTGGGTGGAGCAGGTTCGTCCGCAGCACGCGGTGCACCTGCGAGAGCTCTTCGCTCGTGTCGTTTGGTAGCGTGAGCGGCATGCTGCTCTATCGCCCTCTCGGGCTGACCGAGCTCGGCCTCGTCGCCGCGCTCGGCTTTCGTGGCTGGCCGCCCCGGTTGCCCGATCAGCCTATTTTTTACCCGGTCCTGACGCTCGAGTACGCGCGGAAGATCGCGCGCGACTGGAACGCGGTCGACGCCTTCTCGGGCTACGTCGGGTTCGTCGCTCGGTTCGTGATCGACGACGCCTTCGCCGCTCGGTATCCCGTGCAGCGCGCGGGCGGGGCGGCGCACGAGGAGCTGTGGGTCCCCGCAGACGAGCTCGCCGAATTCAACGCGCACATCGAGGGTGCCATCGCGATCGTGGAGGCGTTCGCCGGACCGCGCTTCGAGGGCACGCTCGATCCAAAGAGCCACCTGCCCGTCGGCCTCTCGTCCTCGAGGGCCGACCCGCCATCCTAGCGTGCGTATGAGCCCGCGATCGGCGCGTTTCGCGCTTGCTTTTTTCGCGACCGCCTCTCTCGACGGCATGCCCTCCACGAAGAGGCGCAAGGGGGCGCCGGGTCGTGCTCCAATCGCCGCGATGAAGCGCGCCGTACGTCGTCCGAAGAGTGTGCTGTCGAAGGTGGAGCCCTCGATCGCGAAGGCCCTCCTTGGTGGCCTCCCCCGCGCGGTGAAGGCTTTTTACGAGAAGAACGACGGCGTGGTCGTGACCCTCGAGATCGAAGGCGAGAAGGAGCACGCCACCATCGAAGGGCTCCTCGAGATGTTCGGCCACTCGTTCATGCCCCCGAGCACCTTGCGCACCGACTCCGACGCGGAGGCCGCGATCGAGGAGGGGGCGTTCCAAGGCGTGTTTTACACGTCCGAGCTAGAGCTCCGTGGCAAGTCGGGTCGCGCACGGCTCGAGATTTTGCTGCGTCTCAAGCTCGTGATGTCGCTCCCGGGCGAATCGGCCGCGATCGGCATCGACTTCTACGACGAGCCCAAAAATCCGACGCTCTACTACGTGCGCGACGCGAGCGAGGCCTGGCCGCTCGCGCTCGGATTCGACGAGCTCGTCGCTCACGTGGAGCACTTCGGCGCCCGTCGCTGGTACTTTGCGTTCCTCGACACGCGAGCCGAGCGCGCGATGAACGTCGACCTCGCTACGGAGCTCGAGGCGAACCTCGCGCCGTTCGACGCCGAGGAGGTCGCGGCCCTGCGAGCGCGGCTCCCACGCGCGAAACGAGCCACCGGCTCGAAGGCGAAGCGCGCCGCCCTCGCCGCGGCGGAGGCGACGCTCGTGTCTGCCCCCCCTGAAGCACGCGTCGAGGCATCCGCCAACCACGCGGCTCCGGTCGTCGCGACCACTCCACCCGCCCCAGAGAGCCAAACGTCGCGGTCGCGAAGGCGCTGAATGCCTATCGTCGGCGCGATCCTCTGCCACGAGGATCGCTCCGTGCCTCATTCGTCCAGTGGCGCCGCCGGTCGGCGACGCGGCGGGTCGCTTCGCTGACTTTGGGAGGTTTCATGGCGGAGCACGCGAGGACGGCGACCGGATCGAGACGGGCGAAAGCGTCATGTCCGCCTCGTCGGAGGATAGGCCGTCGCGGTCCGTGCTCGGCGATCGCAAATAGGGAGTCGAGATAGCTCGGGTCGTCCTGGCAGCGAGGGGCGCGATAGGGCAGGATGCCTTCATGCTTCGCGTTCGATCGTACGTCCCCGTTTTGGCGGTCCTTTTTTCGTCTGCGCTCGCGCTTCACTGCGGCAGCCGGCCCGAATCCTCGCCGTTCGAGACCACGGAGAGGGACTCGGCGCCCCCGCCCCCGCCGAGCGACGCGACCCCGCTTCCTACCTTCCCCGACGCGAGCACTACGTTTTCGGACTTCCCCGTTGCGCCGAGCATCGAGTCCACCCTCCCGGGTGACATCGACCGTCAGTTCGGTCCCCTCGCGCAGGTGGTCGACGGCGGGGCGCGCGACGGCGGCCCAGGCGCGCCGCCGTGCGTGACGGAGCCCACGAGCGACGCGATGATCCCTCGCAATTGGACTCCCCTCTTCGTCGAGTGGAGCGCCGATAGCACGCAGTCGGTCACCGAGGTGCGGCTCACGGTCGACAATCAAGTCAATCCCTACGTGGCCTATCTCCCGGGGCGGGCGTTCACGTTCCCCGCCGCGCTTTGGCCCGTCGTGGCGTTCCACTCCGCGGGGCACGACGTCGACATCTCGGTGCGTACCGCCGAGCTGAAAGACGGAAAGCTCGTCGGCGCGCCCTCGCCGGCGACACGGTCGACCGTGCACATGGCCCCCGTCGATGCGCCCGGGTCGGTCGTCTATTGGAGCTCCAGCCCGTCCACCTCGTTCAAGGGGTTCACGATCGGCGACCTCACCTCGAAGACGGTGCTCACGCCGCAGACGGCGGGGCTCACGTCCACCGGCGGGCAAACCGAGTGTGTCTCTTGCCACTCGTCGTCGATCGACGGAAAGCTCATCTTCTACACGCGCGACGTGAAAGACGTCTCCCGCGCGATCGACGTGCGCAAGGTGGCGAGCCCCACCCCACCCGACGTCGCCGACGTGTCGCCGTCTGCGCTCGCCCTCCTCGGGCGAAACATGCAGTATGCACCTCAGCTCTCGGAGGCGCACTACACGCGGACGGACGCGGTGGTGCTCTCGGTGTTTCGCATCGGGACCACGAACGAGCTCATTTGGACCGATCTCCACGGCGCCGACATGAACGCGTGGGGGCGCCTCGCGCGGACCGGCGACACGCGAAACGTGTCGTCGCCGTCGTGGCGCCACGACGGGACCGCCATCGCGTACACCTCGTCGGCGGCCGGAGGCGAAGGCGTCATCGCCGACGTGACTCCCGGTGATCCCACCATGGATATCTACACTGTGCCGTATGCCAATCGGCTCGGCGGCGCGGCGACTCCGCTCCCCGGCGCGAGCGACGGCGCGTACCGCGAGTTCTATCCGACCTACTCGCCCGCCGACACGCTGCTCGCGTTCAACCGCACGCTCGCGGCGGTGAGCTCCTACAACCAGCCCTCCGCCGAGCTGGCCGTCGTCGCGGGGAAGGGTGGCATCGCGACTCGTCTCCGCGCGAACGATCCGCCTTCGTGCACCGGCAAGGTGAGCCCCGGCCTCACCACGTCGTGGCCACGCTGGGCGCCCAAATCGGGGACCATGGGCGACCGTCGCTACTACTGGCTCGTGTTCTCCTCGATCCGTCGCGCCGCGACGGCCGAGCGCCCGCAGCTCTACATTTCGGCGATCGTGACGCAGGTGAACGGGACGAGCGAGACGATGGTCGCGGAGTATCCCGCGGTGTACGTGACGTCCCAAGATCCCGCCGGCAACAACCACATCCCGGCGTGGGACGTGTTCGACGTCTCGACGATCCCTCGCTGAGCGCTATTCGCCATTCGAGGGCGCGCGCGTCGCGACCGCAGGTCGTGGGCATTCGCGTCGTCGATCGATGACGGGGGCTCGCGGTCGTCAACCGGATGTGTCCGCCTCCGCCTGGCACGCTCCTCCTCGGCTAGCAGCAGTCGGACTCGTCCCTCGTCAGGGACTTGCGGCCCTATAGCGTCGTCGTCACGCCTCGCACGGCTCGCAACTCGGAGAAAATCCTCGGTCAGTACGCGGTTCGGTGCTCTAGCGGCGGCGCACGATCTCACCGACGGAGTCCTTCGGGAGAGTGCCCTCGATCGCGCCGCGGCGAAACACGAAGGAGTCCCCGTCGTCGCCGACGATACGCACTTTGGCGCCCTCGGGTAGGCTCTCGGCTCCGCTCTTCACGATGTGCTGCGCGTCGAACGGGCGCACCCCGGCGCGGAGCACGATGCCCTCGCGGAGCTCGCGGCGTTCGGCGCGCGCGGCGAGCCCGGAGGCTGTGGTCGCGAGGCAAAGAGGGAGTGACGCGATGCCGAGCACGAGCGCGAGCTGGCTCGTCTCGCCGCGTGCGTTCGCGCGCCGTCGCGCAAAGAGTCCAATCGTGAACGTGAGCGACAAGAGCACGCTCGCCCAAAACCAAGCCGTCTCGGGGAGCAGGTGCACCACGCTGCGGCCGAGAGACAGGCCCTCTTCCACGTCGGGAGGCTCGCCGCCGCGAGACCGTCGCTTCGCCGATTCGCTGCGGAGCTGCGTGAGCGCAGCGTCGCATGCGGCGCGAACCTCCGCGCTCGTGGTGAGCCCACGCGCCTCCTCGAAGCCGAGCACCGCGCGTCCGAGATCGCCGTCCGGCTCGTGGCCTTTCTGCACCCGGCGCGCGTACGCGAGCCCACGATCGAAGGCGATCGCCGCGTCGACGTGGCCCATGTCGGCGAGGGCCTCGAGCTCCGTGATCGCCTCCGCGGGGCGGTCGTTCTTGAGGTGATCCTCGGCCCGCGCGAGGCCCTCGGCAGGCTCGGCCGCGAACGCCGACCCCGCGCACGCCACGAGCGCAGCGGTCACGAGCGCAAAAGGAATCCGCTTCACGCGTCGTCCTCGCGCGCCGGCTTGCGCTTCTTCGCCTTGTTCACGAGCGCCTTCGCGCGCGCCACCTCTTCACGTGCCTCGTCCGCGGTCGGCGGCTCCGGCGCGTAGCGACGTGCTTCCGCCGACGCGAAGGCCTCGAGCCACGCGGTGACGTCGGCCTCGTCGAGCCCCGCTTCGGTGAGCTTCGTGCGCTTCTCGCCCTCGCTCGCGCCGCGGATCGCGATCCCTAGCTTCACGAGCGCGCCTTGCTCGAGGACGGTGAGCGCGGCTCGCACCGCGGCGAGAGGCTCGCCCTTTTTCACCGCCGCGTCGGCGACCGCGATGCGTCGCGCGAGCTCGGCGTCGGGTGACGTCTCGCGGTCTCTCCGCGTCGCGACGAAGCGATCCTTCGCGCGCGCGCCGAGCGAGAGCGCGACGAACGCGAGAGGTGAAGCGAAGACCAAGAGCCACGCCCCGCCCTTGTCCGAGATCGGCTTCGCGGTCTCCATCGTCGTGCCCTCGAGGCCACCACGCGGCGGAGGGAGCCCGGGGAGCATCTGCTCTTTTTCGTCCGCGGGTGGGGGCGCCTTGCCGTCGTTCGTGACGGTCACGAAGCCGAGGTCGGCGCGCGCGGTCTCGTATTTTTTGTGGCGCGCGGAGTAGTACGGGAACGCCACGCTGCCGAGCGAGAACGCCCCCGGCTCTCGCAGGCGCACCACGTAGCGGAACGTGCGTGAGCCGCCGTAGCGGTCGTCCGGGCCGGCGCCGAGCTTCTCTTGCACCTCGGGCTCCAGCCACTCGGCGCCCTTCACGGTCGGGAGCGGGAGGCGGTTCGGTAAGTTCCCGTAGCCCTCGACGGTGAGGTTCACCGCGACCGCCCCGCCGCGCGGGATCTCGCGCGGCGCGACCTCGGCGCGGAGGGTGAAGTCGCCCACGTCACCGAGCGACGTCCCGGGGATCTTTCCCGCCGTTGGTGGCTCGCTCACGACCACCTCGAGTGTCTCGGATTCTCGAATGGATTCGGGTCTTTGGCGCTGACTTGCGTTCCGGAAAATGCGCAGCGTCATGCCCGCGATCGGGAGCGCGCCGGCCTTGAGCGGGAAGAGCGCGACGCGGCGAACGAGCTTCACCTCGTAAATTTGATCGCCCACCTTCGCGAGGCCGAGGTGCTTCGCTTCGTTGTCGTTCTCGAGGAGCGACTTGCGAAGAAATGCCGGCGCCGAGGCCTCGTGGACGTCGCCGATCTGCGGCTCGCGGCTGCTGCCCTCGACGTAGAGGTAGACCGAGAAGGTGACCTGCTCGCCCACGACGGCGGCGTGTTTGTCGACGGTCGCGTGGAGGAACGCGGTCGTGCCGCGCGGGGCGGGGAGCGCGAGCTTCGGATCGACGGTCGGCTCGGGCGGGGCTTGTGGCTCGTCGAGGAAATCGAACGGGTTCGAGTGCGGGCTCGGCGCGGGTCGACGACCGAACAGACCCGCGAAAGGATCTTGTGGCTCCGGCCTTCGCGGCGCCTGTCCACGCGCGACGACGCGGACCTCCGCGCGTCCGGAGCGAACGATGCGTCCGCCGAAGCTCGCCGAGCATGGTCCGAGGGAGAACGTGCCGGTGCGCTCGGCGAGGAGCGTGAACGTGGCCTGCACGCCGCTGCGATCGGTGCGCACGCCGTTCACGATCGAGACCATACGCGTCGGCATCACGCTGCGTCCGATCACACGAAAGCCCGGGGTGGGCCCCGGCTCCACGCTGCCCACGTCGCCGGAGGTGGTCGTGCCTTCGAGCCTCAGGCTCACCGTCTGCCCTACTTCGATCACGTTCGCATCGACCGAGGCGCGGAGCTCGTCGGCCCACACGAGGCGAGGAAAGACGAGCACGACGAGGGCGGCGAGGGCGGCGACGAGCGCTCGCACGACCTGCGCGCGGCTCACTTGTCCTCCGAGCCGCGGACCTTCACGCCGCGCTTCTGGCGCCGTGCGGCCTCGCGCTGCACCGTCGGGGCGTTCTCGAGCTGGTCGAGGAGCTTTTCGTCTTGGCTGCGCTCCGGCGGGGGAGGCGCGCCGGCGTCGTCCTGCTGAGGCTTCGGAGGCGGGGGAGGCGCGGCGTCTTGACCTGCGTCTTGCCCGCCGTCGTTGCCGCCGCCGCCGTCTTTGCCGCCATCGTTGCCGCCGCCGTCTTTGCCGCCGTCAGCGCCGCCGTCGCCGCCGCCGTCCTTGCCGCTATCGGGAGGGCTGCCGTCTTGTCCGCCGTCCCCGGGCGAAGCGTCTTGGCCGCTGTCGTCTCCGGAGTCGTTGCCGGCGTCTTTTTTGTCCTCGATACGGCGCAGCGCGACGGCGCGGTTCCACGCCGCGTCGAGCCCGACCGGATCGCCCATTCGGGTGCCGGCTTGGGCGTCGATGCCGGCCTCCGGGATGCCGGGAGCGAGCACGAGCGCCTTGTCGTAGGCCTCGACCGCTTCCTTGTACTTTGCATCCATGAACAGCAGGTTGCCCTCGAGGTACCGCGCGCGCGCGCGCAGCTCGACCGCCTGCTTGGGATCGTCGGCCACCGCGCGCACGATGCGGAGGGCGCACTCGATGTGGCTCGCGCGGAGGCCATCGGCGCTCGGAGGCGCGGCGGATCCGAGAGGCGAGGGCATCGGCGGCGCAGCGCTCGGCGTCTTGGGCGCTTCTTCGTCACCGAAGCGCGCTCCGAACGACTCGCCGATCCGGAAGAGAGCGATCCCGAGGTCGAACGCGCCGTTCGGTTTGTCGCCGAGCGTCTTCGGGATCCCGATGTTGCTCTCGGCGCAGGCGCCGGTGTTGAGGTACCCCTCGAGCAAGTCGGCTGCGGTCGGTGCGCCTGCCTCGGCGTCGAGCTCCACGAGCGCTTTGTTCACGACCGGAGACTCGCGCTCGAACGGCTTCGACGGGTCCCAGCCGCACGCGATCTGCGCGCCGCACGCGAAAAGCGCCACCCAAAAACCGATACGAATCGCGTTCTTGCGAGGTCCACGCGACGTCATCGGGTCCTCCGCTCGGATCGCGCGCGCGCTTCGTTGTCGCGACCCTCGTCGACGCGGGACCGCTTACGGCCGCGCGGCTTCTTCGCCATCGCGCTCACCGGGAGCGGCGCCAGCGGGGGCGCCTTCGGTGCGTCGCCGATGAACGCCTCGAGGGCGAGGAGAAACAGCGCGAGCCCGAGCGGCCACGCGTACTCCTCCGCGAACACGGTCTCGACCCGCTCGGCCAGCTCTTGCGTCATGAGGCGCTTGAGATCGCGGGTCACGTCGTCGATGCCGGTCTCGCCCTTTTCGGCGACCACGATTTTGCCCTTCGTGATCTGCGCGATCTTGGCGAGCTGCGCTTCGGCCTCGGCGGTGAGCTCGGTCATGAGCGGCTTGCCGTCGTCGCCTTGGCGGATCCCGATGACCTTGCCTTCGGCGCTCACGTCCGGGATCGGCTCCGGGGCGCGAGAGCCGATTTGCACGACGTCGACGCGGGTGCCCTCCTGCGCGAGCTCCTCCGCGACGCGGGTGGGATCGCCCTCCGTGTCCTCGCCGTCGGTCACGAGCACGATGATGCGCACGTGCTCTTTCGACTTCGGATCACGCGCCAAGAGCTCCCGCGCGCGCTCGAGGGCGCGGCTCGTGGCGGTGCCGCCGACGGGCATGTCGTTGGGCTCGAGGCCGTTGAAAAACTGTGCGATCGCGGCGCCGTCGCTCGTGAGGGGGAAGCTCATCGGCTCGCCCGCGAAGGCGACCGCGCCGAAGCGCGCGCCGCGGAGCTCGCGGATCAAGCGGCCGACCTCGGCCTTCGCGCGCGCCTCGCGGCTCGGCACCACGTCGCGCGCGTACATGCTCTTCGAGTAGTCGAGGACCACCACGACGTCCAAGTTGGTCGCCGGCACGTGTTTCACGCCGCGACCGAAGCGCGGGCGGGCGAGGGCGAAGAGGGCGCTCGCGAGCCCGAGCACGAGCAAAACGCCTTTCACCGTGCGACGCGAATCGGAGTCGAACGAGCGCAGCTTGCGGACCAGCTTCGGATCGCCGAACCGCGCGGTGTCCTTCGCGCGCGCGACCTGGGCGCGCACGAGCATCGTCGCGAACGCACCGACGAGGAGGAGCCCGAGCACGGCGAAGAGCGCATAGAGCGTGGGCCCGAAGAAGTCGTAGGCGAACTTCAAGGGAACCTCCGCACGAGCCAGAGCCGCACCAGCGCCTCGAGCACGAAGAGCAGCACCGCCGGCATGAGCAAGAGCGGGAAGAGGTCTTCCATCGTCGCCGCTTGCGACTCGAACCGCGTCTTCTCGAGCGTGTCCAAGATCGTGTGCATGCTCACGGTGAGGCTTTTTTTATCGGTCGCGACGTAGGAGAGGCCGCCGGTGTCCTTCGCGATTTTCTTGAGCAGCTCCGGGTTCACCGGAAAGTGCGTGCGCACGAAGTGGGGCTGGCCGAAGAGATCGACCCCGTCTTGAACGTCGACCTCGTCGCCGTCGCCGATCTGCACCGTGTACACCTTCACGCCCTGCGATTGCGCGAGGTGGGCGGCGTACTCGGGGGCGACCGAGCCGGCGTTCGAGTCGCCGTCGGTGAGGAGGATGATCGCCTTCGAGCGCGCTTGCGATCTGCGAAGCCGGGCCACGGCGGTGCCGACCGCGTCGCCGATCGCGGTCCCGTTGCCGTCGATGAGCTCGAGCTCCATCTTCGACACGAGGCCCGCGAGCAGCGTTTTGTCGAGCGTCGGAGGCGAGAGGATGTACGCGCTGCGCCCGAACACGACCACGCCGATGCGGTCCGTCTTTCGGCGCGAGACGAGCTCCAAGATCACGTCTTTTGCCGTCTCGAGGCGGGTCTGGCGCTTCGGCGGCGCCATGTCCTGAGTGGTGTTCGGCGTGTTCGAGGTGTCGCCCTGGTCCATCAGCGCGCGCATCGATCCGGAGAGGTCGAGCACGAGCACGATGTCGATCCCGCTCTCCTCTGCGTTCTCGCCGCGGAGCACGTTCTGCGGGCGCATGAGCGCGAGCACGCCGAGGAGCAGCGCGGCGCCGCGGAGCACGCCGGGCACGTCGCGGAAGCGCGCGCGCATGCCGCGAGGGCCGAGCACGAGCGGCGCGACGCTGGGCATGTGCAGCTTCGGCATCCGCACGTCGGTGCCCAAGGTCGCCATGTAGACGACGAAAGGCACGACGAGCGCGAAGAGCCCGAGCCACGGATTTTCCCAAACCGCCCCGAGCCACGCGCGCCCACGAAGGATCGCCGGCACGACGAGCGCGAGCGCCGCCGTCACGACGACGCCGAGGTACACGAGCACGATGCGAAGCGGTCGGCTCATCGCTCACGCTCCTCGTCGTCGCGCGGCTTCTCGGTCTCGCTCGTCGTCGCGTCGCTCGCCTGCGAGCCCGCGTCCGACGCGGCGGTCTCCGTCTCCGTCTTGTCGCTCGTGGCGGCGGGGACGGTCGCTTCGGACGAAGGCGCCGGCGCCTCCCGAGGCTCGTCGTCGGCGGCCGCTTGCGGCTTGGAAATGTCCGATTTGGTTGTCGATTTAGGCGCGTCGTCGCTCGCTCCGTGCTCGAGCGCGTCGTCACGATCGCTCGCGCGATCGCCGCGTCGCTTCGGCGCGGGGCCACCGCGGCGAGGCATGGTCCTGCGAACGTGGGCTTCGGCGGTGTCGAGCATCGCGACGCACGCCGCCGGATCGGGGACGAACTTGGCGAACTTCACGAGGTCGGACTCGCGGAGCACGTCGAGCACTTTGCTCTTCTCGACGTCCGGGATCGCGCTGCGGGCGAGCTCCTGCGCGATCTCGTCGGTCGTGCGCTCGAGCCCGTCGAAGCCCAGCGTCTTTCCGACGTACTCGCGGAGCGCGTCGCTCACGCGGTCGCAGAACTCGCCTGCGCGCTCGGTGTCGAGGAGGCCGGCGTGGCGAACGTCGTGCAGCTTCTCGAGCGCGATCTCCCACGCCGGGCGCGGGGGCGGGGGCGGGGGAACGGGGCGTGGGCGGTTTTTCCACTGACGGAAGAGGAGCCCGAAGACGAGCCCGAGCACGAGCGCGATCGCGAGGATGATCGTCGCGATCTTCGCCTCTTTCCACTCTTCGCGCTGCACCCGCGGGGGCGGGTTGCCGCGCGGCTCGGGCTCCGGCGTGTCGGCGATCGGATCTTCGACGGTGATGAAATGGGCTCGCGTGCACTCGGTGGACACGTCGCCGTTGGCGCGCGCGACCGCGACCGGCAGCGGGGGCAGCGTGAGCGCGTTCCGACCGGGTTTTTCCGGCAGAAGGACGAACGGCACCTCCACGATCGTGGTCACGATCTCGGGGTGCTTCGCGTCGTCCGGGAGGACCGTGATCATCGCCGCGCCGGTGCCCGCGTCTTGCTCCGGGAACGCGAAGCCGGCGGCGCGAAGCTCCTTGTCGGCCTCCCCTCCGCGCTGCAAATGAAAGCCGCTCGGCAGCACGTGCTCGCCCTTGCCGTGGCGCACGGTGAGGGTGAGGGTCGCGATCCAACCGGACGTGCCACGGTGCGGGAAGTCCTCGCTCACCACCGGTCGCGACGCGCCCTTCGCGAGGGTGGGCACGCACCCGTGCACCGACGCGGGCGCTTGCGCATCGACCGCGAGCGGCGTCGCAGGAGCCGCAGCGGACGCAGACGGAACGACGGAAGCATCACGCGCGCCACCCGCGTCGCCATCGGCGATAGCGACGAACGGCACGAGGGCGAGCGCGAGGCCCGCGACGATCGCGGCGACGTGACGCTTCAACGGCGCATCCTCCGCCCGCGCCGCGCGAACAGATCGCGCAGCGGACGCACGAACGACCCGCCAGTGTCGATCTCGACCGAGTCGAGCCCGAGCTTGCGGAACATGGCGATGCGGGCCGCCCGGATGGCGTGCATGCCTTTCTTGTAGTGTGCACGCACCTCGGCGGCGCTGGTGTCGACGAGGACCGACTCGCCGGTCTCCAGGTCTTGGAAGGTGGCGAGGCCCACGTCGGGGAGCTCGTCGTCGCGTGCGTCGTGGAGGACGACCGGCACCACGTCGTGCTTCGCGGCCGCCAACGCGAGCGCGCGCTCGTAACCTTCGGCCATGAAGTCGCTCACGAGGAACGCGATGCTCCTCCTCCGCGAGACCAAGGTGAGCCCCTCGATGAGCCCTTTCAGATCGGTCGCCGCGCCGAGCGGAGGCACGCCCCGAGCGTTGCGCGGCGAGGGGAACATGCCGCCCGCCGGTGCGCGTAACGTTGGAGAAAAGCCGAGGATTTCGCGCACGACGCGCATGACGTGCTTCTCGCCCTTCTTCGGGGGCACCACCCGCTCGAGGCGGTTCGTGCCGAGCACGAGGCCGACGCGGTCGTTGTTTCGGATCGCGCTGAACGCGAGGAGCGCGGCCACCTCGGAGGCGACGTGGGCCTTCTCCACCCGTCGCGTGCCGAAGCGCTGGCTCTCGGACATGTCGACCGCGACCATGACGGTCATCTCGCGCTCTTCGACGAAGACCTTCACGAAGGCCTCGTTCATGCGCGCGGACACGTTCCAGTCGATGGTGCGCACGTCGTCGCCGGGCTGATACGGGCGCACCTCGCGGAAGGCGAGGCCTTGCCCTTTGAAGCTCGAGGCGTACGTGCCCGAGAGCTGCTCGTTCGCGAGGCGCGCGGTCTGGATCTCGATCGTCCGCAGCGCAGCGAGGAGCTCTTTCGGGATCATGGCGAGGTCCTCGAGCCGAAGATCACGGCACCTCGACGGCCTCGAACACGCGACGGACCACCTGCTCGGCGGTGACCTCTTCCGCGTCGGCCTCGTAGGTGAGGACCACACGATGACGGAGCACGTCGGGGCCGACCGCCTTCACGTCCTCGGGAGTGACGTACCCGCGGTGACGCAAGAACGCGTGCGCCCGCGCGGCCATGTTGAGCGCGATCGACGCGCGCGGCGAAGCGCCGTAGTCGATGAGCGGCGCGAGGTCCTTCAGGCCGTACTTCTTGGGCTCGCGGGTCGCGAACACCACGTCCACGATGTAGTCTTTGACCTTCTCGTCGACGTACACCTGGCGGACCACGTTTCGTGCGTCCAAGAGCTCGGCGGTGGTGACCACTGGCTCTGCCTTCGGCGGCTCGGTGAGGGTCATGCGGTCCATGATCTTCCGCTCGTCCTCGCGGGAGGGGTAGCCCACCTTCACCATGAGCATGAAGCGGTCGATCTGGGCTTCGGGGAGGGGATACGTGCCCTCTTGCTCGATCGGGTTCTGCGTCGCCATGACGATGAACGGCTTCGGGAGCGGGTAGCTCGCGTCGCCGATGGTGACTTGGCGCTCTTGCATCGCCTCGAGGAGCGCGCTCTGCACCTTCGCCGGGGCGCGGTTGATCTCGTCGGCCAAGACGAGGTTCGCGAACACGGGCCCGAGCTTGCTCGTGAAGTCGCCCTTCTGCTGGTTGTACACCACGGTGCCGATCACGTCGGCGGGCAGAAGATCCGGGGTAAATTGGATGCGAGCGAACTTCGCCGAGATGACGTCGCACAGCGTTCGCACGGTGAGCGTCTTGGCGAGGCCGGGCACACCTTCGAGGAGCACGTGCCCTCCGGTGAGCAGGCCAATCAAGATGCGCTCGACCATGTAATTCTGGCCGACGATGACCTTCCCCACCTCGTTGGTGAGCTTCTCGACGAAGGCACTCTCTTTGGCGACGAGCTCGTTCAGTACGCGTACGTCCATCGGTCTTGCCCCACTACCACACGCGCGTGTGCAGGCGTAGGACAGAGGACAGCGTCAAACCCTTCCCACGACCCGAAAAAAGCCTGCCCGAGCCGAATATAGCCGACCGGTTATGTTCGCCAGCGCAGCCCTGGCCGCGTTTCACCGCGGAGCGCGACGCACGACGCGACCGGCGCGACGGAAGAGGTGCGTGGCGAGCCGCAAGAAACGAGAGACGCGCGGTCAGACGTTCGGATCGTCTGGAGGGAGCGCGGCGGGCGTGCGGATGATCGTATAGATGCCGCGGCCGATGTAATAAACGCCGACGATGACAGCGCCGTAGAACACGGTGTTGGTGGCGGCCATCGTGAGGCCGACGCCGCCAGCGACGAGCGCGACTCCCGCGATCAGATAGCCGACCCCCGGCTTCATCTCAGGCTCGTGCTCGCTGCGAAATCGAGATCCCGCCGGTGCACCCGAACACCGCGCCGAGGGCGATGATGGCCCAGCAGATGTTCATGTCCGTCAGCTTGAGCGCGAGCACGCCCGTGAGGATGGTGAAGATTCCGAGGAAGAGGAAGGCGGTTCCGCGCTGCATAGCCCTCGAACTCTTAGCAGCAACCCGGCCCTCGAAACAAGGTTTGCCTGCGGAAAATCCGGGCATCTTGCGGTTTTTTGCTCACGTGACGGTGAGCACGACTTTCCCGAAAGCTTTGCGCTCTTCGAGGATTCGGTGCGCCGCGGCCGCCTCCGAGAGCGGGAGCACGCGGTCGACGACGGATCGAAGCTTCTTCTGCGAGACGAGCTCGAGCACCCGGAAGAGATCGCTACGGCTACCCATCGTGGAGCCGAGCACCTCGACCTGACGGAAGAAGATTTGACGCAGATCGATCTTCGGGAAAAATCCGGTCGTGGCGCCGCAGGTGACCACGCGCCCACCCCATGCCGCGCACGAGATGCTCTTCTCCATGACCTCGCCGCCCACGTGCTCGATGACCACGTCCGCCCCGCGGCGCTTCGTGATCTCGCGGACGCGGGCGACGAAATCGTCCTTCGTGTAGTCGATGACGTGGTCGGCGCCGAGGGCGACCGCGCGCGCCATTTTTTCTTCGGTGCTCGTGGTGGTGATCACCTCCGCGCCGAGCATCTTGCAGATTTGAATCGCGGCGCTCGAGACGCCGCTGCCCGCCGCTTGCACGAGCACGGTCTGGCCGGGCTGCACGTTGCCTTTGCGGACGACCATTTGCCACGCGGTGAGAAAGCAGAGCGGGATCGCGGCGGCGTCTTCCCAGGTGAGCGGCTCGGGGTAGGGGAGCACGTTGCGATCGGGCACGACCACGTGGTGCGAATAGCCACCTTGGGTGCTCTCGCCGAGGATCTTGTACTCCCGGCAGAGGTTGTCCTCGCCGCGGGCGCACTTCGCGCACACGCCACAAGAGACACCGGGCGCGAGCACCACTTTTTGCCCTATGCGCCCCTTCGCCCCCGGCCCTAGCGCCTCGATTTCCCCCGCGATGTCTGCTCCGAGGCGGTGCGGGAACACATACTTCAAATGCGGGAGCCCTTTGCGCGTCCACACGTCGAGGTGGTTCAACGCGACGGCCCGCACCCGCACGAGCACCTCCCCCGGGCCGGGATCGGCGAGCTCGATCGTGGCCTTGTGGATCACGTCGGGACCGCCCGTGGCCTCGATGACCATCGCTTCGGTTTTCATGGGCCGAACGTAGCAGACGCAAAGCGGGGAGCTCGCGTCGCTCCGGAGGAGATCGGAGAGGTGCCCGGGGGGCGTCCCGCAGCGTAAGCGTCCTCCTGCGGGCATCGCGTACACGGAGCCGCTCGACGACCCCTTCGCGGGCGTGACCTCCGCGTCGTGCAGCTCGACGTCCCGATCGTCTTCGACTGACCACGACGATCGTGGCCAGTCGCGCTCCCTCGGACGCGAACATCGGCGCGTCTGCGTGGTTGGCTCAGCGCAGCGAGCCCGCCGCCAGCGTGTCCCCGCTCGCAGGATCGATCACGATGAAGCTGCCGAGCTTGCGGCTCTCGACGAACGGGTCGAACACGAGCGGCGCTTGGGTCTCGAGGGTTACCTCCGCGACGTCGTTCTGGGCGAGGACGCCCTCGGGAGGTGCTTTTTTCTCGATTCGATCGAGATCGTAAAGGGCGCTTACCTTCGTGATGCGGGCGCGGGTTCGTTTCGTTCCTTGCTTCACGATCACGGGCAGCGAAGGGTTGAGCCCGCGCCGCGCGAGCACCACCACGTCGCCGTGGAGCGAGCTCGTCACGCGCGGGGGCGATTCGGCGTGGGCGATCACGTCGCCGCGCGACACGCCGATCGTGTCCTCGAGGGTGAGGGTCACGCTCTCCCCGGCGCGTGCTCGTCCTCCGCCCCCTCGTAGCGTCGTGATCGTCGCGATGCGAGAGGCTTGTCCTCCCGGGAGCACGAGCACCGGATCCCCGACCTCGAGGTCGCCACCCGTGATCCGCCCCGCGTACGCGCGGAGGCTCGCGTCGCTCGGGCGCGCGACCCACTGCACCGCGAGACGGCCCTTCGCCCCATCGGGCCCGCGCGGCTCGGGTCGTCGAATGCGCTCGAGCACGGAGAGGAGCGGGAGCCCGTCGTACCAGGGCATCTTCGTGCTCGGGTGCACCACGTTGTCGCCGGTGAGCGCGGAGAGCGGCACCACGTGCACCGTCGGCGGTCGCCCCGGCAAGAGATGCGTGAGGGCCTCCACCGTCGCGACGACCTCCTCGCGGACCTCGGCGAAGCGCTCGGCCGAGTGGCCCACCGCGTCCATCTTGTTCACGCACACCACGAAGGTGCCGACCCCCACGAGGTGAGAGAGGAGCACGTGCCGCCGCGTCTGCGCGACGACGCCCTTTCGCGCGTCGAGGAGCACCACCGCGACGTCGGCGCCCGAGGCCGCGACCGCCATGTTGCATGTATATTGCACGTGACCGGGCGAGTCGGCGAGGGAGAACCTTCGCGTGCTCGTGCGGAACGTGCGCCAGGCGACGTCGATCGTGATGCCCTGCTCGCGCTCGGCGCGGAGGCCGTCGGTGAGGAGCGAGAGATCGACCGTGTCGAGGCCGCGGCGCTTGCTCGCGACGGCGATCTGGTCGAGCTGGTCGGCGAGCACCGCCCCCGCGTCGACCAACAGGCGACCGATGAGCGTGCTTTTCCCATCGTCCACGCTCCCGCAGGTCGCGAGCGAGAGGATGCGATCGTCGTGTGTCGTGATCGGCTGGCTCATCAAAAATACCCTTCCCGTTTACGGTCTTCCATCGCCGCTTCGGTCTGCCGATCGTCGGCGCGGGTGGCGCCGCGCTCGGTCGTGCGCGCGGTGCGCACCTCGTCCAAAATCGTGGCGAGCGTGGTCGCGCTCGAGCGAACCGCGCCGGTGCAGGTGGCGTCGCCCACGGTGCGAAAACGAACACGGGTCGTGAACGGCGCCTCGCGCGGCTCCGGCTTCATGAACGGCGTCACGGCGTAGAGCATGCCGTCGCGCTCGAACACCTCCCGGTCGTGTGCAAAATACAAGTTGGGGAGCGGCACACCCTCGCGCTCCACGTACTCCCACACGTCGACCTCGGTGAAGTTCGAGATCGGGAAGCAGCGGAGGTGACCGCCGGGAGGCACGTCGGTGTTGAGCAGATCGAACAGCTCCGGCCGCTGCGCCTCCGGAGCCCACTGGCCGAACGCGTCGCGAACGGAGACGACACGCTCCTTCGCGCGTGCACGATCTTCGTCCCGCCGCGCGCCGCCGAACGCCGCGTCGAATTTGTGCTCCGCGATCGCCTCGAGCAGCGGCACGCTCTGGAGCCGATTGCGCGACGCACGCGGGCCGGTCGCGTCCGCGATCGTGCCACGGCGGATCGACTCCTCCACGCTCGCGACGACGAGGGTGAGCCCCAGCTCCGCGACGAGCGCGTCGCGGTACGCGATCACCTCCGGGAAGTTGTGCCCGGTGTCTACGTGGAGCACCGGAAACGGGATTTTCCCGGGCGAGAACGCCTTCTTCGCGAGATAGAGGAGGATCGCCGAGTCTTTCCCGCCAGAGAAGAGCAAAACCGGCCGCTCGCGCTCCGCGGTGACCTCACGAAGGACAAAAATCGCTTCGTCCTCCAAGTCGTCCAGATGTGTGCCCATGCTTGCTTTCCGCAGGTGTCGTGATGACGCCGTGCGAAAAGTGTCTAGCATGGTGGAATGTTGTCCGCTATAGCGATCATGTCCGCTTTGGTGGATGAAAGGTCGCCATGCAGCACCCTTATTGGTACGTCGGCACGCTCGGGATCATCGCGATGGAGGCCTCGTACGTGCCTCAGATCGTCCGTCTGTGGCGGCGAGGCCAGGCCCACGATCTGAGCGTATTTTTCCCTGGTTTGAACGTGCTCGGCCGCCTCCTCGCGGTGGTCTACGCGACCCTCAACCACGAGCTCGTGTTCGGCGCCGGGTTCCTCTTCGGGATCTTCATCCGCGGAAGTTTGCTCGCGCAGGTCGTGGCGCTGAAGCTCCGCGCGCGGGAGGCCGAACGAGCCGCGGCGGCCGCTGCCGTCGTCCCCGCCGCCGACGACTCGGTCCCCGCGTTCGTTGGCCCCACGTCGTCGCAGGAGGCCGCATGAGCCGCGATCGAGCCGCATCTTCGTCGCGGGCGACGGGAGGAACGGCGTCATGACCCGCGAGCTCTCCTTGGCCTCCAGCGTCGAGGCCACGCTTCGTCCGCTCGGCCCCGTCGACCGCCTCGCGCATCTGCTGCAGCGCTTCGGCTCCGATCTTCGTATCGCCTCGAGCTTCGGCCTCGAGGACGCGGTGGTGGTCCACCTCGCCGCGCGCGCTCGCGATGCGACGGGCATCGTTCCGCGTGTGTTCATGCTCGACACGGGCCGCCTCCACCCCGAGACGTACGATCTCGTCGAGCAGTTCCGCGACACGTACGCGATCCCGATCGCGCTCTACGCCCCGGCAGCGGAGGCGGTCGAGACCTACACCCTCACCCGCGGGCCGAACGCGTTCTATCGCTCGAAAGAAGCGCGAAAGGCCTGCTGCGAGATCCGAAAGATCGAGCCTCTCGGGCGTGCGCTCTCGGGCGCGAAGGCGTGGGTTACCGGGCTTCGTCGCGAACAAAGCGACGGCCGCGCGAGCGTGTCCCTCGTCGAGGACGACGCGACGCGACCTTCGGTCATCAAGGTAAACCCGCTCTACGACTGGACCTGGGACACGCTCACGCGCTTCGCGAAGGACGAGAACGTCCCCGTCCACCCGCTCATCGCCAAGGGCTACCCGTCGATCGGCTGCGCGCCGTGCACCCGCGCGATCGCGCCCGGCGAGCACCCGCGCGCCGGTCGCTGGTACTGGGAAGAGCCCGATCACAAAGAGTGTGGAATACACGAATCTCCGCGGGCAAAAAAGAAGGAGCTCGCATGAGCGTCTATCCTGTTTTTCTGCGGCTCGCGGGCCGTAACGTGCTCGTCGTCGGCGCAGGCCCCGTCGCCGCCGAGAAGGCAAAAAAGCTCGTCGACGCGGGCGCTGTCGTGCGCACCGTCGCCCCGGACACGCACCCGGACTACGCGCGCCTCGGGCTCGCCGTCGAGCCGGTGGCGTTCTCGGAGGAGCACCTCGACGGCGTGTTCTTCGTCGTCGCCGCTGCGCCGAGCGAGGTGAATCGTCGCGTGTTCGTGGCCGCGGAGGCGCGCGGCCTGTTGGTCCTCGCGGTCGACGATCCGGCCCACGCGTCCGCGTTCGGCGGCAGCGTCGTCACCCGCGGCGACGTCACGGTGCTCGTCGGCACCGGAGGTCGCGCGCCGGCCCTCGCGGGGCTCCTTCGCGAAGCCCTCGACGAGCTCTTGCCCCACGATCTCGGCGCCTGGGTCGACACCGCGTCTGCGCTTCGTCCGAGCCTCGCTGCCCTCGGGCTCTCGTTCGCGGAGCGGCGCCAAGCGCTGCTCGCGACCCTCGTGAAGAAGTACGCCAGCCGCGCCGGCGCGGCGCAACCTGCCCGCCGTGGCCTCTTCGGCGCCTGGGTCGACACCGCGTCGGCCCTTCGCCCGCGCCTCGCCGCCCTCGGGCTTTTCTCGAAGCGACCCCCGTCGTTTCTCGCCACCCTCGTCGAAAAGTACGGTCCCCGAGCGAGCGCGACCAAGGTCGCCGAGCGAGGTGTCTCGTGAGCGGCGCGGTCACCCTCGTCGGCGCCGGCCCCGGCGATCCGGATCTGCTCACCGTGCGCGCGGTGCGTGCCCTCGAGCGCGCCGACGTGGTGCTCTACGACGCGCTCTGCGACCCCCGCGTGCTCGAGCTCGCGCCGCGCGCGAAGCGGTTCTACGTGGGAAAACGCGCGGGAAGACCACATGTCTCGCAAGAGACGATCGGCAAGCTGCTCGTTCGTTACGCGCGCCGCGGCCTCGCCGTCGTGCGCCTCAAGGCCGGCGATCCGTTCGTGTTCGGGCGCGGGGGCGAAGAGGTCGAGTACGTGCAGAGTGCAGGCTTGTCGGTCGAGGTCGTGCCCGGCCTTACCAGCGCGTTCGCGGCGCCCCTCGGCGCGGGCATCCCGGTGACCCACCGCGAGGTCTCGCGCGGCGTCGTCGTCGTCACCGCCGTCCCCGACGACGGCTGGCGAAGCCTCGTCACCGCGGGCGTCGGCGCGAAGCTGACGTGGGTGTTCATGATGGGGGTCGAGCGGAGGTCCACCATCGCGCGCGCGTTCCTCGACGCGGGGCACGATTCGTCCCTCGGCGTCGCGCTCATCTTCTCGGCCAGCACCGCGAACGAGCGCGTGCGTCGGCTCACGATTTCGGAGCTCGTTCGCTACGAGCTCGACGCCGAAGAGCGCGGCCTCCCCGCCGTGCTCGTGGTCGGCGACGTCACTCGCATGGGGGTCGCGCGCGCGGCGCGTGACGCATTCTTGTTTCAAAATGGAGGTGCGGCATGAGCCCACACGCAGACGGTGGAAGCACTTCGGGCAGAGCGGACCTTCACTTTTCGAGCGCGGCGGACGTCGATCGTTTCGTCACGACGCTCGACCGTTTCGAGCGCGGAGAGATCGACTCCGAGGAGTGGCGTCTCTTCCGCTTGCTCCACGGCAACTACGGTCAGCGTCAGGGCGCCGGCCCCACCATGCTCCGCGCGAAGCTCCCGCAAGGGATCGTGAGCGCCGACCAGCTCGATGTGATCGCCGACGTCGCCGACCGTTATTCGCGTGGCTTCTTGCACGTGACCACGCGCCAAAACGTGCAGTTCCACTTTCTCCCCGAAGAGCACGTGGTGCCCGCGATGCAGCTCCTCGGGGCCGCCGGGATCACCACCCGCGAGGCATGCGGAAACTCGGTCCGCAACGTGACCACCAACGCCGACGCCGGTGTCGCGAAGGACGAGGTGTTCGACCCGGTGCCCTACGCCGAGGCCTTCACCCGCCACTTTCTTCGCCACCCGCTGTCGGCGGTGCTCCCGCGCAAGTTCAAGGTCGCGTTCTCCGGTGGCGGGAGCGACCACGCGTTCGTGCTCGTGAACGACATCGGCTTCACCTCGCGCCTCGACGAGAACGGTCAGAAGGGCTTTCGGGTGAACGTCGCCGGCGGCACCGCGACCTACTGCTCGAGCGGCCACGAGCTCTTCGCGTTCCTCCCCGTGCGCGACACGCTCAACGTCACGGAGGCGATCCTGCGCGTCTTTCACGACCGCGGCGATCGCAAGAATCGCAAAAAGAATAGGATGAAATTCCTCGTTAAATCGATGGGTTATCCTGCGTTCCGCGACGCGGTGCTCGCCGAGCTCGAGGTCGCCCGCGCCGAGAATCGCGCGCCCCTGCCGTTCCCGGAGGACGAGCCGAGCACGCGTGAGCCGCGGACGCACGCGCGCGTGCCGGTCACCCTCGCCGAGCTCTCCTCGCTCGTCGACGCGAGCGTCGCGAAGGGGCCCGGCATCGTCCCGAAGACGCTCCCGCTGCTCCCTCGCGAGGCCGACCGCGCCCACTTTTTCGGGTCGAACGTCGCCCCGCAAAAACAAGACGGTTATTACCAAGTCACCGCCACGCTGCCCTTGGGAGACGCATCGTCGGGGCAGGTCCGCGCCCTCGCTCGCCTCGCGCGCGCCTACTCCGACGGCACCGCGCGGATGACCCACGCGCAGAACCTCACCTTCCACTGGGTGCGCGAGGCCGACCTCGAGGCGCTCTTCGTCGCGCTCGCGCGGATCGGGCTCTCTCGCGCGTTCCCGGACACGCTCGGAGACCCCTCGAGCTGCCCCGGCGCCGAGTCGTGCAAGCTCGCCGTCACCCAGTCGCGCGGGCTCGCGCAGGCGCTCACGAGCCTCGTCGACGAGACTCCGGAGCTCGTCGCGAAGACGAAGGGCCTCGTCGTGAAGATGAGCGGCTGCCCGAACGGCTGCGGCCTCCACCACGCCGCCGGCCTCGGTTTCCAGGGCGGCATGCGTCGCATCGGTGGCAAGCCGGCGCCGCACTACTTCCTCTACGTCGGCGGCGATCCGCGCGGAGAGAAGGCCGCGTTCGGGCGCTTCGTCGCGAAGTTCCCCGCCAAGCGCGTGCCCAAAGTCGTCGAGCGGCTCGTCGCGCTTTACGAGTCCGAGCGGAAGCCCGAAGAGCCCATCTTGGACTACCTCAAGCGGGTCGACGTGAAGGCGCTCGCGAAGAGCTTCGCCGACCTCTCCCTCCTCGACGAGACCAACGCGACCGACGAGGACTTCGTCGACTTCGCGGAGACCGAGGCTTTCTCTGCCGTCGAGGACGAGGCCTCCTGATCGAGCGTCCGCGAGCTCGAGCTCCGTCACGTTCCGCCGCCGCGCCGAAGTAGGCGAATCGCCATCGGATTTCGCGAGGCGCGCGGCGGTCCGCGGAGCCGCGAAAAATGCGGCAAATTGTGGTCCCGCTCGCCTCGTCCGGTCGTACTCTGAGATCGTGGGCAAGGGTGAGCTTCCGCGCGGCGCAGCGAGACGGAGGGGCGCGATGCTCCTCGGTCGTCCCGCGTCGTGGCTCGCCCTCCTCGGCGCGGCGGCTTGCGGGACTGGGGCGCCGCTCGTGTCCGTCGTGGAGGATGGCGGTCCCGATAGCTCTCTCGCCTCGTCGGCCGACGGCGCGCCGGACGACGTCGCGGCGCCTCCCTCCCGCGACGCTTCCTTCGACGCGTGGCTCGCAGACGCGGCGCGCGACGCGGCACCTTCCTCCCGCGACGCGGGCGCCGATCCTCCGCTCGCCGCGCGCACCCTCGTGGTGGGCATGTCGGACTTCGACTTCACGGACCGCACGCTCGCGGTGCGGATCGGGTCCGCGTTTTACACGTGCGCGCTGCCCGCCTGCACCGCACTGAGGGAAATCAAGAACACGACGGGCCACAATGGCAAGTTCGCTCTCGCCGGAGACCGCCTCTACTTTTCGGGGCGCGCGACGGGCTCGATTCAAGACAACGTATTTTCGATCGCGTTCGACGGTACCGCCCGCCAAAACCGGACGAACCACGTCGTCGCCGGCCCGCCGCAACAGTCGTATTTGGGGGCGGTCTCGCTCTCGGGGGGGCCAGGTCGCGTCGAGCAGATCGTGCGTTGGTCGCGGTTCGACGAAGCGGGTTATCGCACGCTCGTGGAGGTCACCTCCGGCACGTCTGCCAATCCGGTCCGCGTCGGGCGACCAACGGCGAATACGCACGAGAACGAAGGCTCCCTCGTGCGCTATTTCCCCGAACAAATGAAGCTCACCGTCACCGAGAACAACCCCACCCGCGCCATCACGCCGGCGGCGATGGTGGTGACCGGCGCGACGCTTCCCTTGCCTGTCGAGGAGCCCGTCCGAATCGCCACGAGCCCGCGCGGGCCAGCGGTGGCGCACCCGATGGTGGTCATTCGCGAGGGTGGCACTCTGAAGGCCTGCCCGACCACGACCGCGTGCAGCGGCTGGTTCGATCTCGGCGATCTCGCGCCGCTCTTTACGCTCGACGGCGAAAACCTTTACCTCGGCGGGGCAGGGGGCCTCGCGCGCTGTGCTCTTGCCGAGATTGCCAATCAGCACACGTGCACGCCTACGCCGATGGCGCCGCGCGAGGTCGTCGAAGAGCCCATTTACCTGACCGAGGGCGCCGTCGTCTGGAAGAGCGGAAACTCGATCCGCGCAGCCTCGAAGACGCTCGGAGCCCCGTGCCCGCCGGGGGAAGGGGTGGTCTCCGGAGTGTGCACGGCGTGCGCCGCGGGGGAGGAGCCCAGTCCCGGCTCCGGACGGTGCGAGCCGTGTCCACGCGGCACGTTCGCCGAGGGCCCGGGCTCCCCGGTCTGCACCGCGTGTCGTGCCCTCACCAGCACCGCCGCGACCGGCAGCACGTCGTCCTCGGCGTGTGTCGCTTGCCCCCGCGGAGAGACCTCCAACGCGCACACGAGCCACCAGTGCGCGCCCATCACGTCGAGGCGCGTGTTCGTGACCGCCGAGTCCCACGACGGCAACTTCGCAGACGACGCGGCGCTCGTCGGCGCGACCCCGATCGCCAAAGCCGACTCCTTCTGCATGTCGTCTGCGTCGCGGCCCGACGCGGCCGTGTTCAAGGCGATGCTCGTCGATGGTGTCCTGCGCGACGCGGTCGGCGGCCTCGATTGGGTCTTTTTGCCGTCGAGCGTGTACGTGCAAGCCGACGGAACGACGCCGCTCGGGACCACGAACGCCGCCGGGCTCCTCCAGCTACCGCTCACCAACCCGTGGGACCCGCAGCCGGGGGGCACGAGCGTGTTCTTCTGGACCGGCATCGGGGCCGCGACCTGGGCGCAAGCTCCCACCGGCACGTGCTCGGGGTTCTCCAGCGCATCGCCGGAAGAGCGCGGCAACATGGGGATCGCCGGACGCATGGGCAACACGAGCATCGGCGTCGGTAGCGCTTCTCCTTGCGCCACGCCGCGGCGCCTCGTCTGCGTCGAGCAGTGACGCCCAGCGTGCCCGTGTATTGTGCACGCAAATCGAGCGCGCCGTCGCGAGCGTCGTGTCGCTCTGGAGGCGCGGGCGTCGTGTCGCTCTGGAGGCGCGGGCGTCGTGTCGCTCTGGAGGCGCGGGCGTCGCGTCGCTCTGGAGGCGCGAGCGTCGCGTCGCTCTGGAGGCGCGAGCGTCGCGTCGCTCTGGAGG